>JARQTN010000042.1:0-30525 GCA_029976695.1 Lewinellaceae bacterium
GAGGATATCAAACTGACCGTTCAGACCGTTACAAAGAAGCGGATCAGTAAAGTCAAACTTGAACTAACATAGCCGGGGAACCACCATGAACGGATCGACATCAATCATCGTGATATTCCTTTTATCCCTGTTTGCCGCCAGCTGCGGGGAACGGAGCTATTATCCAAAACCGCGGGCCTACCCGAAGGTCAACTACCCCGAACGGACATACCAGGAATTTCAATCGCCGCATTGCCCGTTCACATTTTTCTTTCCAACCTACGCGCATATCGAGTTTGACCAGCAGGTTTACGAAGGCAAGCCGGATCATGCCTGCTGGTTTGATGTGGTCTATCAGCCATTCGATGCCCGCCTTCATTGCAGCTACTTTGCGGTCGGGGGTGAAAGCAGCCTGTCAAAACTGATGGAGGATGCCTATGTCATGGCGGACAAGATCAACCAGCGTTCAAATTACATGGATGAAATGGTCGTCGGCAATCCCTACGGAACAGGCGGCTTGCTCATGGAATTCTCGGGACGTGCGGCAAGCCCCATGCAGTTTTTCCTGACCGATTCCACAACGCATTTCCTCAAAGCTTCATTGTATTTTAATGCCAGGGTCAACCCGGACAGCATCCAACCTGTCGCTGAATTTGTAAAAGAGGATGTAGCGCACCTGATCAATACCCTGAAATGGGAATAATTTTCTGATCTTTGACCTGGAACTCCCTCGAAATTGTAAGGAGAACCAATTCATCCATTATTTAAATACCCGATTCATGAAGAAAATATTATTTGTCCTTGCAGCTGTCGCTTCCGTAATGGCTTTCCAAAGCTGCAGCATCCACCAGAAGATCCATTTTAACAAGAACTATTCCGGCACCTTCAAGATGACTGTAAATATGTCAGAGGCCCTTGCGTTCATGTCCATGATGGATACCACCGGGTCCATGGAAGATACCGACATGATGATGGAGATCTTCAAGGGAATCGACAGTGTCGATCTCAAGGGAAAATATGAAAGCATCGAAGGGATCTCCGACGTCTTTATCGAACCCATTGACGAAGGAGCCTTTGTTGTAGAATACAAATTTGACGGGCTGGATGCACTGAATGCCTCCCAGGACAAAATGGATGAGCTGTTCAATGAAATGGGTTCAGGTATGGGCGGTGATGGGTTCTCGTTTAACACGGACGATACGTCTCCCGACTTCAAACCATTTATCCTGGAAAACAAGAAAACCCTGACCCATCGTTCAGAAAAATCGGATCAATCCCCTTTTGGGGACATGGGTGGAATGGAAGGCATGGAAGGGGAAGAAATGCTATCCGGTTTGGGTGAAATGTTCAATTTCCGGACGGACTATTCCTTCGCGCGCAAAATCAAGGATGTCCAGGCTGAAGGCCTGGTCATTGAAAAAAGGGAAAAGAATGCCGTTACCGTCAAAATGGATTTTGAGAAAATGAAGGACCTGGGAGCCTACAACATCACATTCAAACTCAGGTAAAATCAGCTCCTCAGGTAAGACGCTCCATTGACATCAATGATCGCACCCGACAGGAATAGGCTTTTATTTTCCGACAGGAAAAGGATGGCGTGAGCCACTTCTTCAGGTTTTGCAACCCGCTGAAAAGGTGACTGTGCCCGGATGCCCACCCCACGTGGGCCTTCCAGAATTTCCCGGGCAAGGTCCGTCTCCACAAATCCAGGAGCCACGACCCCACAGAAAATTCCGTAGGGTGCCAGCTTTTGGGCCAGGGACTGGGCCATCTGGTTCATTCCGGCCTTGCTCGCACCATATGCAGGCTGATCTGGTTCGCCACGGAATGCACCCCTTGAACTCACGAATACAATGTGCCCTTTTCCGGCCCGCATCATGTGTTGGGATACACAGTACGTGATATTGGCCGCACCGATCAGGTTCACCCCGATCGTATCCTGCCATTCCTTCTGCCAGGTTTGATAGTCCACCTTGTCGATGGGATGTGTCTCATGAATGCCGGCATTATTGACGAGCACATCGATTCGTCCGAAATCATCCACAACCTGTTCAACCATTGCGTGAATGGCGGCGGGATCAGCAAGGTCAGCCTGATATGCCTTGTGCCCGTCTCCTTCGAGCAGGTCAAGGCAAGCATTTGCGGCCTGCGTTTGGCTTCTGTAGTTTACAGCCACCCGGGCACCTTCTTTTGCAAAAGCGATTGATGCTGCCCGGCCAATGCCCCTCGCCCCTCCGGTAATGAGTACTACTGTATCCTGGAATCTCATAGCTCCTTCAATAGATCTGATTTTTGCGAAAGGTAATGGTTTGGCCAAAGAAATCAGCGGATGATTGTACCTTCACGACAGAATCATTGAAACGCAAGAACTTCGTCCAAATCAAAAAGCTCAAGAAATCACTTGGCCAGCACCTGTTAACCCGGCCTGAAATCGCAGAAAAAATTGCTTCCTTCCTCACATTCGAAGGTTACAGCCACGTGGTTGAAGTGGGCCCCGGACAGGGCATCCTGACAAAATACCTGCTGGACCTTCCCGCGGATCTCATTGCCATCGAATTTGACAGGGATATGCTGGAGACCTTGTCTCCCATGGCAGAATCCGGCAAAGTCACCTTCATTCAGGGAGATTTTCTCAAAGTGAATATGGATCCCTTTTTTGAGGGAGAGCCCTTCGCCCTTGCAGGCAATTTCCCTTATAACATTTCCAGCCAGATCGTCTTCCGGATGTTGCAGTACCGCGCACGCATCCCCGAAATGGTCGGCATGTTCCAGAAGGAAATGGCACAGCGGATCATCTCATCCCATGGGTCCAAAACATACGGTGTCATCAGTGTGCTCACACAGGCCTACTACACTGGAGAGTCCATGATGACCCTGAAACCGGGTGCTTTTTCGCCGCCTCCGAAGGTAGACAGCATGGTCATCCGGCTGAAGAGAAAGGAACACCCGACTGAGGTCGAATACCGGACTTTGAGGAAGGTTGTCAAGGGCGCATTCAGCCAGCGGCGGAAAAAGCTCAGCAATGCCCTTAAAGGGCTCGTGGACAAAGAATTGCTCAAATCCCTCGGATACGCAGACCTCAGGGCAGAACAGTTGACCATACCCGATTTTTTAGCACTGGCAGCGCGTGTGGAATAGTCAGGCAAAGCAATTCCCAGTTTGGTAAACTGGCCCCTCACATCCGAATGTCTTACCTTTGTATACCGATTTTCATTCAAACTAAAAACCTTATCCCATGTCACTGGAATCAAAAATCCAATCAGACCTCAAGGAAGCAATGAAAGCCAAGGACCAGGCTGCCATGCGCAGCTTACGGGCGATCAAATCCGCAATTCTCCTCTTCCAGACCAGTGGTGAAGGAAAAGAGCTCGACGAAACCGCCGAGATCAAAATGCTCCAAAAACTGGTCAAGCAAAGGCAAGAATCCCTCGAAATCTATCAAAAGCAGGGCCGTGATGACCTGGCCCAAACCGAAAGGGAAGAAATTGAAGTAATCAGGAAGTATTTGCCCGAACAGCTCAGTGAGGAAAAACTGAAGGAGATCATTTCCGGGATTGTCCGGGAAACCGGCGCCTCCTCCATGAAAGACATGGGTCGGGTCATGGGCATGGCAAACCAGAAACTTGCCGGCAAGGCCGATGGAAAAACGATTGCCGGCCTCGTAAAGGAATTGTTGTCCTGATCCGGCACCTTTACCGGAATATCCTTTTCTAACATTTGAACCAGGATACAGACATCCTGGGCCCCATCTTCCATTTTCCTGGAATGATCGCCCCGTTCTGTTGAGCCAGCCCACCTGTCAGGTGGTATGAAGCATCTTCATGGTTAACATCATATGGGTGGCAGGACACTAAACAGGTGAATACAAGGTCTATTCTGTTCTCGCACATGCCCTTGATAAAGTAACAGCCATGAAAAGAATTTCAGAGAAAAAAGTCGCTGCCGTACTGTTCACTGACATTGAGGGTTATTCGCTTGTCAGCAATCAAAACCAGGAACGCGGATTAGAGATGGCGAGGATCCACAGGGAGGTGATCCAGTTCTGTGTGGCTATTTACGGAGGTGATTGCATCAACTTTTACGGGGATGGCAGCCTCAGTTTGTTCAGCAATGCAAATGAAGCGGTCTCCTGCGCCATCCAGATGCAGCGCCGGTTCCGCATGGCAGGAGGGATACCAGTACGCATCGGGATCCATGCCGGGGAAGTGCTCTGTGATGCCGGATCTGTATACGGGGATACGATCAACATTGCCTCCAGGATCCAGAACATTGCGCCGAAAGGGGGAATTCTCGTTTCCCGGGAGGTTTATGAAAGGACAGACATGCCAGGGTCGTTTCGCATGGTCGGTATCGGCTCTGAAAACCTGAAAAACATCCCCCACCCCATCGGGTTGTATTATGTGGACCATCCTGATGTGACCATCCCCGCCAAAGGCGAGGTTCACCGAAGGGCTGTGGCAAAATCTGAGGTCCAACCCAAATTCAGGACCGGGGTGGTTTATCTGATCACACTCATCGCAGCTGCATTCACGGCAATGGCCGCTATCTTCATCGATACCAAACAGCAAACATCGCTGCCGCCTGAATATGATGCGAAACTGACGGTTTGGCCTTTTTACAATTTGACTGGCAACCCTGATGATTCTGTGATCGGCAGCATCGCTGCCAACCGGATCATGAATTGCATTCGGGAGCTTCCCGGGACAGATGTGGTCAATTACACTTTTCCCGGTTCCCCGGGGCGTGGACAGGCCATCCAACCCGAGGAAAACCGGCATCTTTCCATGATCACTCATGCAGAAAACCTGATCCTTGGAAAATATTTCAGGGAGGGTGACTCGATCGTGTTCAAAGCCGAGTTGATCAACCTGGTCACCAAAAGGTATATCCATATCTGGGCCCCGCAAAAATCCCATTTCACAGACCCGATGGAAGGCCTTCGCAAACTGGAAAACGCAATCGTAAGATTCTGGATGAGCAAATACGAGCAATCGCGTAGGACCCAGGATATTAAATCCAACGATGCATTTTTCAGGATATCGGCAATCCGGGAAGATGAGGGTTTCTTTGCCCCCGGTTACTTTGATCATTGGATACGCCGTGATCTGATTTTCCCGGGTGTCGGTTTTCCAGTGACTAAAGGGCACGAAAACCGGCGATTGGATGCGCCCATCCCAGCATTGAACTTATTGATCTTTCAAAAACCGCCGCCGAAAAGAGCGGATGTCTGGTTACAACAACCAAACGTCCGGACCGCAGTACTGGCTTTCAAAGCCGCCAAAACAGTGCATAAAACGTAAAAACGACCAACATCATTCTCCTTTTGCTCTTCTCCCGACCCATCCTTCTCCCGATGACCTCGACAGGCACAAACAAACAGGGACTGGCACGCTGATTACAAAGCTGCAATCCAGCACCGGAAGCGTGATGCCCTTAAAGCAGGTTGATCCTTGATGCACCCGATACTCAGGCCAGCCCAAACCGATGATCGAACAGGGGGCGGTGAACGTCGAATAGATCCATGATTTTGGCAAGGTATTCGCTCCTGAACACAATGGTTTTACGTAACTTTAATGGACAACAGAATGAATCATTATGGGCAATCCACAAGAAATCATCGACCTGCGTGCGGATGATATCATCCGGAACCACGTCCTGCTCTCATTAGGAGCCGCATTTGTGCCTGTTCCTTTGCTGGATCTCGTGGCAGTATCTGCTGTGCAACTGGACATGTGCCGGTTGCTGGCCAAAAATTACAAGGTCGAATTCAAGGAAGAACTGGGGAAAAGCGTGATCTCCTCCATTGCCGGAACAGCTGTGGCGCGTTATGGCGCCAGCCTGGCAAAAACGATTCCAGGTATCGGGTCCATCCTTGGGGGGATTTCCATGTCTGCGCTATCCGGGGCAACGACCTTTGCCATCGGTCAGGTATTCAAAAGGCATTTTGGCGGCGGTGGTGACCTGTTTGATTTCAATCTTGATAAAGCTAAAAAGATCTTCGAGGAGGAGCTGGAAAAGGGAAAGAAAGTTGCCCAGGAGCTTGAAAAAATGCGTCATTCAAAGCCGGAGGATAAAAAGGAAGAAGAGCCTGCGGGCGCAAGGCCGGAACCCGATAAATCTGGAAAGGCTAAAGAGGTATTTGACCAGTTGGAGCGACTGGCTGAATTGCGCGACAAGGGCGTCGTCACAGAAGAGGAGTTCCAGGTTCAGAAAGATAAACTCCTGGCCTCCCTGTGATCACTTTCCGGGGTATTCATCCTGATGGCCAAACCCTTAAATCCGTGAAATGACGCCCCTGACCTCATTGCTGAAGATCGTCCTGCGGTGACCGGTCCCTTCCAGGGCAACCAGCCGGATTGCATCGGGACGGATTTTCTGCAGGTTGACCGATGAATCGAAAGGAATGATGTTGTCTTCTGTGCCATGCACCAGGGTGACCGGGCAGCGCACGTCCCTCAGGTGTTTGGCATTGTCCAGCGGGTATTTGACAATAAAATCAGGCAGGATCGGAATTCTCCGGTCCTTTAAATTGATAAAGCTTTCATAGGGTGCCAGGAGGACAAGGTGCCTGGGGTTATGATGGGCCGCCAGGTAGGAAGCCATCCCCGTTCCCAGTGAATAACCGACAATGATGATCTGTGACTCCTCATGCGTTTCCCGGATCTTGTCATACACAGCCTGCACATCACTGTAAAGCTGCGCTTCGGATTCAATCGTTCCGCCTGTTTTCCCGTATCCCCGGTAATCAGGCATATAAATGTCATATCCGAGCCCTTCAAACATGCTTGCCTGCCTGAGACATCTCCGGTTGCTGCCCCGATTTCCGTGCAAATACAATAAAGCGCCCCGGGGGTGGGTTGCCTTGAGCAACATGGTATGGATCGTCACATCCCCGCCTGCCGGAATATCCAGCTCGATCCCTTTCCCGAACTCAAAATCATCCTGGAGCGGGACCGGATCAAAAATGAGGTATTCCTGCCCGAAGTAGAGTCCTGTGCATAACAGCCCGTACAAAGCAGCGAGAAAAACCCCGAAAATCCGCAGTCCTTTCATGGCGTAAAAATAGGTCAAATCATAAAACCGGCCGATGACGACACGGCCCGTCCACGTTATAGAAACGCCTCCCGGACAGTACTTCTTGTACCCTGGTTCTGACTTTCCAAAACTTATTGTATAAAATACATGATCTATCTCCCCCGGGCAGATGAGATAAGTCAAATTACCTGATGACCTCTGTCAGGTTTGAACTTCTTCATTCTTCTCATTTTTGACGTCCCGGCCTTGCGGATACAGGTCCGGATCCATTTTGAAACATACAATTAAAACAGGATGTCAACTAAGAAAAAAATCAAGCATGTTTACTTCTTCGGCAACATGGAAGCTGAAGGGGATGTGTCCATGAAAAATCTGCTGGGAGGCAAAGGCGCCAACCTTGCGGAAATGAATCACTTCGGGATCCCGGTACCTCCGGGCTTTACGATTACAACAGAGATCTGCAAGGTATACAACAAAATCGGGCGGGAACACACCATCAAGGTTATCCATGAAGAAGTGGATGAAATGATTGCACGCATTGAATCCGTCATGGGTGCCAAATTTGGTGACGTTCAGAATCCCCTGTTGCTGTCAGCTCGTTCCGGTGCACGGGTCTCGATGCCCGGGATGATGGATACGGTCCTCAACCTTGGATTGAATGACAAAACGGTCCAGGGGCTTGCCACAAGGTCGGGTAACGAGCGCTTTGCCTGGGATTCCTACCGCAGGTTTATCCAGATGTACGGGGGGGTGGTCATGCACCTGAAAGGAGAAACCAAGGAAGATCATGATCCTTTTGAAGTGATCCTTGACGATGTAAAGGAACAGAAAGGCCTGAATGATGATACCGAACTCTCGACCGAAGATCTGAAAGTCATCGTGGACAGGTTTAAAAAGATCATTATTGACCGGAAAGGCATTCCTTTCCCCGAAGATCCGTGGGAACAGCTCCGGGGTGTCATCATGGCAATCTTTGACAGCTGGAATACCGAACGCGCGATCTATTACCGCAAGATGAACGATATCCCCGAAGACTGGGGAACAGCTGTGAATGTCCAGGCCATGGTATATGGCAATATGGGCGACAATTCTGCCACGGGTGTTGCGTTCACACGCGATGCCGCTACAGGAGAGAATATCTTCAATGGTGAATACCTGCTCAACGCACAGGGAGAAGATGTTGTTGCCGGGGTGCGGACACCACGGCAGATCACAAAAGTCGGCTCGCAGCGCTGGGCTGTCCTTGCTGGTATTTCCGAGGAGGAACGTGCCCGTGAATATCCTTCACTGGAAGAAGTGATGCCGGATGTCTACCATGAACTTTACGTGATGCAGAATAAACTTGAAGATCACTACCGGGAAATGCAGGACCTCGAATTTACGATCCAGGAAGGAAAACTCTGGATCCTGCAGACCCGTACCGGTAAGCGGACCGGTGAAGCGATGGTCCGCATTGCCATGGAGATGCTGGATGCAGGCGTGATCACAGAGCAGGAAGCCCTGCTGCGGATCGAGCCCAACAAACTCGATGAACTCCTGCACCCTGTTTTCCACACGGAAGCAATTGAAAAGGCTCACGTCATCGCAAAAGGGCTGCCCGCTTCTCCGGGTGCAGCCACAGGCAAAGTCGTTTTCTTTGCCGATGATGCCGTCGAGCATGCCCAGAATGGTGAAAAGGTCATCCTGGTACGGAACGAAACTTCCCCTGAAGACCTTGCCGGGATGAACAACGCCCAGGGGATCCTGACCGCCCGCGGTGGCATGACCTCCCACGCGGCCGTTGTGGCCCGCGGAATGGGCAAATGCTGTGTTTCCGGAGCCGGGTCCATCCAGATTGACTACCGCCAGCGCACACTTTCTGCAAACGGCGATACATTCAGGGAAGGAGACTGGATCTCGCTCAACGGATCGACGGGTGAAGTATACAAAGGGCAGCTCGAAACAGTGATCCCTGAGTTGAGTGGTCACTTTGCCACCCTGATGCAAGTCGCGGACGCGCACTCCAGGATGTCGGTCAAGGCAAACGCCGACACCCCGCATGATGCGCAGGTCGCCAGGGACTTCGGAGCAAGGGGCATTGGCCTCTGCCGCACGGAGCATATGTTTTTTGAAGGCGATAAGATCATTGCCATGCGCGAAATGATCCTGGCTGAAGACGTCGAAGGGCGCAGGGAGGCACTTGTAAAACTGTTGCCCATCCAGCGCAAGGACTTTGAAGAGATCTTTGCCGTCATGCATGACCTGCCGGTTACGGTCAGGCTGCTTGATCCACCGCTCCATGAATTCGTCCCGCACGACCTTGAAGGACAGAAAGAAATGGCTGATGTCATGGGCGTTTCACTGGAGATCATCAGGGAAAAAGTGGAAAGCCTGTCCGAATTCAACCCGATGCTCGGGCATCGCGGATGCCGCCTTGGCAACACCTATCCCGAAATCACGGAAATGCAGACCAGGGCGATCATAGAAGCCGCCATGAACCTGAAGGAACGGGGCATCAAAGCACTGCCAGAGATCATGATCCCGCTGACGGGCACAATCGAGGAAATGAAAATGCAGGAAGACATTGTCCGCCATACGGTTGAACTGATCTTCGAGGAAAGGGGTGCCAAGATCGAATATAAAGTAGGAACGATGATCGAGATCCCGCGTGCGGTGATCACCGCTAATCGGATCGCTGAATCTGCAGAATTCTTCTCCTTCGGAACAAATGATCTGACGCAAATGGTCTTTGGCTACTCACGTGACGATGCAGCCAAGTTCATCCCGGTATATCTCGAAAAAGGCATTCTGCACCACGATCCGTTTGAAGTACTTGACCAGGAAGGTGTGGGTGAAATGATGAAAATTGCGCTAAAAAAAGGACGCAAGACCCGTCCGGACATGCCTGTGGGGATCTGCGGGGAACACGGAGGTGAGCCATCGTCAGTGGAATTCTGTAACTTGATCGGGCTTGACTATGCAAGCTGTTCACCGTACAGGGTGCCAATCGCGCGCGTGGCAGCTGCACAGGGAGAAGTAAAGCGATTGCAGGAGAGGGCAAAAGCCACACAGCGCAAGCGGGAGATTGAAGCAAGAAAGGGAAAAAAAGCTGCGAAATAGGAATTGAGGAAAGTCATTCAATGCAGTGATTTTTGTTAACTGATTGACAGCAGAACGACACTACCTTAAGGCAACAATCATTTTGATCAACCAAAATTTGAAGTCATGCGATCTAAATTCATTTTTCAGAGTCTTTTTACACTCACGTTCCTGGTCGCCATGCTGGTTTTCATTTTGGGCAGTTGTGCAGACAAGGCACCAAAGCATTCGCGTGCCGCACAGGCTGAAAGAGGTGAAGTATTGTTCAATGAGCATTGTGCCAGCTGTCATGGCGAAAACAAGGATATGGCTATCGTGGATACAATGAGTATCACGCCTCCGGACCTTTCGCTGATCAAGGCACGCCGGGGCTCAGCCAATTTTCCTGTTGTTGAAATGGCGCGGATGATCGATGGAAGAAACCTGGTCAAAATTCACGGGCCGCGGGCCATGCCGGTCTGGGGTGAGATTTTTGCCGATCAGGGTGATACCGAAGAGGCCATTCGCGACAAAAAGGGTGAATTGGTAGCCTATTTAATGAGCATTCAAAAATAATCGGTCATGAAAAAGCAAATCAGTGAAAACCTGTTCATCCAGGCTGAAGACATGTTAAACGCAGCCTATGAAGAGTTGCAACGTGCAGAGGAAGATGTGGTCACTCCGGCTGTTTGCTACAATGCCAAAAAGACCATCATCAATTTTATGGAAGGCTTCCTGATCCGCAACATGCAGGCTCCTTCCGGTCCGATGAGCATGGAACAATTGCGCGCTGCGTGCGCCCGGATTGATCCTGCATTTGATGAACTGGATTTTTCAGGCCTGAATTGCAAGCACAGCAAAGAAGTGGATCCTGCAGAATTTTGCATGCCTGTTGAAAAAGTAAAGAGTTGTTACGATGTGGCAGTAGATATCAAGGAGTTGATCCAGCGGTCGGAAACATGAATCCCGAACGGCTGATGGATGGACACATATGCATTGCTTGATAAAAAAATCCCTGCGTGTATCAAATTGAACTTTCGGGGATTTTGCCCGCCCGACTATATATGAAACCAAATGAAGCCTGTTTACAGAAGGGTAGTCAATTACCCGTCTGGATAAATGCCGTTTGCCCGGATACTTGATCCGGGCAGGCAGCAACCAGTGTTCATTATTTTACAATGAAACCGAGAAGGAACCAAACTTTATATATCATTTTCTGAACAAAGTTGTTATGAGCAAACAAGAGCAAAAGATCAAGTATCCCGGTCGGCGGGTAGCCCTGGACGGGAATACGGCCGCCATCATGTGTGAACGGGAATCTACCGATGCCGCTGGCGCTTACCCGATTACACCTTCCACGCAAATGGGTGAATTCTGGGCGGAAGCAGCAGCAAAAGGACACATCAATATATCTGGCAGGCCCCTGATCTTCATCGAACCGGAAGGTGAACATGCTGCAGCGGCTGTAACGGCCGGCTTGTCGATGACAGGACTCAGGGCCGCGAATTTTTCATCCGGCCAGGGGATTGCCTATATGCATGAATCACTATATGCCGCAGTAGGGAAAAGGTTGACCTATGTACTGAATATCGGGGCCAGGGCAATGACCAAGTCCACATTGAACGTGCATGCGGGCCATGATGATTATCACGCCATCGATGATACCGGCTTTTTCCAGTTGTTTGCCAACCAGGCACAGCATGTGGCCGACCTCAACATCATCGCGCACCGGATCGCTGAGCTCGCATTGACGCCTGGCGTGATCGCACAGGACGGGTTCCTGACCACACACCTGATCGAGTCCATGCTGTTGCCCGAGCGGGACCTGATCGCAGAATATTTGGGCAGGCCGGACGATATCATCAAGACGCCTACAGAAGCACAACGGATCATATACGGAGATACGCGCAGGCGGATTCCCGAACTCTGGGATGTGGACAACCCTGTAATGGCTGGTATCGTACAAAACCAGGATTCCTACATGCAAAGCGTTGCCGCACAGCGGCCCTTCTTCTTTGACCATATCGAAGAACTCACTGAACGCGCTTTTCGCGAATATGCAGCTCTGACGGGCAGGAAATACGACCGGGTCATGACCTACCGCACCGAAGACGCAGACTACCTCATCGTCGGGCAGGGCAGCGTCATCCCGAGTGCACATGCCGTTGTGGACTACATCCGCGAAACGCGGGGCATCAAGGTTGGTGTTGTCGATATGGTGATGTTCAGGCCATTCCCATCGGATTTGGTCGGCCATATCCTGAAAGGCAAGAAAGGTGTGACCGTACTTGAAAGGCTCGACCAGCCGCTTGCTGTAGATCCCCCGCTCACACGTGAGATCAGGGCAACAATCTCAAAATGTATCGAAAACGGGTTGCAAAAACAACACAAACCCTATCCGAGGTTAGCCGAATACAGGTCAGGTGATGTGCCGGTTCTCTATTCCGGGTCATTCGGTATGGGAAGCCGCGACTTGCAGCCGGAAGGCCTTATTGCAGCTATTGAAAACATGATTCCCGGCGGCAAGCAGAAAAAACTGTTCTACCTGTCGATCGATTTTATCCGGGATGTGCCCATCACGCCCAAACAAAGGGTCTACCAGGAGTCCATCATGGAAAAATACCCCCACGTGAAGGAGCTCGCGCTCAGGGGATCGGAAAACCCGAATCTCATGCCAAAAGAGGCTGTGACCGTACGGTTCCACTCCGTGGGTGGCTGGGGTGCCATCACCACGGGTAAAAACCTGGCGATGACATTGTTTGACCTGCTGGGTTATGATATCAAGGCGAATCCGAAATACGGATCCGAGAAAAAGGGTCAGCCCACAACCTATTACCTGGCTGCTGCACCGGAACCGATCCGGATCAATTGTGAATACTATTTCGTGGACGTGGTGCTGTCACCGGACCCGAACGTGTTCAAACACACAAACGCACTGGCGGGCCTCAAAAAAGGTGGCTGTTTCATCATCCAGAGCGAAAAGGAAACACCAGCCGAGGTATGGGCAGACATCCCGAAACCATACCAGAAGATTATCATTGACAATGAGATCCGCGTATTCTATATCGATGGTTTTAAAATCGCACGTGAAGAAGCTACAGATCCCGAATTGCAATTACGGATGCAGGGGATTGCTTTCCAGGGTGCCTTTTTTGCCGCTTCACCACTGATGGAAAAAGCAGGGCTGACGGAACCCAAACTGCTCCAGGCGATCGAGGACCAGCTGCAAAAGAAATTCGGTTCCAAGGGACAACGCGTGGTGGATGACAACATGCGCGTCGTAAAACGTGGATTTGACGAGGTGCACGAGGTGATGAACAAGGAAATCAGCACGGAGAAAAAAGAAAAGGAGAATGGTCTGACAACATTGCCGGCCCCGGTGGTCATGCAGGAAATGCCGCAGAGTGAATCCAAACTGAGCGATATCCACCGTTTCTGGGAACAAACAGGTAATTTCTATGCCCGCGGCATGGGGAACGACAACCTGACGGACCCATTTATCGGGCTGAGCGTGATGCCTGCCCTGACTTCCGTATTCAGGGACATGACCGGCATCCGTTTTGAGCATCCGGAATGGATCGCAAACAATTGCACGGCCTGCGGCGATTGCTATACGATTTGCCCGGATACGGCTATCCCGGGACTCGTCAGCGACCTGTCTGACATTCTGGATACCGTTGTGAAACGTGTCAAGAAAAAACATGGAAAAGTAGAACACCTTTCACGCGCTGTCCGCCAGATTGAAAGCAAAATCAGGACGAAATTCAAAAACTCTGTAAATGGCACCACGGTCAATACGCATATCCGGAATGCGATTGACGAGATGCTGAAAGAAAGCGGCAATACAAACGGACTGGCACAGGAATTTGACTGGTTCCGTGAAGAACTTGGAGATTTCAAATTTGCCCTGACACGTCCGTATTTTGACCTTTTCGAAAAAGACCAGCCAAACAGCGGCGGCCTGTTCAGCATTACCATCAACCCCACAACCTGCAAGGGCTGCATGGAATGCGTCGCGGTTTGCAATGATGATGCACTGCGCCCGGTACTGCAGACAGAAGAGTCTGTTGCCCGGCTCAGGAAAGAATGGGATTTCTGGACCGACCTGCCGAACACGCCGGACAAATACAACCGGATCGATGACCTGGAAGAAAAGATTGGTCCGCTGGAGACGATCCTGTTGAATAAAGAAGCGTATCTGAAATTTGCCAGCGGCGATGGCGCCTGCCTGGGATGTTCAGAAAAATCGGTGATCCACCTGTTTGTTGCAACGGTTGAGTCACTCATGCAGCCACGGATCAAAAAGCACGTGGCATATCTCGATGAATTGAGCAAGCGGCTGGAAAAACACATTCAGCTCAAACTGATGAAAACAGTGGACATCAGTGATTCCGACACCATGTCACAGATCGTGACCGATATGCACGACAGTGACCTGACCATGTCGGAAATCACGAGAAGGTTGGAAACAGCCCAGGGATCAGAGCCGATCGACCAGGAATGGTTGCGCAAAGTGAGCCAGCTGCTTGCCAAACTGAAAAACCTGAAATGGAAATACACAGACGGCGTCACCGGACAGGGAAGGACCTCCATGGGTATGCTGAATGCAACCGGATGTACCTCTGTTTGGGGAAGTACCTATCCGTTTAACCCGTATCCGTTTCCATGGGCCAACCACCTGTTCCAGGATTCACCGTCCATGGCAATGGGCATTTTTGAAGGGCACATGGCAAAAATGGCAGAAGGTTTCAAAACCATCCGCCAGGCAGAGCTTGAACTCGACGGGGCCTACGATGCGGAAGTGCATGACCAGTTCTTCACGTATTTCAACTGGCACCAGTTCACAGAAGAAGAATGGCTGCTTTGTCCTCCGGTGGTCGCACTTGGCGGTGACGGCGCGATGTACGACATCGGGTTCCAGAACCTGTCCAGGCTGATGGCTTCTGGCAAACCGATCAAGGTGATCGTGGTGGACACACAGGTATATTCAAACACAGGTGGGCAGGCTTGTACATCCGGGTTTATCGGGCAGATCTCGGATATGGCCCAGTACGGAAAAGCCATCCAGGGGAAATCCGAGCCAAGGAAAGAAATTGGCCTGATCGCCATGGCACACCGCAATACGTATGTCCTCCAGGGCACATTGGCCAATACAAGCCAGATGATCGAAGGATTCATCGATGGCCTGATGACAAGGCGCCCGGCGATCTTCAACCTGTACACGACCTGTCAGCCGGAACACGGAGTCGGTGACGACCTGGGCTACCACCAGGCAAAACTTGCTGTCGAATCGCGTGCCTACCCGGTATTCAAGTACAATCCGGACAATGGCGTGAAAGCAGAAGAGAACTTCGACCTGAGCGGCAACCCGGATATGGATTCCGTCTGGCCAACCTACAAGCTGAAATACCTGGAAAACGGGTATGAGAAATCCATGGAAGTGCCGATGACCTTTGCTGACTTCGCCATGACCGAGGCGCGCTTCAGGAAACATTTCCGCAAGGTGCCGCGCGATGCATGGAATGAAAACATGGTCATGCTTGCAGAATTTCTTGAGATGGATGCAGATGAGCGTGAAGGTAAATTCCCGTACATCTGGGCCGTAGACAGGAAGCAGAAACTCAACCGTGTCCTTGTCGCAGAAAAGATCGTGGAATCCTGCGAAGAGCGGAGGGACTTCTGGCTCATGCTGAAGGGCCTTGCCGGGCTGGATGTCGAGCCAAAAGAAGAAGTCGATATTGAAAGCAAAGTCAGACAGGAAGTTGTCGGCAAGATCGCACAGGGCCTCATGCAGTTAGCAGGTGGCAATGGTTCCGGGATTATGGACATGGTCACGGATGCAGGTGCTGGACAGCCCGCCGCGACACCAGCAGCGGCACCGGCAGCAACAGCAGTGGCAGAGGGTGATTATATGGCTCCCTGGATCGATACGGAAGACTGTACCTCATGTGACGAGTGCACGAAACTCAACTCAAAGATGTTCGCCTACAATAGCGATAAAAAGGCATTCATCAAAGATCCGAAAGGAGGGCCTTATTCCGATCTCGTCAAAGCAGCGGAGAAATGCACGGCCAGGGTGATCCATCCGGGCCTGCCTGCAGACAGGTCGGAAAAAGACATTGATAAATGGATCAAGCGAGGCGAAAAATTCAATTAATCCATTTTATTCAACAAACGAACAGCATTCGGAGTGGCAACAGGAATATTGAACTTTCGGAAAAAATCCTTCAAGCACGGCGTCCATCCGCCTGAACACAAGAGCGAAACAAACGGGCTGCCGATCCGGCAGTTCCCGTTTGCGCCGGTGATCATTCTGCCGATGGCCCAGCACATTGGTGCGCCTGCAGAGATCGTTGTGCATGAAGGACAGGAGGTGTCCAGGGGACAGATGCTTGCGAAGGCTGGTGGTTATGTCTCTGTTCCCATACATGCCCCTGTGTCGGGTGTCGTGCGCAAAATTGCGAATGTGCCGACCATTTCAGGAAAAATGTCACCCGGCATATATCTGGAAGCATTCCCCTACTCCACGCAAGTGGTGGAAGAAGGGATGCCCATAGACCTGGAGACGGCCACTCCGGATGAAATTCTCAAAGGTATCCAGGATGCCGGCATCGTTGGCCTCGGGGGGGCTGCTTTCCCGACACATGTGAAACTCAAAGTGCCTGAAGGAAAGCATTGTGATGTCCTCATGATCAACGGCATCGAGTGTGAGCCCTACCTGACAACAGACCACCGGGTCATGCTTGAACAGGGTGAGGATATCCTCACGGGGATCAAATACCTGATGAAATGTACAGGTGCGGAGCGAACGATCATCGGGATTGAGGCAAACAAGAAAGATGCGGCAGAGCACCTTGCCTCACTGATCCCGGAGGGCGATCCTGTAAGCGTGGAGGTGGTTCCCGTCAAGTATCCACAGGGATCCGAGAAAATGCTGATCACCGCGATCCTGGGTAGGGAAGTCCCCTCAGGCGGGCTGCCCATCGATGTCCATGTTGTCGTGGTCAATGTAGCCACAACGGCAGAGATCGGACGCCTGCTGCCGCATGGCAGGGGGATCCAGGAGCGCGTTGTGACCATTACGGGCCCCGGTGTCAAAAAGAAAGGGAATTACCTTATCCCGATCGGTACGCCCCTTCGCTTTGTCCTGGATGAAGTCGGTGTGGACGAAAAAGTCAGCGAGGTATATATGGGCGGGCCGATGATGGGTGTGGCCGTATCCAACCTCGATATCTCAATCGTGAAAGGCACCTCGGGGATCGTCGTATTTACGGAAAAGGAAGTGAAAAGGCCGGAAAAAGTCTATCCGTGCATCAAGTGCGGTGCCTGTGTCGAAGCCTGCCCGCTTTCCCTGAACCCGTCACAATTGGGTATCCTGGCAAAATTTGAAGAGTACGATACAATGGCTGAGGAATTCAACCTCCTGGACTGCTTTGAATGCGGTTCGTGTTCGTACGTCTGTCCTTCACATATCCCGTTAGTTCAGTATTTCAGGCTTTCCAAGTCCATCGTACGGAAAAGGAGGGCCGCAAAACAGAATGGAGGCAATGCTTAACAGAACGCTTAATATCAGTACATCACCGCACATCACCAAAGGAAGCAGTACAGATGTAATCATGCAGAATGTCGTCTGGGCACTGATCCCGGTCGCGCTTTTTGCCGTTTATTCCTTCGGGATGAGCGCTTTCCTGGTGATCGCCACATCCGTGATTTCTGCTGTGCTCACCGAGCATTTCCTGTGCCGGATCTCGAAACAGGAATCCACGATTGGCGACTGGTCAGCAGTGATCACCGGGTTGTTGCTTGGATTGACGCTGCCCCCGAACTTCCCGCTCTGGATGGCATTTGTCGGCGGCATGATCGCCATCGGGCTCGGCAAATTCATATTCGGGGGCCTGGGCTATAATGTATTCAACCCCGCCCTTGTCGGCAGGGCCGTTTTGCAGGCTGCCTTCCCGGTTGCCATCACGACCTGGTTTCCGGCATTCGGGGAAGGGCGCTTCACATCGGTTTCCGTATCCACGTTTACCGCTCCTTTCATGGAACCGGCGGTAGACGGGTTTACCGGTGCCACCCCTTTATCCGCTTTCAAGTTTGACAATGTGACAGCAGATTCCATGGAACTGGCCCTTGGCCAGATCACAGGATCAACGGGAGAAACCTGCGCGCTGCTGATCATCCTGGGGGGTATTTACCTGGCTGCACGGAAGATGATGGACTGGAAGATCCCGGTCGCCATCCTGGCGACTGTGTTTGCGCTGAGCGGCATCCTGTACCTGGTCGACAGCCAGGCATATCCCTCGCCAGTCTTTATGCTCTTTTCCGGTGGTCTGATGCTGGGTGCCGTCTTTATGGCCACGGACATGGTCGCCTCGCCGATGACGACACTGGGTGTCGTGGTTTACGGTGCGATCATCGGCCTGCTCACGGTCGTGATCCGGATCTGGGGCGGTTTGCCGGAAGGGGTGATGTATGCGATCCTGCTGGCAAATGCCATTTCCCCGCATATCGATAAAATGATCAGGCCGCGGGTTTACGGGACAACAAAAAAGAAAGCTAGCGCATGAGTCAGGCACAACAAATACAGGCGGCTCCGGCAAACAGCTGGAAAATGCTTCAGGCAATGGTCGGGATCGGCATCCTGTGCGCCCTCCTGATCGTGTTGACTTTTCAAGGGACGTTGGAACGGATCGAAAACAACAGGGCTGAAGCGCTTGAAAAAGCGATTTTCAATGTGATCCCCGGTATTTCAAAAAAGAAGACTTTCACGATCGGGGCGGATAATGAAATCATGGAAGTGAAAGGAGATGAGGCATCCGGACAGCTGATCTATGCAGGTTATGATGAAAACAATGAACTGGTCGGCCTGGCCATCGAAGCGGCTGGTATGGGCTACGCAGACATCATTCGTATCCTCTATGGCTATGACCCGGAAAAACAGGTTGTGTTCGGATTTAATGTCATGGAAACCAAGGAAACGCCCGGGCTTGGCGACAAGATCGAAAAAGACCCCCGCTTCCTCGCAAACTTTGAGGCCCTGGATGTATCCCTTGATGAACAAGCGCAGGACCTCAATCATGATGTCGTAACCGTGAAACAGGGTGAAAAAGAGAACCCCTGGGAGATTGACGGGATAACCGGTGCAACGATCTCTTCCAGGGCCATTGGAAATATCATTCGGTCCAGTACCGAAGAGTTGTTGCCCGTGATCTACAATAATCTGAATGCCTTTACATATGAAAACGAGTAAAAATGAGTGACCAGTCGGTGAAAAAGGGTGAATCAGGATTTCTCGCCACATTGAAGGGCAGCCCTTCTACCGATGAATTCATCAAAGGTCTCTGGAAGGATAATCCTGTCTTTGTGCAGGTCCTGGGGATGTGTCCGGTACTGGCGGTTTCCAACACGGCGATCAATGCCCTGGCGATGGGGCTGGCCACAACATTTGTCATGTTGATGTCCAATATCCTGGTATCCTCATTGCGAAATTTCATCCCCAAACAGGTACGCATTGCTTCCTATATCCTGATCATTGCCACTTTCGTTACGATCACGGATTACATGATTGCCTTTATCAGTGTTGAGCTGCACAAGGCACTGGGCGCATTCATCTCATTGATCGTGGTGAATTGCCTGATCCTGAGCCGGGCTGAGGCCTTTGCTTCTAAAAACACGATTGGGAAATCGATCCTGGATGCCCTCGGCATGGGGGTTGGATTCACCTTCGCCCTGTTTTGCCTGGGTGCTGTCAGGGAAATCCTCGGAAATGGCACGTTCTTCGACATGGCTATTTTGCCGGGCAGTTTCCAGGAATGGATTGTCATGATCTTGCCGGCCGGCGGGTTTTTCACCCTGGCTATCTGGCTACTGATCTTTAACGCTGCAAAAGCAAAAAAGGCAACGGCATGAAAGAAGAAACACTTTGGTACATATTCCTCAACGCGAGCCTGATCAATAACTTCGTCCTGGCTTACTTCCTCGGAATCTGCCCGTTTTTGGGGGTTTCGGGAAAAATGGAAACGGCGACGAAGATGGGAGGGGCAGTCACTTTCGTGATGATCATCAGTTCGGTGTGTGCATATGGCATCCATGCATTGCTCGTTGCCGTCAATGCACCATTCCTCCAGCTGATCAGCTACATCGTTGTGATCGCTTCCACGGTGCAGCTGGTGGAGATGTTTATCAAGAAGATGAGCCCTACCCTGTTCAGGGCATTGGGGATTTTCCTTCCGCTGATCACGACAAACTGTGCCATCCTGGGTCTGGCACTTTTCCAGACGAATAAGGGATACGGCTTCGTGGAAAGCTTCGTGTACGCACTTGGTGCAGGTGCGGGATTTACACTCGCACTGGTCCTGATCGCAGGCTTGCGTGAGCAACTGAACCTCGCCGATGTCCCGAATGTCGTAAAGGGCACTGCATTGACATTGTTAATCGCCGGAATCCTGTCCCTTACTTTCATGGGGTTTGCAGGGCTGGGCTCACAATAAAAAAGGGAAAGCATGTTGCAATCATTGATGATCGGGATTGGTGCAATTGTCTTCATGATGGTGATGTGGATGGTTGTCCAGCGGCTTTGGGGACAGACTTTTTCAGAGCATATGATTGATGAGGATGCCATGTCGGGAAGGACAAAATGCTCGAACTGCGGTTGTACGACTGCCTGTGAGAATAAAGCACCCATCGTTGAAACAAAAACGTTGAATTACTCAGAAATTAAATAGTTATGGCACATTTAGCAGATTTTGATATCGAACATAAGTTCACTGCAAAAGTGAAGCAGACCGAGCGCATGACCCCGCCTGAAACTGACGAAGTTCGGGAGATCAAGCTCGAGGTCCAGGATCCCGCATTCGACTGCAAGGTCGACCAAAGCTTTGGTGTCCTGGTCAAAACGGATGGTTCATTTGGCAACAAATATCACCACCGCCTGTACAGTGTTGCAGATCTTCCTGATCGCGAAAATGGGAAGCCCATGCTCACCATGCTGGTAAAGAGATGCTCATACGTTGATGAATTCAATGGTGAATTATATCGCGGTGTCGCATCGAATTACCTCTGTGACCGGAAGCCGGGGGATGAGATCACGATCACCGGGCCGTTCAAATTGCCGTTTGAAGTGCCTGAAGACAAAACAGCAAACCTGATCCTGATCGGTATGGGTACGGGCATTGCGCCTTTCAGGGCTTTCATCAAGCACATCTACAAAAACGTACAGGACTGGAAAGGAAAGATCCGCCTTTTTTATGGGGCACGCAGCGGCCTCGAACTCCTGTACCTGAATGACAAGAACGGTGACCTGACCAATTATTACGATAAAGATACGTTTGAAGCTTTCCATGCTCTCAGTCCGAGGCCGCACTGGTCGGATCCGATCGCCCTGGATGCGGCCATTGAAGAACGCGCAGCCGAGATCGTTGAAATGCTGGGAAAAACAAATACCCATGTATACGTCGCCGGATACGAGAAAGTGAATGACATGCTGAACAAGGCTTTCGCCAACATCATGGGATCGAAGGAAAAGTGGCAGATTCGCAAGGCGGAGTTGGTTGCCGGCAGAAAATGGGCGGAAGTATTATATTGATATAAATCACCTTGTACACCGCCACAGGCTATTGCAAGGTGAATGAAAGCTTGATTTATGACAATCCTGATCGCACTTGCTTCTCTTGGCAGCCTGACCCTGGTCCTGGCAGTGATGCTTATTGTGGCCAACAAAAAGCTGTATGTCTACGAGGATCCGCGCATCGATAATGTGGAGGATATGCTTCCGCATGCCAATTGCGGTGCCTGCGGCTACCCCGGGTGCAGGCCTTTTGCCGAAGCTTTGGTCGAAGGGAAAGTGCTTCCTGGCAAGTGCACCGTAAGCACTGAGGAAGGAAGGGAAAAGATTGCACACTATCTTGGTGTTTCATTAGGTGCTGAGGAAAAGATCGTCGCGCGCCTGGCCTGTGCGGGAGGTTCCAATGTGGCAATCAATCGCGCCGAATACAAGGGTATCGAATCCTGTTCCGCCGCTTCCCTGGTTTCAGGAGGCGGGAAAGGGTGTTTCTGGGGCTGCCTGGGATATGGTGATTGCGAGATTTCATGCGATTTTGATGCAATCACCATGAACGAGAACGATCTCCCTGTCGTGGACGTTGATAAATGCACAGCTTGTGGTGATTGTGTGGAAGCCTGTCCGAAAGACCTGTTTTCCCTCCAGCCGGTCAGCCACCGGTTATGGGTTGCATGCAAAAATCTGGAAGCAGGTGACGAGATCCTGGAGGAATGCCAGGTCGCATGTACAGCGTGCGGCAGATGTGCCATGGATGCACCGGGCAACCTGATTGAAATGAAAAACAATTTGCCTGTCGTAAATTACCGGGAGGATCACCGTACACAGGTGCCTATCCAGCGATGTCCGACAGGGGCGATTGTATGGCTGGATGACAAACTGGGTGTCGTCAAAGGCAAGGACAGTAAAAAGATCATCCGCAAGGGAAAACGCAAGACTGGATATTCATAACCGGTCCTAAGCTGCCGGAGACATTGTGGGGACGGCTAAAAACAGGTCGGTATCTATTTATCAATTAAAACCTAACCACATGGCCATTATCAATGTCAAATACATGGGACTGGACCTCAGGTCACCCATTGTTGTTGCTGCCTGTTCCCTCTCAGAAGAAATTGAAAACCTCCATATCATGGAGGAGGCCGGTGCAGGTGCTGTTGTCCTCTTTTCCCTTTTCGAAGAACAAATCCACCTCGAATCTGAAAAATTCTCCACCCTCGAGGAAGAAGCACCTGAAACCCCGCCATCTGAAGTGCCGGGCTATTTTCCGAAACTGGATGCCTACCATATCAATACAGAACAATACCTGGACCATATCCGGGATGCGAAAGCAAGGGTGAAAATCCCCATTATCGCCTCGCTCAGCGGATCAACCCCGGAGGGTTGGATCAAGTATGGCAAACAGATCGAGAAGGCGGGAGCCGACGGCATCGAGATCAATGTTTTCTTCCTGCCCACAAGTGCGGAGACAACAGGTAGGGAAGTGGAGAAACGCTACCTCGATATTGTCAGGACGCTCAGGAAAAATGTCCGGATCCCGATTTCGGTAAAACTGAATCCCTACTTCTCAGGCATGGCAAATATGGCGGCAGCATTCAAATCCGCCGGGGCTGACGGGCTTGTATTTTTCAACCGGTTTTACCAGCCGGATTTCGATATCGACAAGTTGGAAGTGACCTCTACGCTCCAGTACAGTTCCACGAATGAGATCAGGCTTCCCCTGCTCTGGATCGGGGCATTGTATGGCCGTATCGATATTTCCATTGCGGCGACTTCAGGCGTACAAACAGCAGATGAAGTCATTAAATATATCCTCGCAGGCAGTGATGCTGTGATGGTCGCTTCAACACTTTACCAAAACGGGCTGGGATATATCAATAACATGAACGATGACATCAAAGCCTGGATGAACAAACACAGGTATAAGTCCCTGAATGAGGTCCGCGGATTGATGAGCCAGAGCCGGATCAAGGACACTTCTGCATACGAAAGAGCCAACTATATCAGGATCATCGGGATCGACAGGAAAGCACAGGATTGATCCCTTGCTTTTCATTCAGCAGATCCAAACGACAATGAAGCAGATCCGGAGTATCACCCTTTTTCTCCTCCTTTCCCTACCCGTGGCAGCCCAGCTGCCGCTTTCAGACCGCATTGCAAATTACAGGATGGAGGTCCGCCTTGATGTTGCGGAAAAAAAACTATACGGGAAAACCAGCCTGGAATGGAGAAATCCCGGATCAGGGCCTGTGGGTGAGCTGCTTTTCCATATGTATTACAACGCATTCAAAAATTCGGAATCGACCTTTATGAAAGAATCCGGCAACCTGCCTGATTTCTTTTTCAGGTCGCTGGTTGAAGAGTGTGGATGGGGCTGGACAAAAATCACGAAGATCAGGGACCACGATGGTCATGAACTTGGTCCCGGGATGGAATATGTGCAGCCGGATGATGGAAACCCGCTTGATGAAACCGTATTGCGTGTCCCGTTGCATGAACCTGTGGACTCCAGTGGTACTGTGTTTGTAGAATTTACATGGGAAGCAAGGATCCCCAAATCCGTTGTCCGTACAGGGTACAACAAGGACTTCTACTTCTTCGCACAGTGGTTTCCGAAGCTGGGTGTCTATGAACCTGCCGGTACACGGTTTGCCACAGAAGATTCGTGGAATTGCCATCAGTACCACGCCCTCGGGGAATATTATGCAGATTTCGGTACATATGATGTTTCACTCACGGTACCAAATGATTTTATCCTGGGGGCCAGCGGTACATGCGTTAAAAAGGAGTCTAATGGTACAGAAACGACCTGGACCTACCATGTGGAAGACGTGATCGATTTTGCCTGGACGGCTTCTCCCCATTTTACGACACAAAAGGAAAAGTGGAAGGATGTAGAGATCACATTGCTCACATATCCGGAACACAGCCATTTTGAGGAACGTTATTTTCGAGCTGCCCAGCAGGCACTGTCATTTATGGACACCGTGTTGGGCAAATATCCATACCAGTCACTGACGATTGTGGATCCGCCCATTCATGGCATCTTTACCGGCGGGATGGAATATCCGACGCTGATCACGTCGCTTTCGTCCTGTTTTCTCCCACGCGGCCTGAACATCATCGAGACGCTGGTCACCCATGAATTCATCCACCAGTATTTCATGCAGATGGTCGCGACGAATGAACAGGAAGAACCATGGTTGGATGAAGGGTTGACTACCTACTATGAAGGAAGGATCCTGGATCATTTCGGAGGGGAAAATGCCTCCTTTGTCAATCTTCCCTGGTTGAAAATCGGAAGTACGGCCTACAATCGATGGGAGTATTTTCGTTCACCGTTCAGAAGTGCTGCAGATCTTACCCTTGCAGCAAGGGAATACCCGGCAGAAGGATTTGGTGAGATCGTCTACAATAAAACAGCCATCTGGTTGAAAACGCTTGAGAACCTGATCGGCAGGGAGGCCTTTGACAAGGCCATGAAGGCCTATTTTGAAAAATGGAAATTCGGACATCCTGACAGGGAGGATTTCATCGATGTGTTCAGTGAGACGGTCAGGAAAACCCATGGAAAAAAATTCGGCCCGGACCTGGACTGGTTTTTCGACCAGGTGATCTACAGTACCAAAGAATGCGATTACGCTGTGGGGCAGATCACAAACCGGGAAGTCCTCTCTTCAATGGGATACGTAGGGGATACGAATGAGTGTGCTACCCCGCTTCATGAAGGTGTAAAGCCAAAGATGTACCGGTCCAGTGTGATGGTGCGCAGGCTTGGGGAAATGACCCTTCCCGTAGAGGTTGAAATCGAAATGAGTGACGGGCACATCGAAAGGGAAATGTGGGATGGTGTCGAACAGATCCGCACGTTTGAATATACTTCACCTAACCGGATCGTGACGGCAGAGATCGATCCGGAACGAAAGATCTGGATCGACCGCAATTTCCTGAACAACAGGAAATCTGAAAGAAAAGAACCCGGTGTAGTGCGCATGCAGTGGCTCAAGGCATTGCACCGGATTCAAAATTTGATGGAATCAATAACCGGCATCTTTTGAAAATTTTGCAGGCATACCGTTCTGGCTGGATACAGGCGATCAAAATGCCCCGCTTATTGATCCTGGTGTATGTGTTACAATTATGCGCTGCCATCCTGATCACATTTCCGCTGAATACCATACTTTCCAAAACACTCGGAAAAAATGCCTTCCTGACAACACCCGTTTCAGAATTTGACTTTGTCTTGTTTTCGGATTTTATCAACCAATCCGGAGATTTGTTTCAGGCAAGGATCGATCAGAGCATTTTGATGCTGGGGCTTTTCCTTTTATTCTATGTCTTTCTTACCGGGGGCATCCTTGAAACCCTTGTCCATCGCAGCAGCACATTTTTGGGCAGTGCTTTCTGGAAGGGTTCGGGAATTTACTTTGGCAAATTAACGGGCAGCCTGTTGTTTTTCGGGACTATCCAGGTTTTGATCCTGCTGTCTTTCATCGGCTTCATCATCCTGATCGGGATCAACCCGTTTACCATGGAATCGGATTTGCAGGTTATGCGCAAGATCCAATGGATGATACCGGTTTTCCTCCTCCTGGAAGTGATTGTATCCATGGTCCATGATCATGTGAAAGTTTGCATTGTCCAGCACCCGGAAAGCAGTTTGATCGTGGCAATACGGAAAAGGGTAAAAGAAGTTTTTCGCAGGTTCCTGCCCGCTCTTGGTTTGTACCTGCTTATTGTGGGAACGGTTTTACTCATTGCCCTCGCAGGAAGGTTCCTCATAAGCCTCATAGAGGAAAACACGATGGCCGGCATTTGGACTGCTTTATTGATTAGTCAAATTTTTATTCTTGGCCGGATCATCATGAAATTTGTGAATTACGCCAGTATCCTTGCATTCTATAGTGAACAAGGCCTTCAACCTGACTCAGGATGATTCTCCGGCGATTCATTATCTTGCTTTCCAAAGTCAAACCCGGAAAAACCATGGCAGAGGAGGGCAGTAAAGGAAGATTGGAAAGTTTTATTGCCCGTTTCTACAAATTCGGGATTTTCATGGCTGTTCTCCTGGTACTTGGGGCCTTTGTGACCGACATCCTGACAAACCACCTGTACATCAAGGATATCGATGCACGGAAGATCCAGGACAAACTTTCCATCGATGACGATGAAATGAACAGCCGCCTGAAAGATGAAATGGACCACATCTATCACATGGCCAACTCAATGAAGGAAACACATCCAAACCTGTCTTCGGCGTCAAATCCTTTTTCTGTCGATGTCGGAGGCGTGAGCACAAGTTATTTTACACTTGTCGATTTTGTCAAATACAAGCTTGGTCTGCCCTATTATGGCATATCCGCGACGATTTACGCGGATGGCAACAAGCACATATACAGAAGCAGGATCGGGTCACATATGATCGAAAAAAAAGGCATGACGTTCGACAGCACATACGACATGGTTGAGATCCTGGACACAATGATGCACCAGATGGCATTAGGGATTGTGACCTACACAGATCCGTATATTGCTGCCATGTATCACTACAAGCGGGGTGAATACACAGAATGCCTTGATCTTGCAAGGTATGCGCTGGAAAATGATCCAGGGGCCAGAAGGTTTGCCCTGGGCACCGTTGCCAACGCCTACTGGGAAATGGGAAAATACGCGGAGGCAGAGGCCCATTATAAAAGATGTATCGAGGAATACCCGAAGTTCTGGGCCGTTTACTGGCGTTATGGCCAGTTGCAGGAAGAACTTGGTAAATTTAAGGAAGCCGAAAAAAACTACCTGGTCACGTACCGGAAAGACAAAAGGCTGGCCAAAACAGCTCTTAGATCATTGCTTGCCCTATCCTGCAGGCAAAAAGACGAAACGAACTTTGCACTTTACATGAAGGATTACCTCAGAGAATGGGAGATTGAGGAATTAAGGAAAAATCCGGATGTCGAACCCTGTTTATAATGCAGGACCGAAATCCGAACTCCCTTATTTCAACCAACCTTTCGCCGTCCAGTTTCTGGCATAAACATACAATGCCATTGAAATCAGAACCAGCATGAAGGAAAAGAAAAGAGTTCCAGTGCCACTCACCGTATAGAGTTTAGCCACAAGCTGGTTGTACACTTGCTGGACGATGATCGCAATCAGGGAGAGTGCAAAGAGCGGAGTAGCCCATTTCTTCTTGAGCAACAGCGCGATGCTTCCCAGGAATCCGGCAAATACCGCAATGGCGAAAGCACCGATCACCCATGCAGGCATATTTTCATAGAGGGTTTGTTCCGCTTCCGACATCTGGGCAAATACCTCTTCAGACATGTACACATTCCCCAAATAGGCATATACGCCCATCGCATTCCAGGCCAATGCAAGCACACTGATGATCCAGAAAAATACAGTTGGTTTCTGAGTGGTTTGTTCGTTCATTTGTTTTGATTTTGTTCAAGATGACCAGATGGTCTATTAAGATAAAAATCTTTATGTGTATCCCGGACTGAATGCAACCCATTTCGACCCCGGAGCAGTAAAATTTGACAGAATACGCCTCAAAAAGTCATCGTTTCGATATCTGTTGGATCACTTGACCGTCAATATGTTTCAAATTTTAGGAATTTATTAACAACCTAAACAGAATCGCGTGAATCGCATAATTTACAACACGATATTTGGCAATTTATTGGTATTAAACGATTAAATATTCCTATCCTGATTACGTGCAAAAAAAGAAGAGAAGATTCATACAGCTTTCAAATAATTTTTTCCACTTTTGCGCGTTTTTTCCCCATAATTAAGGAACCTTTTTGATTCTCTTTTGATTGTACATTCGGCTCAGGGAAACATCCCCACGAAAATTTAATTTAAATCAGGCATTGAAGCCATTCTGTATGAGTTAAGTCACTTTTGCGTTCAGGTTGGGACAGTACTGGAAGGGTTTCACCCGGACGCAGGAGTTAAAATATTGTTTCATTAAACTGGAAAATAGCGAAGCATGCGAGCGTTAAAAATTACAACCACACTCACGAACAGGGACGAAAAATCCCTGGAGAAGTATTTTACGGACATTTCAAAGTATGATGTGCTGAGTCCTGATGAGGAGTATGCAATGTTCGACAGGTACCACTCCGGGGATGAGGAAGCTTTCAGGGCAATTATCAACCATAACCTGAGGTTCGTTGTGTCTGTTGCAAAAAAATATCAGAATCTTGGCCTGAACCTGAGTGACCTGATCAACGAAGGAAACCTTGGCCTGATCACAGCAGCAGAAAGGTTCGATACTTCAAGGGGATTCAAATTCATTTCATACGCAGTTTGGTGGATCAGGCAATCCATTATCAGCGCGATCAACGAGAAGTCGAAACTTATCCGCAGGCCTTTAAATGTCACGACCGTAAGCTCAAAAGTACAGCGTGCGATCAGTGATCTGAGCCAGGTATATGAGCGCATGCCTTCGATCGAGGAGATCAGTGAAGCTGCGGACCTGAAGATCTCGGATGTCAAGAAAAGCTTTGAGGTGGATCAAAAGTGCAGGTCCCTTGATGCTCCTGTCCAGGAAGACAGTGAGAGCTCCATGGGAAGCCTGATGGAAGACGATACTATCGAGTCCCCGGACCACCACCTTTCAGTGATCGAAACGCAGAAAAGGGAGGTCGCACAAATGCTTAAATTGCTGCCTGAAAGAGAGGCTACGATTATCAAGCTCACGTTCGGCATCGATTGCCCGCACCCGATGTCACTCGACGATATCGGTGAGCACCTGGGGGTCAGCCGGGAGCGTGTCAGGCAAATCAAGGACAAATGCCTGAACAAGCTACGGAGCCACGCACATGAATTTGTGCCGACCTTCTCCTTCAACTAATTGCATTTATTCCAGTAAATATCAGCCCGGCCTCCTGCATGGAGGGCCGGGTTTTTTATTTGGTGGAGGAAAATTTCAGAGTTGACAGGATCAGCTGTGCCCTGGTTTGGAAATTGTTGTTTGGAATTTGAGATTTCAGGCTGGAGTATCCTGCACGTTTACCAGAGCCCTTGTCCAGCAAGGCCTGTGGTATTCTGTACGTTTACCAGCGCTTTGCTTTAATGCCCCATTCTGCAGGATATCCCTGGTTCAGGGAACAGATCATTTTCCAGCCAGTTTGTTGATATCCGGATTTTCGAGCCGCCTCTTTGAATATCCTTTTTTGACGACTTCGATCATGGCAAGCCCAACATTTACTGAGGTTGTGACCGCCCCCGGGAAAATTCGTTTGAGTATTGGATAAAAAGGCTTCAGGATCGGATAGATCACCCCGTACCAGGCACTAGCCGGCCGGACACCCTTATACGGCTGGATAAATCCCGGCCGAAACATGAACGCCTGCCTGAAACCCAGGGATAGCAGGTCATTCTCTGTCTTTCCCTTCACGCGGGCCCACATCTGCCTCCCCTTTTCGGTTTCGTCTGTCCCCATTCCGGAAACATAGCAAAATGTCATCCCGGGATTCAATTGGACAAGAACCCGCGCAAATCCCATTGTGAGGTCATAGGTCAGATGTGTATATTTCTCTTCGGACATGCCCGCTGCGGAAACGCCAAGGCAGAAGAAGCAGGCGTCATATCCACTGAGGTTGTTACGGATCGCTTCCAGATCGAAGAAATCCTGGTGGATGACCTCTTTCAATTTGGGGTGTGACATGCCGAGCGGCCTCCTGTTGATGACGAGGATGGATGCCACATCCGGGTGTTCCAGGCATTCGAGGAGCACCCCTTTGCCGACCATCCCTGTTGAGCCTGTAATGATCACGTTAAATTTCATGGATCGAAGGATAATGATCCCTTCAAGATACGAATCAATTTGGCAGACCTTCCAAAACCGGGGAAATAGGAGTTTGTGGTACACGGAAGGGGTTCCTGTCACGGAA
>JARQTN010000042.1:30535-31813 GCA_029976695.1 Lewinellaceae bacterium
GCTGTCACGCGGTTCGCGTGACAGCCCCTTTGCGTGACAGCGCGAATTATGTCCGTCCTTTCCGGGACCTGTTCTCTTTTTTCGGTACTTCAGGATGGATCGGACCACGTTCCCTGATACTCTTCATCACCTGTTCGATGGCTTTTTCAAGCTGGGGATCTATCCCCTTTGCCAGCAGTGTCGGATCTTCTGACACCTCAATGTCCGGATCAACACCATGCCCTTCAGCAAACCATGTGCCGTCAGGGTTGTACATCCTGAACGTCGGTACGGTCACAACACCCCCGTCAATGAGAGGCGGCGAACCGGAAATCCCGATCAAGCCACCCCATGTGCGCCCGCCGACAAGTGGCCCAAGGCCCGATTTACGGAAGTAATCCGGGAACGCATCACCCCCGGATCCTGACCAGCCATTGATCAGCATCGCCATGGAGCCAAAATTAGCCACAGGTGGCCATTGCCAGTTTTTCCCGTCACGCACATCCCAGTATGCCAATGGTTTCCGGTTCAACAGCTCGATAAACCGGTCAGGTATTTGCCCGCCGTTGTTAAACCGCTCGTCAATGACAAGCCCTTCCTTGTTCCACTGGCCATAAAACTGCCTGACCAGTTCATTTTGTCCGTCAATACCTGTACTCGGCACATAGATATACCCGATCTTGCCTCCAGAAGCTTCCTCGACCTTCCGCCTGTTGCTGTCGATCCAGGCGAGGTTTCTCAGGCGTGTTTCGTCACGCATCGTCTTGACCACGATCTTCCTGGCACCTTCCCAGGATGCCTTGTCATTGACTGTCAACTCAACAGTTTTTCCGGCAAGGCCCTCGAAGGCAGCATTGGGGTCGGGATATTCATTCAGGGCAATGCCGTTCACAGCCAGGATGAAATCGCCTTCCTTTACATTGATTCCGGGCTCATCAAGGGGAGAGCGCACCTCGTTGTCCCAGGGTGCCCCACGCACGATCTGCTTCACGGCAAAGTGGCCATCCTTTTTGTCCCAGTCAATACCGAGGTATCCGACATTCCGTTGTTTGGATTGCTCATTGTCTCCCCCACCACGATAGGCATGTGAAGCATTGAGCTCTGCGATGAGTTCACCGATCACAAAATTAACATCTGACCGGCTGATGCAATGGTTGATCAGCGGTATGTACTGATCATACATGGCATCCCAGTCGACGCCGTGCAATTCCTTGTCATAAAAGAAATCCCGCTGGAACCGCCATGCATCATTGAAGATCTGCAACCATTCTTTTTGCGGTTCGATGGTCATTTCCATTT
>JARQTN010000043.1:0-4249 GCA_029976695.1 Lewinellaceae bacterium
CTTGCCGGTTTCGGCTTCCCAGTAGAAATCGAAGAAGCCTGGAAACTTCTGAAGTGACTGCCCGGCAGCAAACTGGATCGAAAGCCAACAGAGGAAAAGATAACTTATCAGACGGTTGATCATCATGCAGCGTGGTTTTAAAACAGCTCGAAAAATAGGAAAAGTTTTGCTGTCACCCTGCGGGGTGTCACGCTGCAGGGTGACAGCGTGCGTGCCGTGTACCCAATGGCATTTGATAATCAAGCAATTAGAAAATCACTCATCCGGATCGGGCCGGGGAATTGCCAATGCCTCGTCCACCACAAAATGGTTGTTGACAAGGGCGCACCATTCACATTCACCGCATCCTTCATGGAATTCATAGGCCCGGATCTTGTCATAGACCTCTGTCATTTCTGCGGCGACAACCTCGATATCCTGCGATGTGACTTCCATACTCCGTTGCTTGTACGCACCATCTTTCGCCGGCTGGACAAAATCAATCACCCCGTCTTTCATTGCCAGGTTATAGTTCTTGTCCGCCATCGTCAGGATCTTGTAAAAGACGATCTGCCGCCAGTAGTTTTCACCTGGTTTCCCGTTGGTGGGCGGTTTCAGTTTCCTGACCCCATTCTCGTATTTCCCGGTCTTGTAATCGACAACCGTCGCACCGCCCGGGTAGATGATGACCTTGTCCAGCTTCCCCTTGACAGGTATTCCCTGAAACTCAGCATGATCGATACCCAGTTCAAAACGGTATGACCAGTCTTCCCGCCACTTATCCTGGTATTGGGCGTAGTAGCCGCTCAGGATCTCGTTGCCAAAATACATGCGGTCTTCAAATTCCTTCTGCGAGAAATTCGACCTGTTCCTTTCCATGCCTTTCCTGAAATACCCGAGCAGGACATCGAGCCCTGCCTGCCTGTCCCCTTTCCCGAGGCGTTCTTCAAAATAGTGCTCCAGCGCGTAGTGGATCGCGCTCCCGAAGCCCATATGAGCCGCCTTGGCCGCCGGGACACGCAGGATGGTTTCAAAATAAAACGCCCGCGGGCATTCCAGGTATTTGTTGAGCGCGGTGACACTGAGTTCAAATTTCTCCAGTACCCTGTCCACCAGCACTTTGTCAATCATGGGTACCCGGCTTTCCCTGAGGGTAAACACAAGCGTATAAAAACGATGGAAATCCTCGTCTGGCAGGACCATTTCTTCCTCCTCAAGTCCGCCAAACTCGATCAGCTCCTTGAAGAACTTGCTCGCCTCGAGGGACTTCCCTCCCTTGTCTTCCCGGGCATAGGAAACCACCAGTTTCTTCCGCGCCCGTGTCATGGCCACATAAAAAAGCCTGCGCTCATCCTCTTCCGTGTGTTCGTCCCTGACGGAAACCAGTGTATCCGGAAAGGAAAAACGGTCACTTCGAGCACGCTGTTTCTCCCACCTGTCCTTTCGGCAGCCGATCAGGTAGACTTCGTCAAATTCGAGGCCCTTTGCAGAATGGGCCGTGATAAAATTGACCCCGTTGTCCGACTGGATCACTTTCTGTGCAGGCAGCCGCACGTCATTTTCCCGCATATCCTGTACCACCTGGAGGAAATCACTCAGACCCATTTCCGGCTTCTTGTCCGTTTCTTCCTTGATAAAGTCAAATAGCGTCGTGACCAACTGGAGGTGCCAGTTCCTCGATTGCCCGGTCAGCACATATTCCATGATGCCACTTCGGTAGATCAGGTGTTCAAAGAAAGACTGCAGGCTGACCTCCTCAACCTCCTTCTGGATCTGGTCAATCAGGGAAATGAATCGCGCGATCTTCTTCGCATTTTTTAATGACAGGCCCTCCCAGGCAGCTTGATCTGACAGGAACAGCCTGAATGACCCGTGGGTGCGGTCTTCCCTGGGCAATTTCTGGTACTCCATCAGCAACAACGCGATATCTGTGGGTTCGATGTCGAAGAACCGGTAATGCATCACCCGGAAGAGCTGCTGATCCTCCCCATACACGCCCTGGTTTTCCCCCGAGATGTATTCCATCACAGTGAGGATGTTCCGGATAAGCGGTTCCGCCAGGATATCAACCTTTTTCCGGATATTCAAAGGGATACCCTGTGCATCGAGCGCCTTCACGATCTCGTCCACCTGTTTGTGGGACCGGTAGATCACGGCGATCTCACCGGCATCCCGACCGGGGTCGGCATTCGCCTCCATGATCATCCTGGCAATCGCAGCCTGTTCATGGGCCTCGTTCGGAAAGGCAACAAGGCGGGGCGTGGGCTTGCTGTCAAATGCTGCCTGCGCAACGAGTTCCTTGGATAAACCCAACTGGGGAAATTGTTTCACCAGCCTGGCCTCGTTCCTGTCGATCAGTTTCATGGATGCATCAAGCACTTTCTGCGTGGACCGGTAGTTGTCGGTCAGCACGATCACCTCCGGTGCATACCGGTCGACGAATGCCTTCATGTTTTCCAGGTTCGCCCCCTGAAACCTGTAGATCGCCTGGTCGTCGTCGCCGACGACAAACAGGTTCGGTCGGTCCCAATAGCCGGCCAACTGGTTCAGGATGTCCACCTGGATCCCGTTCGTGTCCTGGAATTCGTCAACCAGGATGTACAGGTACTGCTCCTGGTAATCGGCAAGCAAGTCGGCATTTTCAGCGAACCCGCGGTTGACCCACTGGAGCATATCATTGTAGTCGTACCGGCCCGCTTCCTTCAACCTTTCCTGGAAATTTCCGAACTCCCCTACCCCGGCCCTGAGGCGGTCCATTTTATCCACCAGTTTCTGGAAGTCCTTCTCTTTGAAGTCCCCCTTCTTGTTATTGCCCGATTTGCGCTTGTAGATATATTTTTCTGACTCTCTTTCCGATTCCAGGTACCGGTCGATCTGTTTCAGCACATAGTCGGGTGACCAGTTCTCCTGCTTCATCGTATCGAAGAGGTGCTTCATTGGTTTCCGGTCATAGTAGACATCACCCGTGAGCCTCTTGAGGGGGTGTCCGTAGGGAAAGTCATCAATCATTTCATTAAAGAGCATAACCTCCTCCAGTTCCGAAACCGGCTGAAGTTCCCTGTACGAGCCAAAGTAGTCCAGGTTTTCCTGGATGACCTTGTTGCAAAACGAGTGGAAGGTATGGATGTGCACATTGTAGGCTTCCGTGCCGATATGCTCCAGCAGCCGCTGCCGCATCGCTACCGTGCCGGCCTCCGTATACGTCAGGCACAGGATGTGCTGTGCGCCTGCATCCGTTCTTTCCAGGATATTCGCGATCCTCAGGCTGAGGATCTCGGTCTTTCCTGTTCCGGGGCCCGCGATGACCATCACCGGTCCTTCGATGGCATCGATCGCCTTCTGCTGAAGTGCGTTTGGCTTGTTTTTCGGGGTTCTTGCTTTGTGCTCGTTCATATTCATTTTATTTCGGTTCCGAGAATCCGACCCTGAACCTGTCCAGGTCGGGTTTGTATTTCCTGTTTCTCTCTAATTCATGTGTGTAAAACATCCGTCCCAGTTCGGCTAAATACGGCAGGCCGACGGTTTCATACTGGTATTCACCATCGTTGTAGATCCCGTTTTCATTGACATGGACCGTGGCGGCCAGGATGAATTCAACGCCTTCTTCAAAATCGACGATGTAGGCGCAATCCGTCAGGTATCCGTACGCCCAGCCCACCTTGTTGAATATCCGGATATTGTCCGGGATGGGCTCCTTCTGGTCTCCGTACATGAGGAATTTTACATAGCTGTCGGAATGCGTTGAATCACGGTATTCGGGATATGCAGATTCACGCGGCAACATCCCCATTTTCGCATAGAGAAACCTGTAGTCGTCCGTTGTCAGCCTGAAGCGCTGGTACTCCGGGAACGATTCCGGAAACAGCACTCGCTCCAGCATGCCGACCTGTTCGTTCAAAGGAAAAAAGTTTTTGCGCGTAAAATCAAAAGGCCCGGATATGGTCTCCCCGTCCGCATTGACATACCCCTTGCCTTTCATGCTCCCCTTCAACTGGTCCGGGTGGTCGATCGTGGCGTGACGCTCTGTCTGCTCCCACAGGACCTCATCACCGTCCATGAAGCGGACCCGGTTCGTATGCCGGTTATCTTCCGGGCCGAAGGACGGATCACCCAGCCGGTGGATGATCCGCGTCCCGCCGATTCCCCGGGCACGCAGCCTGTAGTGGATTTCGTCCTGGCCGACAAATTCATACAGCCGGTTGAAGGCATCGTTGTTGCTCACGACAAAGACCTGCTGGATGTAATGCCCGATCGTCGGGACTTCGCCTTT
>JARQTN010000043.1:4349-8009 GCA_029976695.1 Lewinellaceae bacterium
CCGAGATGACCTTTTGCACAATCTCCGGCACGCCGTCCCCATGGAGGAATGCATCGATGGAAAAATCATTCCAGGTTTGCTGGGCATTCCCGGGCAGGGTGATCAGGAAGGAGATGGATGTCAATATCGAAATCAGGTACTTCATTTGATTGAAAACGGATGAACATGAAATATATATTATTTTCATTGATCTGAAAATGGATTGTCCGGGAATTCTGACTGTCCGGTTGATATCGCCACAGAATAGGCAAATGTAGCTCCCGGCCGGAACAGCCAACTCAAAACCAGCGACCATGCCTCAACAGAAAATCCAGATGATCGGCATCCCGTTTGACGGGAAGTCCTCCTACATGCGGGGGGCAGCCAACGGTCCTGAAGCGATCCGCCAGGAACTCGCAACCGATGCATATAACGAATACAATGAGCACATGGTCAGGGTGCTTGGTGAAGACATCCTGGCTGATGCAGGGAATATTGAGGCTGCCACCTTTGAAGCGATCCGCGATGAAGTGAGTGCTCTGATGCACCCGGACATGAAGCCTTTGTTTTTAGGGGGCGACCATTCCATTTCATTCCCGCTTTTACAGCTGATCAATGAGCGGCATGGGCCGGTGCACATCCTGCATTTCGATGCACACAGTGACCTGTACCCGGATTATTTCGGGGACCGGTATTCACATGCCTGCCCCTTTGCCCGGATCCTTGAAAGCGGACTCTGCAAGTCACTCACACAGGTCGGCATCCGTGCATCCACACCGTGGCAACAGGCAAACATGGAAGCAGATGGCGTCAGGGTTTTCACCATGAGGGACCTGCCCCTTTTTGATCCCGGGAAACTTGACGGGCCGCTCTATATCTCTCTTGACATGGATTGCTTCGACCCGGCGTTCGCACCTGGCGTGTCCCACCGCGAGTCCGGGGGCATGACGCCCCGGCAGGTGATTGACTTCCTGCACGGAATCAGCGTAGAAGTGGTCGGTGCCGATCTGGTAGAGTTCAACCCGCTGAAAGATTACGCCGGTATCACTGCGGCATTAGGGGTGAAGATGGTCAAAGAGCTGGCTGGATTGTTATTGAAAATTTGATCTGAAATAAAAAGTGAAAAAATCGAAAAATTGGAAAAAAGCCAGGGAAACAGATGACAGAAAGGACTAAAACACCAGGGCTAATTTATCCATGCGAGTACCCGAAAATCAGAAGAAGGATCGATTGACAAGAGCAGCAGCCAGGAAGATTTAAAAGCTCCTGAATTCAATGATGCCTGAAGGAGGCGGGATATGGCTGAAATTCATTGTACGAAGATCCCTACCAAAAACAAGATCTAAGATTTACCTTTCCAAAAAAAATACGCTCAGAATCCATGGTTTACCTGAAACTATTCCTGTTCCTTCTGTATGCATCTATCCTCTCCGGCTGTGCAGAAACGCCCGAAAGGAAACCCAACCTGCTGTTGCTGTATATGGATGACTTAAGGCCCCAACTCAGTTGTTATGGCCGGTCGCACATGCAGACACCGAATATTGATGCATTGGCCAGGGAAGGGATCCTGTTTGCAAATGCGTATTGCAATGTGGCTGTATGCGGCGCTTCCAGAGCAAGCATGCTGACAGGGATCCGTCCGACCAAAAATATTTTCAGGGATTACAAAGTATTTGTGCAGGAGGACGCCCCAAATGCTGTTACTTTGCCGCAGCTCTTTAAGGAAAATGGTTACACTACCATCTCGAACGGCAAAATCTACCATCACCTGGATGACCGCGAGGGCGATTGGGACGAGATCTGGAGGCCGTATGCATTTGATGAGAATCCGGAGGGCCTGGCCCCGACAGACTGGTGGCAATCCCTTTGGCGAGACTATCTGCTGCCGGAAAATGACTCGGTGTACCGGGAAACCAACAGGGGGCCCGCATATGAAAAAGCGGCCGTTCCGGACTCGGCGTACATCGACGGCCTCCTGACCCAAAAAGTCATGCGGGACCTCGAAAGGCTGAAGGAGAGCAAGCAGCCGTTTTTCCTGACAGCAGGCTTTATCAGCCCCCATTTGCCATTCAATGCACCGGCCCGACACTGGGACCGGTACCCGGAAGGTGAGATCCACCAGCCATACAACAATTTCGTGGCAAAGAACGCCCCGGCCATTTCAAACAAGGAACCTGCTGAACTGTACCAATACAATGGCATTCCTCGACGGCCCGAGATGGTCGGGGATTCACTAGCAAGGACACTGATCCACGGGTACTACGCCACGGTCAGTTATGTCGATGCCTTGATCGGTGAAATACTCGGGAAGTTGAAAACCCTTGAGCTGGATCAAAACACCATTGTTGTTTTCGTTTCTGACCACGGCTATAATTTGCAGGAACACACCCTGTGGGCCAAATGGACCAGCCACCGGACATCCATGCAGGTGCCACTGATTATTTCTGCACCTGGGCTCCCAAAAAACAGGACCACCGATGCGCTGGTCGAACTGGTGGACATCTACCCAACCCTGGCTGACCTGTGCGGCCTGGAAATCCCGAAAGGCCAAATTGAAGGAGAAAGCCTGTTACCGATCCTGAAAGATCCCGACGTGCCGGGAAAGGCACACATCCTGATCAACAACCGGAATGGGTATACATTAAAAACGCCCAAGTATTGCTACACCGAGTTCATTCGCCCGGAAGATGATAAAACCATTGCCCGCATGCTGTATGATCATGAGTTCGATCCAGACGAAAATGAAAATATCTCCGAAATGCCCGGGATGGAAGAAGTGGTGAGCGATTTGCACCGCCGGTTATTTGATTCTTATGGTGCAAATATCTTTGGAAAATAATGCCTTTGCAATGATCTCACGTTCAATTCACCAGCAAAGCGATGTACGTTCCATATACAACCCAATACAACATACCATTCAACCAATGATCAATATCTTTCAAAAAATCAGGCGGAACTTGCTTTCAGAAGGGAAGATTACAAAATACCTCAAATATGCGGTTGGAGAAATCCTGCTGGTCGTGATCGGTATCCTCATTGTGCTGCAGGTCAACAACTGGGATGAAGGCAGTTTGCTCAATAGATACAAAAGCTTTAAAATTCATGAAACGGGAGGTTCAGGTGACCATATTGAAAGCAGTATTCAGTCTGAATGAAAGCCACCTTCATTATTCGGATCTGGAGTTTTATGATTTAAGATTTCTCCTTTCTGACTGTGGGAATATGGCCCGAATATTGATTTCCCGAACCATTAAGAATTTCATTCCCTGCATAAGTCTATTTAGTTGGGAGTGTGCAATTCCAAATTGGAACCAATCGCATGATTTTAAAAGTTAGTACCTTAAAGGAGGATGAATATGATCAATCGGATTGAGGCACATGCAGAAGAATTAAACCAGGCATGCTTGCAATCGCAAGTGAGTGAATTGTATGTGTTTGGTTCTGTGCTCACTGATCAGTTTCATTCGGGAAGTGATATTGACTTCATTGTTACGATTGATGAATCAGATCCGTTGGAATACGCAGAATATTACTTCCAGTTGAAATTTGCCCTGGAAAAAATATTTGGGAGAAAGGTTGACTTGCTGGAGCAAAAGGCAATCAGGAATCAAGCATTCCAGGAAATGATTGATCGTCAAAAGCAACTTGTATATGCAAGAAAAGGTCAGAGTGTGGCTGAAT
>JARQTN010000044.1 GCA_029976695.1 Lewinellaceae bacterium
GTTCCAGACCCGATTGATGTGACCCTGGAAGGAGCTGTTGGTTCGAACAGTGCCTGGGTGATCACGGATGAGGATGGGAATATCCTTGACCTGCTTGCCGGACCTCCATTTGACCTTGAAGGTGCTGGTGGCGGCGTTTGCCTGATCTGGCATATCAGTTTTGCAGATGGACTGAGTGGTGCCGTTGTGGGTGCCAATGCAGGGGACCTCGAAGGCTGTTTTGCATTGAGTAACCCGATTACGGTTACGCGGACCTCTGTCCAGGGTGGAACGATTGCCCTTGCTGGCGGAGGAGATGAATATACGATCTGCGCCGGTGATGGCGTACCGAACCCGATTGATGTCACGCTGGATGGTGCAGAAGGTTCAAACAGTGCATGGGTGATCACCGATGCGGCTGGTGTGATCCTGGGACTGCCAGCAGGTCCTCCTTTTGACCTGGACACTGCAAGCGCTGGTGTCTGCCTGATCTGGCATTTGAGCTTTGAAGATGGGCTTGAAGGTGCTGCAGTAGGCCAGAACGCCATGGACCTGGCAGGATGTTTTTCATTGAGCAACCCGATTACTGTCAACAGGCTGTCCGCACCAGAAGAATTGCAGGGCGGAACCATTACAACGAATGATCCGACAGAAGTTTGTGTGGGAGACGGTGTGCCGGACGTGATCGATGTCACGGTTGAAGGTGCCATCGGCTCAAATGAGGCCTGGGTGATCACGGATGAGAACCTGGATATCCTCATGATTTCGGATACAAATTCATTTGATTTCGAAGGAGCTGGCGGCGGTGTCTGCCTGATCTGGCACATTGTATTTGAAGAAGGCCTGGTCGGTGCCGAGGTTGGAGCCAATGCAGGAAACCTCCAGGGGTGTTTTGCCTTGAGTAATGCAATCACGGTCACACGTTCCGAGGTGAATGGCGGAGTGATCGGATTCGTTGGCGGATTCGATGATGTCACGATTTGCGTTGGTGATGGAATGCCGGATCCGCTTGATGTGACGATTGAAGGCAATGTGGGTACAAACAGTGCCTGGGTGATCACCGATGAAGAAGCCAATATCCTGGCGCTTCCTGCAGGTCCTCCGTTTGACCTGGATGATGCTGAAGCAGGCGTCTGCCTGATCTGGCACCTGAGTTTTGAAGACGGGCTTGAAGGAGCTGCAGTCGATGCCAATGCAGGGGACCTCATGGGCTGTTTTGCCCTGAGCAACCCGCTGCGCGTTGTACGTGTCACGGACGGTCCTGCATGTGGTGGGAATGTCACGTTCAGAAGTGAAGCAGCAGTCACAACTGACTTTACGCTCTTCCCGAACCCGGCCACAGCGAAACTGACGGTTGTTCCTGAGCTTCAGGTACCCGGCCCAGTGGAGCTGAGGATTACGGGGATGTCCGGAAGAAGCATGATGCTGGAGCAATTTGACAGGATAGACAATGGTGAGCAGATTTCACTGGATATATCAACTTTACCCCAGGGGTATTATATTCTCCAGATGGTTACGGAAATGGACAGGGTCGCAAGGCCGTTCATTAAACAGTAACCACTGAACGATTCAGAGAAAAGCCTGCGCGAGATTGCGCAGGCTTTTTTTATTTTAAGGATTTGAAGATCCTGGGTCAGGAAAATGCCATCACTGAATTGTAGGCAGTACGGACATTCTGGATTTCTTTTGCTTTTCTTGGGTGATCCCAACCGAGGATCTCTTGCATCACACCTGCAAATTTTTCCAGTTCACGACTCATACGTGTCGGTTCGAAATAGAGCATTCCCGTCCTGCGGATGCAAAAATCAGAAAGGGTCCGCACCATTTCATGTTCAATCCCATATTTGATTTCAGCATAATGAGCAGCATCCTTTTGGGGTATATCGCGATGTTCCATCACCTCTTTAGCCGAGCTGAGGATCAATCTGGTATTTGCACCGTATTTTTCGAAAAGCGGTTTAGCCTGTTCATGAAATGCAGGATAGTCGGCCTGCAATCCTTTCCGGAATGCATCCATCTCCTGTTCAGAACCGAATACGTTGCCGGCGACCCTGATTTCTTTTGTCTGGCTTTTCCCAATAGCACGCCCGATCTTATACTGCTCATTGCGTTTCCGGATTTCCTTGATGATCCGTGACGCCATTTTCCTGTATCCAGTCAGCTTGCCGCCGGCAATCGAGATCAGCCCGGTTTTGGAAATGAAGATCTCGTCTTTTCGTGATAATTCGGAAGGCGACTTTCCTTCCTCATGGATAAGCGGCCTGAGTCCAGCCCAGGTGCTGATCACGTCATCATCCATAAGGTTTGCATCAGGAAACATCCGGTTGACTGCTTTTAAAATGTAGGCTACATCCCGGCCATTTATGCCAGGATCATCAATGCTGTCTGTATAATCTGTATCCGTTGTGCCCATGTAGACAACTTCATCCCTCGGGATGCAGAAGATCATCCTGCCATCACCGGGGACATCAAAATAGACGGATTGGTTCAGGTCAAGTTTTTCCCTGGGAATGACAAGGTGCACCCCTTTGGTCAGGCGCAAGGTTTTTCCCCTGAGCACATCTTCATCCAGTTTTCGCACTTGATCCACCCAGGGACCTGTTGCATTGACGACACATTTTGAGGCAATTGAAAAGGTACGCCCGTTGGGTGTATCCCTGATGTGCACACCTGATATCTTTCCATTTTCGTATGAAAATCCAGTCACTTCGCAATAATTCAGGGCACGTCCGCCAAATTCTGCTGCTTTCTTGATGATCTCGATCGTCAGCCGGGCATCATCAGTCCGGTATTCATAATACATCCCCCCGCCAACCAGGATGTCCCTGTTCAGCCTGGGTTCGGCCCTGAGCGTTTCTTCTTTTGAAAGCATTTTCCGCTTTTCTTCCTCGTTGACATCAGCGAGCCAGTCATAGACCCACAGGCCGATTGAACTGCTGGCCTTCCCAAGCGAACCATCTTTGATGATCGGGAGCAGCATCTTTTCGGGCCGTACGATATGCCGGGCGTTCTGGTAGACGATGGCCCGCTCCTTTCCGACTTCCCGGACAAGGCCAATTTCCATTTGCTTCAGATAGCGCAAGCCACCATGGATCAACTTGGTCGACCGGCTGCTGGTGCCCCATGCAAAATCATGCTTCTCAAGCAAAAGTACCCGCAGTCCCCTGGAAGCTGCATCAAGCAAAATACCGGCACCGGTGATTCCCCCGCCAATGATCACGAGGTCCCAGTGAACCTCCTGCATTTCCTGAAGATGTTGCGTTCTTGCTTTTGCTGACATCGCGTCCATAAATCCTTCTCTTTTCAATTTGCTGTTTACTCAATTCATCAGGCCGTCCTTTCTTCAACCGGCATTATTCAGATTCCCATCCTTTCGACCTTTCCACGGCTTCCTTCCACCTTACCAGGTGGGATGCCCGTGTGTCGGGATCCATGTCCGGCTGGAACACTTTATCCACGTTCCAGTTCTGATGGATCTCCGCAAGGGACCAGATCCCTGCACCTATTCCTGCAAGGTATGCTGCCCCCATTGCGGTGCTTTCTGTTTGAACGGGCCTTTGGACCGGAATGTTTGCAATATCCGACTGGAATTGCATCAGGAAATCATTTTTTGAAGCGCCGCCGTCTACCCTCAGCCCCTTGACGGGTTGCCCGGTGACCTCTTCCATCGTCGACATCAGGTCATGGCTTTGAAAGGCTATGGATTCCAGGGCTGCCCGGACAATGTGCGCCTTTGAAGTGCCCCTGGTCAGGCCAAAAATGCTTCCCCTGGCATACATGTCCCAGTAGGGGGTGCCCAATCCGGTAAAAGCGGGAACAAAATATACGCCCCCGTTGTCGGGTACGGACAAGGCCAGTTTTTCGGAATCTGCACTGTGCCCGATGACTTCAAGTTCATCCCTCAGCCACTGGATCGCCGCACCTGCTACGAATACACTCCCCTCGAGGGCATATTGGGGCCGTTCATCGATGGTGCATGCCATTGTCGCGAGCAGCCCCTGCCCCGGATCCACACATTGTTCGCCTGTATGCATCAGCATAAAGCAGCCTGTGCCATAGGTGTTTTTGATCATCCCCGGCTGGTGGCAGAGCTGTCCGAAAAGGGCCGCCTGCTGATCACCACCGACCCCGGTAATCGGGATTCCGGAACCAAACAAATCTTCTGAAGTGACAGCAAAATGGCCTGATGAAGGCTTAACCTCAGGCAGCATGCTCCGCGGAATCGCGAATGCATCCAGGAGTTCGTCATCCCAGTCCAGGCCATGGATATTGTATAGCATGGTCCGGGATGCATTTGTATGATCCGTGCAATGCGCGTTTCCGCCGGACAGCTTGTAGATCAGCCAGCTGTCCACGGTACCGAATGCCAGGTCCCCGGATTCGGCAAGTGCCCGCGCACCTTCCACGTGTTCAAGCAGCCAAATGACCTTTGTTGCCGAGAAATAGGCGTCGATCACCAGCCCCGTTTTTTGGCGAACAGTGTCTTGCAGGCCTTCCTGCTTCAAGGCCCTGCACACGCCGGCGGTCCGCCTGTCCTGCCATACAATTGCCGGATGGATCGGATTGCCGGTTTGCCTGTTCCACACGATTGTTGTTTCCCGCTGGTTGGTGATACCGATCGCTGCAATGTCCTTTATGGAAATGCCGGATTTTGTGATTACTTCCCGAATGGTCCACAGCTGGCTTTCCCAGATTTCCTCCGGATCATGTTCGACCCATCCGGGTCTTGGGAAATACTGCCTGAATTCTTTTTGAGCGAATGCTGCTGGTTCCCCGTTTTGATCAAAGAGGATACTCCTTGAGGAAGTTGTGCCCTGGTCAATTGAGAGGATGTATTTCATTTTTCAATATGTTTCATGGCAAATTACAAATTCATTCCATGTTCCCATTGACGGAACCGGTACAAACGGGAACATACCTGCATGGGTCAGGTTTTACCCTGATGCCGCATGAAGTGAAACCCTGAATGCGGAGTCATGGTATCCACTGAATTTCCATATATACATAACACATTCATATTCAATCCGTTCTTAATCATATCAAAAGCGCATAGATTGCAGTCTGAAGCATCGATTGTCTCTCCCCGGATTCATTAAAAAACAGACCTATGGAAAAGTCAATCGGTTTCTTTATCTCCCTGGCCCTGCTCACGACGATGGCCGTATTTGCCACCACCCGTTCAAACGAAATCTCAAGCATTGAAAAACAGGAAACAGGGGCGATGGCCCCGGATACACATGTTTTGGTTACGGACGACTTGTTCAAAGTCCTTTCGGCACACGGGGAGCTCTCCACATTCAGTACCATGCTGAGGGCTTCCGGACTGGTCAGGGATCTTTCGAAAAACGGAAGCTACACGATTTTTGCCCCGAACAACGCGGCATTCGATGCGCTTCCTTCCGGTACGGTTGAAACGCTGCTGATGCCGGAACAGAAAGCATCCCTGACAGCTGTGCTGAAAAACCATTTTGTGGCCGGAGAAATCAAGTCTGCTGATTTGCCCGGAGGAACGCCCATGGAATCCCTGGATGGGAAAAAACTGACCTGCAGTGCAGATCAGGATGAAGTGAAAATTGGCAAGGCCAGTGTGATCCAAACAGACCTGGATATGCAGCATGGCGTGATCCATGTGATTGATCGCGTATTACTGACGTCTGAATGAACACCGTAAAAGCGAACCTTTCTATTTATCCTACCCACTGACTCTTGACTTCCCGGTATTGCCTGCCGGGCAAATAGAAAAATCACGAAGGGGTTTTTTCTGAGCGCTGGTGCAACGCCAGCGCTTTTTTTATTTCCCGTGGTCAGGTGATTTTCTTAAGTTCATGTGCAAGGGCCAAATAAACACCGTTTGTCCAGCCAAAACCGTCCTGTACGGGATATTCACCTCCCCCGGCCGTAAGCGTGAGGTCCGATACATTGTATTTTTCCATCATCTTTCCCGTTGATTTGAACACCCGGTCATTCAGGTCCAGCCATCTTCTGGCCCCGTCAGCAGCTAAATCTGCATATCCGTAATTTGCCAGTGCCCGAAAAGCAATCCATTGTAAAGGTGCCCATCCGTTTGGTGCATCCCATTGCTGCCCGGACAGGATATCCGTCGTCATCCAACCGCCGGGCTGGAGCAAACATTTCGTTGTTTGATCAATGACCTCTTTTGCCTGGCTGGCAGATGCAATATTGAAATAAAGCGGGAAGAATGCGGCCATAGACAGGATGCCGGATTTGGACTTGTCGGGATAATGGTAATCGCAATACATACCGGATTCATTGTTCCACAGGTATGTGTCTATTGCGCTGATCCGTCTTTCGACTGCATTTATGAAATATGCGTGACTATCGGCATCCCCTTTTCTCTCGTAAATTGTACAGAGCAACTGCTCGGTGTAAAGCAGAAGACTGTTCAGATCCACAGGAATCAGTTCTGTTGTCCGGATCGTGGAAAGGTCATCCGGATCAGCAAGCCACCGCGAACTGAAATCCCATCCTGATTCACATGCAGCACGGATGTCCCGTAATACCTGTCTTTTCTTCGCTTCCGGCATATCTTCTGTAAGTTCAAAATCCTCGGCAAACGATTCCGGGCGGGGAACGGCGAGGTCGTCGGAATACCGGTTCAGCACATGTCCGTCATCCATGGTGACTTTCCTCGGGCCATCCATCCAGAAGTCATATTCCTTCCTCAATTGCAAAAGATACCTGTCAAGGATCCGGCTGCCCTGGTGGCTGGCCAGCAGCTTCACCATCAATGAAAAGAAAGGCGGTTGTGAACGGCTCACGAAATAGGTCCGGTTGCCGTTTGGGATGTGCCCGATGGAGTCGATCTGGTCAGCAAAATTTTGGACCATGCTTTCGATCAGGCCGACTTCGTCCGACAGGGACAGCCCCAGCATCGTGAAATAGCTGTCCCAGTAATAGATCTCCCTGAACCGGCCTCCCGGCACGACATAAGGATGTGTCAGGGGAATCAGGGTGCCGGTGCGGCCCGCATTTGATCCCTCCCTTTTCAGGTGGGGCCAGAGTTTTTTAATATGCTCCGATGTGGACATGGTGGTGTCACTTTCGTTCAAAGATCCGGCGTCCCCTGGGACCTGGAAGTACGCATGGATAAAATCATCCATTGAGAAACTTTCCTTATCCTTTTGTTCCCGGTATGCCTTGATGATCAGTTCAGGATCAGATTTCGGGATGCTGTCCACGAATGTTTTTGAATCTGCAAATATTCCTGACAACTGGACATCCTCGAACAGTCCCGGAAATTCCTCGTGGGGGAGTTTGATCTGAATGGGCATAATCAAATATTGAATTATCTTACCGAACACAAAAAGATACGAGTTCAAATGAAAAACTGGGGAATCAAGCTTGCGCTTTTCATCAACTATTTCGTGTTTGCCATTTTGATGAACAGCGTCGGGATCCTGATCCAGAAATCGATCAATGTGTACGGGGTGGATGAAGTCACGGCGAGTACCCTTGAAGCATTCAAGGATCTTTCCATTGCCGTGGTTTCCTTTTTTATTGGGGCGATCCTGCCGAGGCTTGGTTATAAAAAAGGAATATTGATCGCGCTCGGGCTTGTGATGGCCGGGTGTATTTCAATGTATTTGGGCAACTCCTTCCCGCATGTGCAGGTCCTGTTTCTGTGCACGGGCGTCTCCTTTGCGATCGTAAAGGTATCCGTATACGCGTTAATTGGTGCGGTCACTGACTCGCAGAAGGGGATGAATTCCCTGATGAGCTTTATTGAAAGTGTCTTCATGGTTGGCATTGCCTCTGCCTACATTGTATTTCCGCTTTTCTACAGTGATACCGATGAAAATGCATGGCTCCGCATTTATCTTTTGCTGGCTGTTTTGATCGGGATCACATTCATCCTTGTCTTTTTTACCGGTTTTGGTGGTGTGCAGCAACCGGAAAGAAGCAGTGTGAAAGCAGATTTCAGGAGGATGATCTCCCTGTTGAAATTACCCATGGTTTTCATCTTCGC
>JARQTN010000045.1 GCA_029976695.1 Lewinellaceae bacterium
GCGGGAGTAGCTCAGGGGTAGAGCATCAGCTTCCCAAGCTGAGGGTCGCGGGTTCGAATCCCGTTTCCCGCTCTTTTTTTCCTATTTCCTTTTCTAGCCGGTTTCAGGGGTGTTCAATGCGGGGTGTTTTTTGTGGAGCAGAAGGATATATAATGAATTTTGCTAATGTATAAATGAGGGTCCAGTTCGAACATCTTAAATGTTCGCGAAAATCCTTAAAACGCCAAAAGCTTTGAAAATACCGGGCTGTAGCGAACGCATTATGAATTCTACTCATGTATAACTGATAGGCTAATTCGAACATCTTAAATGTTCGCAGGAAAACGCATCCGGGTAAAGTTCCGCATCTCCGACCGGACTCTTCCCCCAAAAAACTACACCCCTACACAAGCGTCATCCCGTACAGCAAAATCGCCAACCCGATATTCTTTCCGAATTGCAGCCCCTCCGCAACACGGCTCGGCGCATCCTTGCAGTCCCAGAATTTGTGTATGGACAACGCAGAGATGACCAGGTAGATGCCTAACCCGTAAAAGCCATACCGGGAAACGCCCGGAAGCATGACCACTATACCCAGTACGATGAGTGCAAGAGCGGCAAATTTGACAGTTTGGCTTGTATTCACCACACCATGGTCAAGGGCATAAAGTTCATATGACTTGCCATAGATGATCTGCAAGAAACCCAAAAGCACAAAATAGCCGCCCACCATATAGCGTATGGTATCCAGGGAAATTTCCATGTCCTGTAATTTTCATGCGAAGGAACGAAGATATTTTATTCCCCGCTGTGAAAAGCATCACAAACTCAAGGACAGAAGACGTATCTTTAATCAGTCCTATGGCAGATATAGAACCTCAGCAAATCAGGCAGTCCGGATTCGTCAGGAAATATCAGAAATACCTTGGCGAATTCGTTTATGGGGGCATCGATGGGTCAGTAACCACCTTTGCCGTAGTGGCCGGGTCGGCAGGCGCAGGCCTTGATAGTTCTGTCATTTTGATCCTTGGTTTTGCAAACCTGTTCGCTGACGGATTCTCCATGTCGGTAGGTGCCTACCTGTCCGCCAAAAGTGAGCGGGAAAATTATGAGAAGCACCGGAAGCAGGAATACTGGGAAATCGAAAATATGCGGGCCAGCGAGATCGAGGAAGTGCGGGAGATTTACCGCAATAAGGGTTTTGAGGGCGAATTGCTGGATCAGGTCGTCGCAAAGATCACCGAAGATAAGGACCGATGGGTGGATGAAATGATGACCGGGGAACTGGAAATGATGTTGGACCAAAAGTCTCCCTTCATGATCGGGAGCATGACTTATGTATCCTTTATCCTTGTTGGTCTCATCCCGCTCGCCACCTATGTCGTCGAATTCAGAGGACAAATCACAGGAAATCCATTCCTCTGGACTTCAATCTTCACATTGCTTGCCTTCATCCTGATCGGCTTTCTCAAGTCGCATGTGACGCAAACGAGCAGGTGGCGTGGTATTTTCGAAACCGTTGCCCTGGGCGTGATCGCCGCTGTAGTTGCCTATTTTGTCGGAGATCTTCTTGAAAGCCTGATCACCGGAATGTAATCAGCCATCCTGCCCGGAAAGTTGAACTTCCCCTGATTTCGGCTTGCGCTTCCCAAATATTTCTTCCAGTTCTTTCCTGACGACAACTTCTTTCCTGAGGAGTAATGTGGCGAGAGCCTCTAACTGCGGACGATGAGCAGATAGGATCTTTTTCGTCCGTGCGTATGCCCCTTCCACGAGTTTCCTGACTTCCTGGTCGATCATCTCCGCAGTGGCCTCGCTGTATGGCTTCTGGAGGGATTGCTCATATTGACCGGTGCTGTCATAGTAACTCAGGTTGCCCAACTTTTCATTCAGCCCGTAATAAGCGACCATCGTATAGGATTGCTTGGTCACCTTTTCCAGATCGTCGAGTGCCCCTGACGAGACTTCTCCGAAGATCAATTCCTCAGCGGCACGACCCCCAAGGGCCACACAAAGTTTGTCGTTAAATTCGGAGTTGGTGAAGATCTGCTGTTCTTCCGGCAGGTACCATGCAGACCCGAGGGACTTGCCCCTTGGTACAATTGTGACTTTCATAAGTTCGTCCGCATGTTCAAGATACCAGCTGACTGTCGCATGGCCTGCCTCATGGAATGCAATGATCCGTTTCTCTTCAGGGGAGATGATCTTGCTCTTCTTCTCGAGACCGCCAATCACCCTGTCTGTGGCCTCCGAAAAATCTTCCATATACACCCCGTCCTTGTTCTTCCGGGCAGCAATCAATGCGGCTTCATTGCAGATATTGGCAATGTCCGCCCCGCTGAAACCGGGTGTATGGGCAGCCAGCTGGTGCACATCGATATCACCCCCTAGTTTCAGCGGTTTCAGGTGGACATTGAAAATGGCTTCCCGCTCGGACATGCTTGGCAATTCAAGGTAGATGTGCCGGTCAAAACGTCCCGGACGCAGCAGGGCATTGTCCAGGATATCAGCACGATTCGTGGCGGCCAGCACGATCACCCCTGTATTCGTCCCAAAACCATCCATTTCTGTCAGCAGCTGGTTCAACGTGCTTTCTCGCTCATCATTGGCCCTCAGGGAAAACGCACTCCCCCGGGCCCTGCCGATCGCATCGATCTCATCAATGAAAATAATGCTTGGTGCTTTCTCTTTGGCCTTCTTGAACAGGTCCCGGACGCGTGATGCCCCGACACCGACAAACATTTCCACGAATTCAGAACCGGACATATTCAGGAACGGGACCCTGGCCTCTCCTGCCACTGCTTTTGCGAGGAGCGTTTTCCCCGTACCGGGAGGCCCGACGAGGATCACACCCTTCGGGATCTTGGCCCCAAGACGGGTATAGTGCTCTGGTGCCTTGAGGAATTCCACAATTTCCTGCACCTCCATTTTGGCTTCCTCAAGCCCTGCCACGTCCTTGAAGGTCACCTTGCTCCGGTCCTCGATATTCTGGATCTTGATATTCGTCTTCCCGAAGTCAAAAGGATTGGCCATCCCCTTGCCACCAATGCCGCCGCCCATCCGCCTGAAAATGAATACCCAGATCGCAACAATAATGGCAAGTGGCAGAAGCCAGCTCAGGATGATCTGGATCCAGTTTGTCCGTGTCGTATAATTGATCTGGGGGGGATTGGTCAGGCTGAGTTCATCATAAGCATCATATAGCCTTTGCTCGAATGATTCAACGGAACCGATATTGAAATAATAGTGTGGCCCCCGTTGACCAGAAGGAATCTCCGCATAACTGCCTTTCCCAAGCTTTTCCTGCCGGATGTACACCTCAACCTTTTCCTTATTCACCACATCGAGGCGGGCCACGTCATCGGAGGTGAGCATTTCATTCCTGAAGGACTGCCAGCTTGTTTCCTTCTCCTGTGGATATGATCCCAGGAAAAAATACTGGACCACAAAGAAGAGTGCAATGATCAGGTATATCCAGATTGACCTCATCCCGCTCTTTGGCGGTTCAGGTTTACCAGAAGGCCCTTCCTGCTTTTGTTGCTTCCCTTCTGTCATCCGGATTCGGTTTCGTCCTGAATAAAGTTGAACAACTTTTGCATGTGAAGTGAGTGACCTGAGTCAGGCCGGGCATTGATACATCTCAACCCGGCAAGGGATCGCATAAGCTCGTTTGAAAAAACGGTTCAGGAAAACCCCTCCCGTCCGGGAACGGGTACATTGAAAAGCGCAACTAGCGCAAATAATTCCAGGCCAAAAGGCAGGTAGCCCAGGTAGCCTGCCAATGGCATTTCGAACACCTTCAATCCGTTGAGGAAGGGAAAGGTGTAGATCCACTTCGGCCAGGAGTGGATATTCCACATTTCCCAGAAAAAACCACAACTTAAGGCAGCGGCAAAAAAGACGATGACTGTTCTCCAGTCACCTTCAGCCGTTTCCCTGAGGATTGACCGGTTTCCGAACCAGTAATTCACAGGGTCTATCATAAAGAACAGTGAAATCCAGAGAAAAGCCATTCCGTATTCAGGAAAGATGAGCGTGAATGCAAGCATCAACCAGCCGGCGACAAAAAATGCGCCTCTTCCGGCAGGGGTCCTGCCCGCACCAACCCGGATATGATGCCGGTTAAACCACGGCACTGACCAAAACAGGTTGACGGTCACAAAGACGGCAGGGATCACCGTTGAAAAGCACAGTGTCTTCCAGAAATTCCGCTCCAGTTCCGCAAAGGATTCGGACCCGATGTACTGCCAGTAATAGACATGGTCATTGATAAATTCAAAGATCCACCAGACCGGTATCGAGAGTAAAAAGTATTTGAAAAGAATTCGGATGTTCAGCACGATCGATGGGCGTCCGAAGCGAACAGCCAGTGCATCCACGAGCAGGATATACCCTGTCCATAGCGGAAAGAAGGCCCAATGCGTACGCAAGCCTTCACCCCACCAATTGATGTACCAGAAGACAAGCAAAAAAAGAAGTCCGGCCCAGCCATATAAAGGGAAAGGAAGCTTCGTTGTTTTCACTTTCTGCAGGTCCATAAGCACTTCCCGTTTTTTCAATTCTTTTGAGGCTATTTCATTCTCCGTTTCCAGTCCCCCCTCTTGTCACGGAGGGAATTCATTGTTTTATTGGAATCATAAAAGCCAGATGGCTTTTTCCTGACCCACCTGACAAATTTCCTGATCTCCGGGGATTTTAACAGTGATTCAATTGTGTCGTATGCACGTTCAAGTTCCTTCTCGGTAAAAACCGAGTGGATCTTCTGGTGACAGATGCGATGGAGCCTGATGATATCGCCTCCCTTCCCTCCCCGGGAAAGCGGCCTCAGGTGATGCCGGTTTGCATGCTTCGGTTTTTCGATCGGGCGGCCACACAACGGGCAAATCTCCATAATGGTCCAGGCAAGTTTTGTATAAAGTTACTGGTTTCAACAGAATCCGGGAAACAGGGAAAATTCTTTGAACGAGCAGGAATGACACATCCATTGAGATACTTCCTGGAACTGGTCCGCTGGATTGATCAGCTACCCGGTTGCACGACCGCATTCACTTCGCGCAGGATACTGTCTGTGGTGATCTTCATTTGATCGATCAGCTGGCGAAATTCCGGTTTGTCTTGCAGGTTTGCAAACATCGGGCTGGCCAGGCTGCTTTGATAGTCGAGCCACCCGGACCGATACGCTTTTTTCAGCGATTCAATGGCTTCTTCCTGTTTGCCCATTTCTGCCTTGATCCCTGCCTCGATGAGGTGATAGGAAATATCCATCTTCCCCTTGGGAGTTGATTTCTGCATATCCTTCTCAAGGGATTCGCCAATGCGGGCCAGAACCTCATCCGCATGCTCAGCCTTGCTTGTCTTTGCGTGCGCAAATTCCTTTTTCAGCTCCAGCATATCCCGTTTCATGTTCTCCTTTGCGGAAGCTTTGTCAAGGGCGATATCAAATTGCGCTTCTGCGGCCTCCCAGTTACCCAATTGAAGGAATATTTCTCCTAAAAGTTCATAACCGGTCGGGTAATCGGGCTGTGTGGAAATGACCTTTTCCGCAAAGGTACGTGCATTGTCCATGTCACCTTCCCTGATCAGCAAGGCGCTTTTCATGACATTCAGTTCTGCGTAATTCGGATCCAGTTCAAGTCCCTCATCGATCAATTCCCCGGCGGATGCGATATCACCCAGCTCCATATATATATCCGCAAGGTTGATCACGGATGCCGGTACGGAAACATTGATGGCGCGTGTTTTGGCCGCCCACTTTGCCGCTTCTGTGATATCGCCCTCCATACGGGCGATCGTACCCATATTGTTTGCAGCCATATCATTGTTCGGATCAAGCTCCAGAGCCTTTTTGTAATTCGAAATCGCCTTTTCCATTTCACCTTTATAGTGATACGCCAGGCCGAGGGCCTTGTACCCCTCCGACAGCTTCGGGTCAAGCTCGATCGCACGGGAACTCATTTCGATCGCCGTATCCAGGACACCCCCGCCCTGTCCTGAATGGGAAGTTTTCTGTGCATAGGCATCACCTAATCCAGCATAGGCATAGGCATAATTCGGATCGATATCAAGGGCCTGCCGGAAGTAACTGATCGCCTTTTCGTTATCCTTTTGATTGTACGCCCTGTACTTTTTCCTCCCCTTCAGGTATAGCTCGTATGCCACCACATCCTTCGCCGGTTTAAACTGCAGTTCGGCGCGATCGGCTACGGTCAGCCGGGTCTTCAATTGCCTGGTGATATCTTCGGCCACCTGGCTCTGCACTTCGAATATATTGTCCAGGTCCGCATCATAGATCTCTGCCCAGATATGGTGATCATCTACGGCATCGATCAGCTGGGCGTTGATCCTGACCTTGTCGCCGTTTTTGCGCACGCTTCCCTCCAGGATGGTATTGACACGCAATTCACGGGCAATATCACGCACGCTCTTTTCAGAATCCTTGTACTGCATCACGGAAGTACGTGATGTCACATCGATCCCTTCGATGCGGGACAGCAGTGTCAGGATATCCTCTGTGATCCCGTCACTGAAATATTCGTTCTCTTCCTCCCCGCCAATATTGGCGAAAGGCAATACAGCAATAGCAACTTTCCCTTCTTCAAATTTGGGCATGACCAGGTCGGACATCCGCCAGATTGCCGCAATGGCAAGGACCGCAAACAGGCTGATCAGAGCTACCTGCCAGGTGCGTTTTCGCTTTTTGTTCCGGATCCTGCGGGCATGCCGGCGCACAGCTTCTGAGCGGCCGGCAATTGTGGACAGGTTGACTTTATTCGCGATATCATTGATTACTTCAATTTCACTCTTTGTCGGAAACGCAACTCCCGGATGGCTGACCGCAAAGAGCTCGAGATCATGGTCAACATTTTTGAACTGGTAGATCCCGACCGATTCAGCCTTCAGGCCATGGTTCCTGATCTCGTCATAGACTTTGTTGGAAATGAATATCCCGCCCGGGTTGCACACTGGTTCGATTCGGGCAGCAATGTTGACACCATGTCCAAATACCTCGGTATCATCATAGGAAATATCGCCAAGATGGATCCCGATACGCAGCGGGACGGGAGGATCGGATTTGAGTGCTTTCTGGATGGCAATGGCACATTCAACGGCAGAAACAGCACTCGGGAAAATGCTGAGCGTACCGTCTCCGTAATACTGTATGATGTTCCCGCCACATTCTGCGACATTCTCCTGGAAAACGGTTTTATGCCTGCGCCGAACACTTTTCCCCCGATTTTCATCTTCCTGCATGATCTGGGAATAGCCAACGATGTCCGTAAACATGATCGCAGCCAATTTCCTGTGTACCTGTCCTGGCATGAGTGCTGGTTTGTTTTCAAAAGCAAGAGGTTCGACGATACTATCCATTTCTCCAACTAAATAAAATAGCATCCCAGTATAATAACTGCTTCTTCTCCCCCTTCGTTGCATCAACACAATGAAAGGAGCGTTTATTTTGACAAAAGACGCATTTTTCTCGACTTCAGTTACAATACCCCGCAATTTCGGTAAAAACCATGAGGAAAAACCCTGATTCGGATGCGCTTTATCCAGAAAGAAACAGGTTTCCGGCAGATGGCATCTTTGAGGCGAAATGCATAACTTGAACCAGCATGTCTACACAACATGCTTTCTGCATCTCCACTTCTGGTTATCGGGCAGCAAAGCATGAGATACGGACGACAGGCAAGTTTTGAAACGACCACAAAAAACGACCAGATATGGCATTTAACAGTACGTACCTCGATTTCTACATGGGCCCCGCCAGCCTCGGTGCGCCGGATGACCTCGAACAAGTGATCATTGACTTTATCCTGGGGGCACGGGAGAGCCTCCAGATCGCAGTTCAGGAAATTGACCACATCCCGATTGCTGAAGCGATCATCCATGCCAAACGGGCAAAAGGTGTGCATGTGGATATCATCCTGGAGGG
>JARQTN010000046.1 GCA_029976695.1 Lewinellaceae bacterium
GCTTGCCATGCAGCGTGTCATACAGCTGAGCGAAATGACTCTACTGCATGGCCAATTGACCATCACTCATTGACGATATGTTAGAGGACAGGAAGCCTCGCTTGGGAAGGCGGGGCTTCTTTATATATGCTAATTTTAATTCAATATCTAATCATGGCAATTTGTTCATGGTGATTGGACACCATGCCGAAAGTGCCGTAGGTACGATATATTGGTAGCACCCAAATGTGTAAAAAATAAGTGTGCCGTAGGTACACAATATCCGGCTGCAGGGGATCATTGAAAATGGAGAATTGAAAATGGCTTGCCATGCAGCGTGTCATGCAGCTGAGCAAAATGCTCCGCTGCATGGACGATTGACCATCAACGATTGACGATTAACGAATGAAAATTTCATAAAGTAGGAAGCCTCGCCGACTGGCGGGGCTTCTTTCGTTTTCATCAGAACGCATAGCCGAGGCCCAGTTTTAAATTGAAGAAAGCCTCTTTTTCTACAATATCCGTATCATCCGTCACACCCATGAGGAATTCACCGCTCAGGATGACGTTAAACCCTTTGACGTCTTTTCCCAATCCCCACCGGATACCAAAGAATTGCTCATTGATGACAGGGAGGAGTTCTTCTAGCGGAATATCCGTGGATGTGTTGACATTGAAATAATACCCAATTCCGAATTCGAAAATGAATGCTGATCCATTCCGCATGACCGATGCAGATTTCATGAGAAACTCGCCCTTCAGGGCACTGAGTGATCCAAAAAAATCGGGATCGTCAAAGTCGACATCAAGCTGCATTTCCTGGAAGGAACCGAGAATGGAAGTGTAATGGAACCCGGCCCCAACCTGGAACGAATTCCCGATTGCTGCATCTATGCCAATGCTGTACCCCAGGCCCTGGCTGAATGTGGAACTCACGCCCGGATATAACTTGTCCATTGAGAACAGGTAAGACAGGTTGCCCATGATCCGGAAGTTCCTTCCGTATTTCGCTGAAGCCGGACGGATCGTACTGGCACCGGGAGTCCTCGAAACACCGGACTTCGCTGTACCAGAAGGTTTCCTGCCGGCAGTTGTGGGCGGGGGTGCATTCGGGTTTCTGTTCCCACAGGTAATTGTAGGGCCTTTTTCGTTCAGATAGGTCTCTGCAGCTCGCTGGTTCGGAAACCCATCCTTGATCACCTGGTGATAGGACTTCTCCTCCCCCATCACGATGACCTCAAATTTGCTTTCATTCTGGTTACATACGACCGAGAATTGCTTTTGCCCGAAACTTGTGCATGCAGCAAAAAGGAAGGCAAGTACGAAAAAGTTTTTCATGGGATCTGTTTTTTGATATTTACCTAATTTGGACAACCGAGCGTAAAGTTCCAGTCCGTATGCTGCTGGCTGCCATCGCAAGTTGGATCTACAATGATCCTGAATGTACTGCTAAACCCATTCAAAGGAATACTCTGGCCACCATTTGCACCGACACATCCAGTATCGAATACTTTCGTACCACCATGATACACGTGGATCCGGTCCTTTACCTGATAAGTTTCAAAACTGAAGTTCACGCTGCCAAATGTTTGCCCAACGTCAATCGTATACTGTTCGGGGGCATTGCTTCCACTTTTATAGGTCGTGTTGCATACACCCGTCCTCTGGTTCTCTGGAGATACGACAGGGTTGTCCGCAGTGCCTGTTCCACCCCGTATCGTATTCATAATGTTGACGAGTGGATCGATGATCGCACTGGGATCTGAAATGACTTTTTCACATCCTGTACGACCTGCATTCCATTTATAACCCTGGACGCAGTCACAATAGTACTGGTTCGTACGCCGGTTAAATTTGACAATGGTATTCGGAATGATGCTGCAATCCGGGATCACCGGTTTCTCAACACACCCTGAGCCATCGGCATTCCATTCATATCCGGCAATGCAATCACATTCGTACCGGCTTAGCTGGGCATTCCACCGGGCATAGGTATTTGGGTAGAATGATACACAATCGGGTTTTGCATCCTCGCATGCGGTATTGGTCAGGTTCCACTTGTATCCCGGCAAGCAGTCACACTCCCAGCGGTTGAGCTGGGTATTGTATACAGCATGTGTATTGGGATAAAACGAGGCACAATCAGGTGCTGATTCAATACAGGCTGTAAAATCCCCGTTCCACTCATATCCCTGGATACAGTCGCATTCGTAATCCTGGATAGCTGCGTTCCAGACCGGGGCTGTGTTTGGGAAAGCACTGCAATCCAGGGCCTGCACACAGGCTGTCCTTGTTGCATTCCACTGGTATCCGGTGATACAGTCACAGGTATATTCGGTGCCGTTGAAGACCTCCTCGGAATTTGCGATCATTCCGCAATCCTCAAAGGTGACGCAGTGATCATGGTTCGGATCCCACTTGAAACCCGGCAGGCAGTCACATTCATATGCACTGCCGGTATACACTTCCTGGACATTCAGCATGCCGGAACAATCTTCATACGGCACACACCCTGTTTGGCCCGGATTCCATTTATACCCCGGATTGCACTCGCAATCATACCTGTTGCCCAGGAACACTTCAGTTGAATTGGGAATATTCACACATTCAGCGGCAGGCACGCAAGCCGTATTGTCGGGGGTAAACTTGAAACCCGGATCACAGACACATTCAAAGTTACCCGGGCTTGTTTCCTGCAAGGATGCATTCGGGATCGTGCAATCCGGCACATCCTGCCCCTGGCAATCAATGTCTTTGAAGTGCGCCCACACCTTCTGGAATCGTTCCACAAACGATTGCTCTGCTTTTAACAGGTCCACATGGTTCTTCAAACGCTTCTTGTAGCAATAGTAGGCACATACTTCGTTCAGCATTGTCCTGGCTACTGTCCTGATCGCATTGAGGTTCTGCTGGGAATCCCAGATGCGGGTTGCGTATGGAAGAGAATACCCGTTCATCCGGTACTGTGCATAATCATAGATGGCCATCCTGTATTTGTTCCCGACATTTTGTCCCGGAATTTTCAGATCATTCAGTCCTGCATATGTGACAAGAAAATGATCTGCATCGAAAAAGTTCGGATCCCGCTCAGCCAGGACAGCAAATGTTTTGAGGTTCTTGACCAGGATATCCTGGTTCAGGTATGCGGTAAATTTCCCCAGGTCCTTGATTGCTGTAATGACCCTTGCCGGTGTGGCACTGCCGGCAAGGTACGTTGCCGCCCTGGTGAGAAACTCCGTGGTCAGGATATCACGCATTTCCTTTTCATCCCCGTATAATGCCGCCTCAATCACCTGAATTCCCGTCTTGATATCCCCGATTTTTGAAAGCACGATCGCAATGTTTCCCCTTTTGGCGATGCCTGAAGCAATCCCGTAGCCTTCATCGAGAATCTCCCTTGATGCCCACTCCCTGAACAGGTACTGGACTCCCTGCTCCGCAAGGTTCTGGAGCTCCTTGCATGTCTTGGCGCGGAGCAATTTCGCGATGTCCTTGTTGAACGCATCAGAGCTGCTGATCACCAGGTCACTGGATGCCTGCCACCACTGGTCGGCACAATTGCATGGATTCGGATTCGTGACCTGGGTTTCCAGCCCGAGCAGGGTGATCCGCTGCCGACACTCATCCTCCCTCCCGCACTCATCCTCTGCCACATGCAAAATCTCGTAAACGGACCCATTTTCCCCGAGGTTTCCGGAAATAAGGTCCATATTCCCTTCCCTGAAATAGACTTCGAGGCCGCAATCAACTTCCGCTTTCGGGGTCCTGTCAAATGATTCGCTCAGGTCCGAAATGACGGCATCAGGCGGGCAGGTGATCTTCGGGCCTTCATTGCTGATCGTGATCTGTTGGATACAGGTTACGATAGAATCACACACCACATCCAGGTAATATACAACTTCATAAATGGCGCCATCGCAGCCTTCCCTCCCCTGGATCAGCGTGGGCCCGTCAAAATGATCCAGTCGAACAGGTCCTCTCAGCCACGAACTTGTATTTTGAGGCTTGATATCCTCCCTACATTTCACGACCAGGTCAGGCGGGCAATCAATGTTTACGATCCGGTCACTGATCGTGAATCTTTGGACACATTCTGCCGTCCGGTCACAGGCATCCCTCACCCTGTACGTAATCTCATATACCGCTCCGGGGCAATCACGCTGACCGCTGACCAGTTTTGGAGGCAGGACCTTCTCTACTTCCTTGTCCAGTTTGCAGGAAACTTCAACAACCGGGTCCTCCGCCACGATATCGGCTTCCGAATTGACCTCCCTGTCAGGAGGGCATTCGATTTTTGGCCCGTCATTCTGGATCTCGAAGGTCTGGTCACATTCAGCTTCCCTGCCGCATTCATCAACACCGGCAAACACAACCAGGTACCTGGCTCCGGGGCAATTTTCCTGACCCTCTATCAGTACGGGTGTGATGCCAGCTACCTCGAATTTCTTTCCACAGGAAGACTCCCGGACAAATGAGACCATCTCGATGTCCTCCTTGCATTCCACCACAGTGTCAGGTGGACAAACAATATCAGGACCTTCATTATCGATGACAAATTTTTGGGTACACGTCTTCTCCCTCCCGCAGTCATCTGCAAGAAGATATTTGATCTCGTAAACAGCTCCCGGGCAATCCTTTGTACCTGAGATCAATTCAGGCCCGCTCACCGAAACCGTTGGCAGATTTTCACAGATCTTTGAGAGCGCAGGTGGCTCTTGTGCAATGTCTTTCTCGCATTCTACAACCCGGTCTGGTGGACAATCGGCCTGGATCGGCTGATCCCGGATCGTGAACTTCTGTTCGCACGAGGCCATCCGCCCGCATTCATCAGTCACCTGGTATGTCACAATATATTCGGCGCCAGGACAATCTTTCTTCCCGGATTTCAGGATCGGGTCAGAAATCACGAGATCTTCCTTGAGTTCACATGAAATCGTATAGACCGGAAGGCCGGTATTGATGTCTGCCTCACAATCCACTTCTTCATCCGGCGGGCATGTGATCGTCGGCGCTGCATTGTCAATGGTGAACCTTTGGAAACAGCTGTCAGACCTGCCACAACCGTCTGTGACCTTGTATTTGATCTCGTACACATCCCCCGGACATTCACTTGCCCCCTGGCCCTGGACCGGGTATGGATCTGATATTTCAATGATCGTGTCCGGGTCACAGCTGACCGTAACCTTGTAATTCCCGGGACGAATATCTTTCAGGCATTCCACAATCTGGTCATCCGGACAGGTAATGGTCGGCGGATCATTTTCAATGGTGATCTGCTGGACACATCTTGCTTCCCTGCCGCATGTATCCTCAACGAAATACTCCATCTCGTAAACGGCATCCGGGCAATTGTTCGTCCCGGTTGTCAGCAAGGGGCCGTAGGTGGAAGTATCGGCTCTCAATTGACAACTGGTTGTAAAGGCCGGTGTGCCGGGCACATAGTTTTCAATGCAATCCACAACGGTGTCTTTGGGACATTCGATTGTGGGCGGGTCATTATCGATCCTGAAATACTGGTAGCCGGTATCCACGCGCAGGCAATTGTCTTTGGCAATGTAGCCATACCTGTACAATGCCCCGGGGCAGTTGTCTACACCTTTAACCAATTCGGGGCCAATTGTATCTACTTTCCCGCCAATATCACATTGCCTGAATGCAACGGCTACCTCAGGCTTGATCTCATCCCTGCAGGAGATGATCGTTGTATCAGGAGTCGTGATGAGGGGCTTCAAATGGGTCGTAAAAGGTTCCGATTCAGGAAAGATCCGGTCATCGACAAACATACAGCGCAGGAACAGCCAGAATGAATTGACGTCATTCAGGCTGGAAATTTTCTTCAGGACTCCCGGGCCTACCCAGATATCGGATACCATGCGATGCAGGTATGTGCCGCGCAGCAGCCTGTTCAGGTTGTCGATACTTTCCTGGCGGCATGGGGGACAGCTTCCAAATGCCTGGCTCTTGATCTTCCCGATCTCTTTGGCCACGTGAAAGGCGAGGTAGGTATCCGGGTTTGAGCGATGGTAGCGTGAAGCAGCGGGGAAGGGCGTCCTGTTTCCCTCCTGAAACTTTTGAGTGACGGTCAATTCATCCGTCTTTATTCCGGACTGGTATTGAGGAGCAGAAAAAGAGAGTTGCCACAGGCCATTGAAATAGGTGACATCATTCGATGCGAGGAGATCATTTTTTCCTGCGGTGATCTGCCCGAAGAAATATCCGGCCTGGATGAGCTTGCAATAATTCACACGGACAGGCTGAACAACCTGTTGGTGTAAGCTCCCGGCATTCAAATTCCATCCTGGAGCGTTTCTGTCGGCCAGTAGATTGAGAATTGGCAATAAAGCCAGCAAGAGCATTGAAATGGATCTCTTGACATTCTCCATTACATCAGGGTGATGTTTTCAATAATGATTTGGAAGTTATCAAATTTTGATGGGAAAACAAAGGATCACATCGCATGGATGTGTGAATAGTGTATCCTTATTCAGTAAACTGTACTTGCTTCTTCAGTTACTGTCCTGGGAAGGTATAACTGAACTTTTCAAATCTTACTTGAAAGAATCAAATTGGAATGCAATCCTACTTCTGCTTGCCCCGTCCGTCGCCTAAAGCTATGGCCGGTCGCTTGCGCCATAGCTTCAGCGACGGGGCACGGAGACCGACCCCCGATATTCACTCCGCTGCACTTCGTTCCAAATCCGGGGAGGCAGCCCATTTCAAGTGCCTTTTTCCTCTGACGGAAGGGTTCCCCCTATATTTTCATGCAGCTTCGCGAAATGAAAATATGGAGGGTTGTCTGGGTGTTCCATCGCTCAAGCTATGGTGCAAGGGAACGACCATGGCCTTGCTCCTCGTCCGACGCCAAAGGCTTTAGCCGACGGTGTCCGCTGAAGCTTCGGCGGCACACGGATGGCGACGGACTGGGGCAAATAGGTGAAGATTATAGCCAACGAAAGAGAAAATCTATCTTCTTGGAATTGTTTTCAGGAGTATTTATGATGACATTGATTATCAATTAATTATGGATTTAAAACAGCTCTGAATTGTTTTAACCGGACAACAATAATTATTGACGATAGCTTATTCATTATTTAATGAACTCTGGATGCATGTATGGATAGGCAATCTTTTTTTGGAATCTGCACTCATATTCCAAAAAGGCTCTTACTTTTGCACTCGCATCTGAGCACACACTCGCACACACCCACACCGCCCTCCGACGAAGCCTTGGCGAAGTCGGACACACTCATTTTGGAGGAGTGGCAGAGCGGTTGCCCCGAAGGGATGCCTTCGGCGCCCCGAAGGGATGCCTTCGGCAAATGCACCGGTCTTGAAAACCGGCGAAATTATTTGAAATATGTATACGACCTATGTACTCAAAAGCGAAAGTTGCCAAAAGTATTATTATGGTCATACCAAGGATATTGAAAACAGGTTAAAGACGCATAATATGGGAAGAGTCAGATCGACCAAATCATGTGTTCCCTGGAAAATTCATTACCAAGAGCAATTCGACAGTAAGTCGGAAGCGTACCAAAGGGAATTGTTCTTTAAGTCAATTGATGGTTATGTTTATTTAATAAAAACAGGAATCATCAAGTAATTGGAGGAGTGGCAGAGCGGTTGTCCCGAAGGGATGCCTTCGGCGCCCCAAAGGGATGCCTTCGGCAAATGCACCGGTCTTGAAAATCGACCCTCAATTTAACTTTTGATAGTTTTATTTATCATTGATGTCAATAATGACTCTTATAAGTATTAGAGTCAATTTTTTGGAGGAGTGGCAGAGCGGTTGAATGCACCGGTCTTGAAAACCGGCATACCGGTGACGGTATCGGGGGTTCGAATCCCTCCTCCTCCGCCTCCGCCCGACGAAGCTTTAGCGAAGTCGGGCTTTTTTGTTTTCAGTACCGAC
>JARQTN010000047.1:0-1929 GCA_029976695.1 Lewinellaceae bacterium
AAATTATCTGATCGGAATCCGATGAGATGGAATGGGGTGTAAACTTTATGTGAGATTATTGTTAACAATATCTCACGAATGAGGAAAGGAAGATCAAGTTAAGCTGAATCAGGGTGTTCAGATCAGGAGAATACTATTCCTTCTTCTTGGTTGTCAGGTAATCAAGTTTCATCATTTCGACCATGTCATCGTCAAAATTGTCGTCAAACTGGAAAGAATACACGATCCATTCATTTTTTGGCTTGTAGAATTCGAACGTGAACCGCAGGGGCTGGCGGTCATATTTTGCCAGGAAAACGTAGACACTGAAGCATTCACCCAACCTTGATTCTGCGATGAATTCATGCCCTTGGTAGGCGCCAAGCAATTCCCTGTATTGGTTGAGCTTGCCTTTTACGTTTAACACGGCATCGCTTTTCAGGTCGATCCACTTGTTCAGTCCATACACATAATCCACTGCCTGAGCGGGATCCTGTTCAAACAGCTGGAAAAATTTTGCCGTGATCGCTCGTTCATTCGTCTGGGCATACATTCCGGCACCCAAAAGCAAGGCAATAAACATCAGGAAAGCTTTCATCTGCATTTTTTCATGTCAATTTACACAATCGGGTGCGGATTGTCCCCAAAAGGGATTTTATTTCAATTATCAGACTTATTGTTGTCCGGTTAAAACTATTCAGAGCTGTTTTAAGCCCATAATTCATTGATAATCAATACCAACATAAATACTCTTTAAAACAACCCTATGAAGATCGATTTTCTCTTGCATTGACAATAGTCTTCACCTTTTTGCCCCCTGACCCCCTTAATTTTCATTTCGCGGAGCTGCATGAAAATATAGGGGGGACCTTTCCATATGTGGTCGTTAGCTTTAAAATAGACTGTCTCCCCGGATTTGAAACGAAGCATAGCGGAGTGAAAATCGGGGGTCGGGGGCAAGTGCTGGCAGGATTGCCTTCCAATTTGATTCCTTCAAATTAAATTAAAAAGTTCAGTTCTACTTTTTCCTGAAAGTAATGTACCTCACTTCCGGAATTTAGAACCAATACGATGAAAATAGTAGCAACCCGGAAATGCTAAACAAAGGATCTTTCTGGTTTCAGCATAGGTGTTTTCAACAACAACCAGAGGGCCAGGACAATCTCCCCATAACCCACAACGACACCCAACCCGGTTGAAAGCTCAGGGAAGGCGTATTTCCGGAACGTCTCCAGGACATAAACCGCACCAGCGACGATCGAGATATACCCTAAAATTCCGGGAATGCGCTTTGTCTTTGAGATCAGGTATCCCGTGAGGATCAGGTGCATGCCCAGCAGGAGGAAGGCAAATGCCCACATAAACTGCATGGAGGTAAATACCACAAATCCAAGGTCCGAAGAAATCTCATTCAATCCGGTCATTTGCAGATGGGCGAATTCGGATTGCACCGGGGTACTTTTAAAGTTGAGGGCCAGCATGAAGGCAAAAGCGACAGCAAACAGGAACCTGAAAATACCGGACAGGTAGCGCAACCAGGAAGCGATCACGGAAAGCCCGTAATCCACTTTCCTGAAATAATAGTAAAAAACGGAGGCGATCACGATATCACTCACGATCAGCATCACAAGACTCACAAGGCCGATCAATACCGGCCCCCTGCCCCCGGAAATATGATGCAGTGTCTCCTCCTGGCCATTGGTAAAAAACAGGTACTTGCAGATCAACTGGTCAAACAGGAAAAAACAAATCGTGGCAAAAAACAGCGTAAATCCCGCTATGAGTGCCACTTGCCGGGAATCATCCGCTTCGGATTCAATGCTGCTGAAGAACTCGATCATGAGGTGCAATGCTTTGGACAAATAAATTACTGAATCATCATCGCCAGGGATCAAATCCGGGTGTCATGCATGGATGATTGACCTGACAATGAACAATTTACAAAAGTGC
>JARQTN010000047.1:2029-3997 GCA_029976695.1 Lewinellaceae bacterium
ACAAAAAACCCGGTGTGCCGAAAACAGCACACCGGGCAGGTTTTGATTTACTTTACACCTACAGTTAGGACACCTGGCGTGATATGGTATTTATCCATCACTCCAGACCTGTCTGATGAATTGAAGTCTGTAGATTCCTTCTCCTTTAAAAAAAGACCGGGCTCCTGAAGTCCTACTCAGACACGAGCATATCAGATACACTCTTCACGACAAACCTTGGCATGGCCTCGCCTTTTTCGAGCGAATACATGACCTGCCTTTGCTTCGGTGTGCGCTGGCCCATCTCGAAGATCGGAAAGCGCTGGCCCAGGTACGTCTCCACCAAAGTGAACTCGTCATATCCGTTATACCCTTCATTGATCTTGCTGTTCTGCTCGGTTACAGGGAAGCTGATCTGGACCATGCTTCTTTTTCCAAGGGTTGAAAACCCATATACATGTCCCTTTTCATTCGGGCCGGACTTTGTGTAAACGACCAGTTCCGGAGAGCCATCCGAGTTCAGGTCCTCTACCTCTGCATTCACGATTTCGCCCTCAATCGGCTGGGAAAACGGTTCACCCTGAGCAAGGCCGACCGGCTCCACTGTCAGGATATTTTTCCCATTCTCCATCTTGCCTTCCACGCTGAAAAATACATCCTGAAGGTTCAGCCCTTTCGTAAAGGTACGCTTGTCGACCTGCGGGTCGATCGGGCCATTGACCTTTGCATAGGAGCCTGCAACTGTCGCTCCACCGCTGCAGTAATAATGCAACCGGTCACCGTCTCCAGGCCTTTCAGCAGAGATCGTGACATTTCCATCCTCGAAGGTGAAAAGCACGGGAACATAATCCACCATGGCTCTGTAAACCTTGTCATTCACTTTTTCGGCATCTGCATTCAGAAAACATGTGGGTTTCTTCTTGTCTGCCCGGGAGCGGATGGAAATATCAAGCATGTCGTCTGAAATCCGGTCAACCATGACCGCGACCCAGTCATATCCTTCAGCTTTTTTCTCATACCCGTCACTCGCATATATCCCAGCAATATCCATTGGTTGCGCTTCTTCCGAAACTGAAGTTTCTGATTTGCTTTCATTCGAATTTGTGGGGCCGCAGCTCATCAGGAACAAACCGAACAAGGCAGCCAGAAAATACAATTTTGTGTGTGTCATTCTTAAAAATTTTGATTTACTCTCATAACAACAGAGGTTCAAAGATAATTCTCAGAGACCAATCATTTTCGTTTCCGTCTTTTAAACGCAGGAATCCGGCGACTAAACGCACCAATAAAATCTGGAATTGCTTCCTGAATGCTTATTCTTTCCTGTCCCTCGACGACCACGCATCCAGGATAAATGCAGGGGTGATCAGTGACAGATAGGCAAGCAGGTCCCAAGGATCGAAAGTGGCATCATATAATTCCAGGTATTGAGCACCTTCAATTAAAAAACAAACCAACACAAAGATCAGATAGGTCCTTGCCGGTGTGAAAAACTTTCGCCAGCTGTTTTCTGCCCATTTGGTGTACAGGCCACGGAAGAGGATATAATTCCACGCGGGCCCTGCCATGTCCAGCACATATCCTTTCCAAAAGCCGCCCAGGTCAACCCAGTTTGTCGACAGGCCTGCAATACCCAGGACAATCATGGCCATGGCCCAGAAGGGTGCATTGCGGTTGTGCTGGTTGATCAAATCCACTTGATGGTATTTCATCAATCTACTATTCATTTGACAATCCAGAACAAGCTTCAGATATCAGAAGTGACCGGATCTTGTTCCCTCCCTGGAATCTCCAGCCAGATCATCTCAGATAGCAGCCACTTTTGAAGTGGCGGCTATCAAGTCACTTTACTCCCGGTCTTGAGATGCCATATACCCGTGATCAACTTCAACTTCCAGACCAGGTAATATAGGGAAACAGAGCCGGGTCTGCCCCTTCAGTGGGAAGAGCGCATTCCTATCCTGTCCGGGCATGCTCTTCAATTTTATG
>JARQTN010000047.1:4097-7793 GCA_029976695.1 Lewinellaceae bacterium
CTTCAGTGGGAAGAGCGCATTCCTATCCTGTCCGGGCATGCTCTTCAATTTTATGTATTCCCAAGATAGGATTTCAAACGGGATCTGATATATGATAAAATATCCCACATGAAAACAGTTGAATATCAGTCCTTAAAGGCAATTCGAAAACTGATTCATTTAACGCTGCTCCGGATATTTCATAAAACCAGAATTGTCCGCCTGAAAGTGTTCCTGCAGGTTTTATAGAATAATGAGGGGAAATCTTCTTGATTTTCAACGAAATAATCTATCTTTTGATTCTTCTAATAACCCTGTGCCAATGGCCCAAAAGGAAATCGAACTCATATTGAGCCGCCAGTTTGCCGACTCACTCGATACCCCGATCTTCATCACGGATACTGTGGGCAACCTCCTGTTTTATAACCGACCATCCGAAAAAATCCTAGGCCTGAAATATGAAGATACCGGCCCGATGCCCGTCGATGAATGGTCCACCGTTTTCCAGCCCCGGGATGAAAAAGGGAATGAACTTCCACCGGGAGAACTTCCGCTTGTCAAATCCCTGAAGGAAAAAATGCCGGCACAGGCCAACTTCTGGATTGAAGGCCTGGATGGATCCCGCAGGTTCCTTTCTGTGACAAGTTTTCCGATCATTGGCCAGGGACACCGGTTCCTTGGTGCCATTGCCATCTTCTGGGAAAATGTGACAGAATGAATTTATCCTACTGGGGCACGCGGGGTTCTGTACCTACATTTAATTTGCAAACCCAGAAATACGGGGGAAATACGCCATGCGTGGCCCTTTCCGATGACCAAACACTGCTGATCCTGGATGCCGGGTCGGGAATCCGCGGATTAGGTGATTCCATTTCACAGGACATGATGGACCATTACGATATCCACATCCTGATCACGCATTTCCACCTCGACCACATCCAGGGACTGGGCTTTTTCAAACCATTGTATGTGCCGGGAAAGAAAATTACCATCTGGGGGCCGCCTGTCAGTGACACCACGCTGCGTGCCAATGTCGGCAAATACTTTGGGCCGCCGCTTTTTCCCGTGCACCTGCGCGAACTGCCCTGTGCCTTAACCCTGCATGAGATCGTTCCCCAGGAGCCATTTTACATCCATTCTTATAAGATCGTGGCTGACTTTATCTGTCATCCGGGCGCAACCGTCGGATACCGCATTTCCAAAGGCAATAAAATCCTTTCGTATATCCCGGACCATGAACCATGGCTTGGGTCCGTAGATTTTCCAAATCATGCAGAATGGACCTCAGGGTATGAACTCGCAAAGGATGCGGATTTACTCATCCACGATTCACATTTCACGAATGACCAGTACGAGGGCAAGATCGGATGGGGGCACTGCTCCATCCAGCATGCCATTGAATTTGCCAAACTGGCCAACGTAAAACGGCTCGACCTTTTCCACCATAACCCCGAACATACCGATGAAGACCTGGAGGAATATTATGTGCGGCTGGTCGATAATTCCCTTCCATTTGATGTCAGCCTCGCGAGAGAAGGTACAAACGTGACGCTTTAGCTTCGATATTTACAGATTGTCAATTCGTTCGAGTATTCATGTATTCAGTTGTTCGCGTACTCAATTATTCTGCCCCGGAACACATGAACATGCGTGCATTTGAACATGCGCATAACTGAACTGGTTCTATCCGTTCAAATGTTCATGTATTCAATTATTCGCGTATTCAGTTATTCCGACAAGGAACAAATGAACATGCGAACAAATGAACATGCGAATAACTGAACCGTCAGCAGGCCGTTCGAGTATTCATGTATTCAGTTATTCCGACAAGGAACAAATGAACATGCGAACAAATGAAGATGCGAATAACTAAATGCATTACATATCCTGCGACATTGTTATGAACCGGGCAGACAGGTCAGGCTGATCCATATCTTTGTCAAGGGGAAACATCGGTCTTTGAATGCGCTTGTAGGGCAGCCGCTCCAGATCCTGGTCCACCCCGCCGGGCGTCAGCGCCATCATCCAGCCTGCACGCATTTCATAAAGTTCCGGGACCAGGTAGCCGATCTTGACAAACACGATATCCGTTTTCCGTGGATCCAGCCCCAGGTTTGTGAAATCATGTTCATAATGATACGGCTTGCGTTTCTTTGTCACAATGACAGAAATGCTCCCAATGCGAACGACAACCTCGGTTTCCGCGTGGCGGTCTCCATGCCTGATGGCTGTGACGGTTCCTGAGAGTTCCAGGGGAGGCGCATACCGGTCATCGATCATGGCGCCTGCCATCCCGGTAGCTTTTTGCCCGACGCCGGCCTGAACTGCCTGCTCGACAAAATCAGGACCCGGGATGGATGCATAGATCACCGACGGACCATCAGCAGATTTAAATTCCGGCCGGGAAAGGATCTCCCGCAGTGTCCAGGTCACATCGCCGGCTCCGCCAGCTGTCGGATTATCACCCATGTCACTGATGATATACGGTTGTTCTGTACTTCTCAGGGCTGCTTCGAGGCACTCCTCAAACGGTGCGGTCGGGGCAACGAACTTAAATTGATTCCGGACATCCCAAAAATGGGCAGCTAATCCCTCAGCCGCGTTCCGAACAGCTTCCTGTTCATCACCGGTCACCATGACAACGGCGTGGTTGCGGGGCTCGTCTGCCCAGGCATACCCAACCCAGATCGCTGCATCGAGGATGCCTGCTTGTTCTGTGATTGGTGCCACGCGGGCATAGAGGCTTTTGGCGGGCTCGATGCGGGTGCTTGTTTTCTCGCCGGGCAGCAGGATCGGGACAGGGATCCAGGCTTTATATGCAGGTTTGCCTTTTTCGCTTTTTATCCTGTCCAGCAGGTTGGTGACGGCGCGCCTTTTTGATTCCATCGCATCTTCATGCGGGGCAAGCCGGTAACAGGTGATTAGGTCCGTATGCCCTGCCAGTGTTTGTGACACGTTGCCGTGCAGGTCCATGCATGTCGAAATGATCGTTTTCGTTCCAATGACCTCCCGCACCCTTTTGATGAAATCACCTTCCGGATCATCCAGCCCGACCACGCTCATCGCCCCGTGGATGTCAAAGAACAACCCGTCGTAGGGCAGGTTTGCTTTCAGCATCTTCAATGTCTTCCCAACGAGGGACTCGTATGCCTCCCTTGTGACAATGCCTCCCGGCAGCGCATGGCCCTTCAACGTGGGAAACCATTGTGCTTCATTCCGGATGGCCGAATCCGGGGCAAAAAATGGATAAAAATCAAAGACATCATCTCCCGTCCTTGCATGGAACGCTTCTTCATGCGTTTGGGCAGGCGAAAAAGTGCTGGATTCGATGGCCAGCCCGGCAATGGCGATGCGTGGCATGTTTTCATGGTCCATTGACCTGGCTTCACTTTCGAACGGTATCGATATCCCGGCCGTACAGACCAGAAGGACGGCTACAAAGAAATTTCCCAGCGACATGATCTGCATCAATTTCTGAACGAATCGTACAGCGAACCAACCCTGTACACAAACTGAATTACAGGTTCAAAATAAAGATTATTCCGATACCCGCAACTTACCCTGTGATCTGTATCCGACCGGTGCTCCTGAACTTGTTGCAAATTTGCCCTGAAAGACCAGTTGTTACAAAAGCACTGGCCTGCAAACGTTTTCTTGTGATCTCGCAGTACCCGAAAAGAATCTGTGCAATCTCGGCGACAACTGGATGTAAGATCC
>JARQTN010000048.1 GCA_029976695.1 Lewinellaceae bacterium
CCTTCTCTCACAGCAAAACAAATCCAATCGGCAGGCCACCTCGGTGGCCTTTTTTTTATGATACCCCTGAATCTTGGGGAAAGCCCACAGCTCATTGAAAAATTCAGTGTTTACGCTATTCCATGTCAGGCAATGGATATCAATTTTTCTGCTAAATGGGCAGATAAAGATCATCCTTGCAAAGGAGAATTCTCATCTCGCGGACATGAGTTTTCTCACTTTTTTTCCCCATATTCAAGCTCTCATTTAACGAACCCGACATCAGAATTCTATGAAAGTTGGTATTGTGAAGGAGAAGGACGACCGCAGGGTGGCAATGACGCCCAATGGCTGCAAATCACTCCAGGGCCTCGGACTTACTCCCATTCTTGAATCAGGTGCCGGTGACCTTGCCGGGTACCCGGACTCTGATTACGCCGAATTTGCAACCCTTGCAGCGAGGGACCAGGTCATCGCCGATTCGGATATCCTGATTTCCATTTCACCGCTCGGACTTGAAGAGTATCAGAAAGCGAAGAAGGGTACGCTCATGATTTCCATGTTTGCCCCCTACCTTGACGATACACTTTCCAGAAAACTGGATGAAGCGGGGTACAGGACCATGAGCCTTGACATGATCCCAAGGATCACCATCGCCCAGTCGATGGACGTGCTCTCATCGATGGCCTCGATTGCCGGCTACAAGGCAGTATTGCTTGCGGCTGATACGCTCGACAAGTATATGCCGATGATGATGACTGCAGCTGGTACCGTAAAACCGGCAAAAGTGGTTGTGCTTGGCGCTGGCGTTGCCGGCCTGCAGGCGATCGCCACCGCACGTCGCCTTGGCGCAGTTGTCGAGGTATCTGATCCCCGGACAGCTGTCAAGGAAGAAGTCAAAAGCCTCGGGGGAAAATTCATCGAGATTGAAGGGGCGGTTGACGATTCCGGTGCAGGCGGCTATGCTGTCGAGCAATCCGAGGAATTTCTCGCAAAGCAGCGAGCGCTTGTACAGCAAAAATCGGCTGAGGCGGATATTGTCATTACCACGGCCCAGGTCCGGGGCAGGCAGGCGCCAATGCTCTTGCCAAAAGAAACCGTGGAGAAAATGCGCCCAGGTGCCGTGATCGTGGACCTTGCAGCCTCCACTGGTGGGAATTGCGCCCTGACCGAGGATCGGAAAACAATCATGCACAATGGGGTGACGATTATTGGCGACTCGGATCTTTCAGCATCCATGCCGCGCGATGCCTCTATGATGTTTTCCAACAACATCATCAGTTATATGAAGCAATTCATCAAAGACGGGGCACTCGAGCTCAATATGGAAAACGAAATCATCAGCAGTAGTCTCTACGCAAAACCGGAATCACATGCTTGATACATTCATTCAGTTTTACTCGGATCAATACATCTATATCTGGCTATTGATTTTCACGATCATCCTCGGATTCGAAATCATCTCCAAGGTGCCATCGGTACTCCATACGCCCCTCATGTCAGGTGCGAATGCGATCAGCGGGATCGTGATCCTTGGCGCCATTATCCTGATCAGACAATCAGCCAGTGATGACTACATCAGCCTTGGCCTCGGCGCCCTGGGTATTGCCCTGGGCATGACCAACGTGGTTGGAGGCTTTGCCGTCACCAACAGGATGCTTGAAATGTTCAAAAAGAAGAAAACGGACAAGACGAATTGATCCATTCAAACTTTTGAAATCTAGAATATGCACATTACCGAATTCACTATAGTCAATTTACTCTACCTGGTTGCTGCCCTTGCGTTTATCATCGGTTTGCGCAGGTTGAGTTCGCCGGATACGGCAAGAAAGGGAAATCTGCTTGCTGCATTTGGAATGGGATTGGCCATCATTGTGACGCTCTTCAGCCCCATTTTCGATGCACAAAATACCATGATTGCGACTGAAAACAACTACCTGTGGATCGCAGGCGGATTAGTGGTTGGTTCGTTATTTGGCTGGAGGGCAGCGATGAAAATTGCCATGACAGCAATGCCGCAGATGGTTTCCGTGTTCAACGGGCTTGGTGGTGCATGCGCAGTCCTCCTGGGTATCATCGAAGTGATCAAATCCTATAACGGTGACCAGGCCATGGCAGTGGCACAATGGGTCATTGTCCTGTTTGCGATACTTGTTGGAGCGGTTTCCTTTTCCGGGAGTATGCTTGCATTTGCCAAACTGGATGGACGGGTGGATGACCGCAAGGTGACATTCAAGGGCCATGGCACTGTCAATAATATCCTGTTGGTACTTGTGGTTGTAACAGGTGTACTCTGGATCGTGATGCTTCCGGAATACCGCGTTGTGTTTGCCATCGTGTTCATTGTCCTCTCTTTGATCTACGGGTATTCATTTGTCGCACCTATCGGGGGTGCTGACATGCCGGTGGTGATCTCGCTGCTCAACTCGTTTACCGGCCTGACAGCAGCCGCAGCGGGTCTGATCTATGGCAGCCAGATCATGCTTTTGGGCGGTATCCTTGTGGGGGCGTCCGGTACGATACTCACCATCCTGATGTGTGAAGCTATGAACCGGTCCCTGCTCAATGTCATCATCGGCCAGTTTGGCGGTGGAGGTGCTGCTGCCGGAGGAAAGGACGGCGAACAGGTTGCGAAGGAGATTACGATCTCTGACGCAGCAATCCTGCTCTTTTATTCCCAGTCAGTCGTTTTTGTGCCCGGGTATGGCCTGGCCGTTGCACAGGCACAGAAGGATTGCAAGGAACTGGCAGATCAACTCGAAAAAAATGGGGTGGATGTAAAATATGCGATCCACCCGGTAGCCGGCCGGATGCCTGGCCATATGAACGTTTTGCTTGCGGAAGCCGATGTGCCATACCCGAAACTGATCGACGAGCAAACGGCGAATGATGCGATGGCAGATACTGATGTGGTGGTTGTCGTTGGGGCCAATGATGTGGTCAATCCGGCAGCTTTGGATGATCCTTCCAGCCCGATTTATGGGATGCCGGTCATCGAAGCATGGAAAGCGAAAAACGTGATTGTGATGAAGAGGTCGATGAGTGCAGGGTATGCCGGGATCCAGAATCAACTTTTTTTCCATGAGCGGAATAAAATGCTCTTTGGGGATGCAAAAGACTCCATGCAAAAACTGATACAGGAAGTGAAAACCCTTTAATCCGAGGGATGAAGTTTAAAAGCATCTACGTTGCAGCGACCAGCCAGCATGTGGGAAAAACGACTTCCACGCTGGGTCTCGTATCTGCATTCATGAAACAGGGGTATACCGTTGGTTATTGCAAACCAGTTGGGCAGAAATTTCTCGATGTCAAGAATCTCCGCGTGGACAAAGATACGATCCTGTTTGCCGACCTGATCCATTTTGACATCATCCCGGATATCCACAGCCCGGTGATCCTTGGGCCAGGGGCAACAGGCAGGTATCTCGATCATCCGGAAAAATATCCCTACGAGGAAAAGATCAGAAAGGCAAGCAGCAAACTGGCCCAGGAGAATGATCTGGTGATTTATGAAGGTACGGGACACCCGGGCGTAGGCAGTGTAGCAGGGCTTTCAAATGCCTATGTGGCCAAAATGCTGGATGCAGGGGTGATCATGGTCGTGGAAGGCGGGATCGGCAGTACAATCGACAAAATGCATATGTGCCTGTCCTTGTTCCGCGAACAGAATGTGCCTATCCTTGGGGTGATCGTGAATAAAGTCATCCCTGAAAAGAGGGCGAAAATTGAGCGATACCTGAAACGCTGGATGAAACCACACCAACTCAGGTTGCTTGGCCTGGTGCCATATGACAAGAGCCTGGCCTATCCTGTGATGCGGACCGTCACAAACTCGATCAATGGGATCGTAACCCACAATGCAGATAAACTTGACAATAAAGTTGAAGATATCCTTGCCGGTTCGCTCATAGACCTGAAAGAACTCAAGACATTCAATAACCTGCTCCTTGTCGTCGGGGCAAGGATTATCGACTCTGCGATCAAGAAGATAGATACGATCGCCAAAATGATCAATATCAAGCATTCGCCGCTTTCAGGGATCGTGGCAACAGGGCAGGGGACCCCGGGTCGGGATAGCCTTGCTTACATCCACAAACACAAGATCCCGCTTGTACGCACAAACCTGGATACGTATGGGAGCGTACTCAGGATCAGCAAGATTGAAGTGAAAATCAACCAGAATACCCCATGGAAAGTACTCAGGGCGATTGAACTGATCGGGGAGAATGTTGATCTGGACCCTGTTTTAATACCTGCCTGAAAAAAAACCTCATTTTGACAAATGAGGTAAAAGATGTATCTTTTTCGAACGTTTGTAGATAAGCAACCCCTGCTAAAGAATAGTCAAATCTGATTATCCAGTGTGAGAGTTATTTGCGGGGGTTGTTTTTTTATTTAACGACGATCTTGTCTGACATGCTGCGTCCATGGATCATTTTCCTCTTTTAATTGGGATTTTATTCAACCCACGTTTTCAAGCTCCCTTTTTTGGATTGGGCCGGGTCGACCTGGTTTTCCGGGTAAAATTTTTGTAAATGATTCTCATGTAATCAAATTCCCCAGTCATTCCTGAAGATGGCTTTACCGGACTTGACTCGAAAGGAGATTACCCGTATCTTGAGGCTGAAATCCATTTTGGCTGGAAGGGGTATCCCGACAAATGATTCCTGGCCAACATTCTCCTCTGCACATTTTTTGTTCGACGCACTGATTTGTTATTTTTGGTCTAGTCTTTGCTTTATAAGCTATGAACGAGATGATCAATCTTTCCTGTTGTGGAAGGATTGAAATTAAAGTAGAGATGTATCTGTGATCTTTCATCCATCTCGGTGAGGATTTATTTTATTGCTTTGTTCAGTACCCCCCTGATCCATTAAGGATTTCAAGAACAAGTTTTTTTAATGTGTAAAGTACTTGATGATAAGTGCTTGTGACCATTCGTCTTTTTGTCGGATGGTCTGAATGCGAATACCGTAATGCCTGATCGCCTATGAAAAAAGCGTTGATTTTAAGGATATCAATGGCTTTGATTCTAGGCTGGAGTTATTTCGTTGAGTCGATCCCCTCTGGCCCCACCAAGGATGCGCAGGACGCCCTGTCGTCTGGCCATGCCGGGTATCTGCCAAAATATGCGCCTTGCGGGGAATTGTCCCTGTCATCTCCTGTCATCCTCCCTGACGGTCCTGCATGCAGGGGGGATTCGAGAAAGGTTATTTTCACTGGCGAAAACCTGGCAATAAATGATGAGCTGAGGATCTATCTCGGGGATCAACCCATGTTCAACCCGACCATTGGCGAAGGTGTCCAGATCGGCACGAGCCAGGTTTCCTACAACTGCTCAGATTGCCCCAGGATGATTGGTTTGATGATTGATCCATGCACTGGAACAACAAATGAGCGTGACAATGAATTCATGGTGATCTATTCCGGATGCGGATTGTCCGTAAATGACCTTGTCATCGACCTGGATCCTGCCAATACGATCTTTTTTCCCGAGAATGAAGACATCGGGGGGGCAAATCTTTGCCAGTTCACAGCGCCAAATGGAACTTTGATGAACACTTTGCGGGCCTCCGTCAACTGTTCAAATTTCAATGTGATTCCGGCATTGCCCGGGGATGTCATTCCACCTGCATCCGTCGTGCTGGTGTTTACCGATGCGGACGCGCTCAGTACAAATTATGATTTTGACGATCTGTGTACGGCTGGGCTGGATATTTATATTCTGCAAAGCAATTGTGACAGGACGATCGGGGCGTTTTCAAACGGGGGAGGTTTTTCCGGTTCAAGAACATATGGTTTCTCAACCGCAACGTGTTCGGATGTGATCACATACACCAATTCTGTGCCTGCCGCTTCCACTCCTTCTGGTGATTATGTTTTTCTACTTAAGGAAAGTGGCATCATTCAGCCAATCGTCTCGTCGGATTGCACGACATCACCTTTTGCAACAACAGATTTCCCGCAGGTATCATCCCGGATAGACACGCTCACGTTTGAAGTTCCGGAAGATTTCTGTAGTGTTCCAGGAACCATGGATCTGTTCATTACCGGTGTGCTGCATACTGACGGACCTTGTGACCAGGTGGTGAATACAGTTGGGAGAGCCGGTGCTTTTCCATTGATGTGTTTGAATGATCCTGTCATCACCTATCCCGGGCTATACTGCCTGAATGACCCAATGGATACGCTTCAGGTTGATTCTGTGGGCGGTACATGGTCCGGAGTGGGTATTGTGGATACTGCTGTTGGATCGTTTGATCCTGCAATCGCGGGAATCGGCATGCACCAGATCATTTATGAGTACATGGGGGCCTGTCCAGGGAATGACACGATCACGTTACATGTGATGAGCCCATTGATCACGCTTGATGACCAGTTGAATGTAAGTTGCAATGGCGAGGCGGACGGAGAGATCGATATTTCTGTAAGCGGAGGCATGGGACCCTATACTTTTAGCTGGGAGAATGCGGGTATGACATTTACCAGCTCAAATGAGGATCTGCTTGGACTTTCTGCAGATACCTATACGGTGACTGTCACGGATGCGAATGGGTGTACGGTTACCCAGTCATTTACAATCACGGAACCCGGTCAAATTACAAGTTTAGGTGTGATTGCAGGAGGATTGACCTGTTTTGGATCAGATGATGGAAGTGCATTTCTGAATGGGGCAATTGGCGGAACTCCCTTTTCTGCACCGTTCTTTTATTATCTGGATTGGGACAATATAGCGACACCCGGAAACGATAACTACAATCAGATTGCAGGATACACGACACCGGATTGGGATGGGACGACGGGGACCCAGGCTGGTATAAACAACCTCGGACCTGGGACCTATTATGTGACAATTACTGATGCGAATGGATGCTCCGCAGTTGATTCAGTCACTATCGATCCGGGATCTCAGGTTTTATCGCTTATTCCGGCTTCTACCGAAGTGCCATGTCACAATAGCACATTTGACTTCAGTGTTACTGCATTTCCAGCACCTGCCGGTCCGTTTATGTATAACTGGATGACAGAAGGGACGACCTACATGAATATTGGATCTACATTTATGAATGCAGATACCGGTGTGTATATCGTAACTGCGATAAGCGGGGCGGGTTGTGAGATTACTGATACATTCACCGTGACCCAGCCTCCAGAGTTGCTCCTGTCAGTTATTCCTGATTCAGTAGAATGTACCGGTGACCCTTCAGGTGGAGCTGATTTGATGGTATCTGGTGGAACACCGCCTTATGTTTTTGACTGGGATAATGATGGTACGGGTGATTTTGATGATCCTGAAGACCTGACTGGTGTGCCAGCAGGGATATATACAGTAGTCGTGCGTGATGACAATGGGTGTACTGAAAGTATTTCGGTGACTGTGGATGAGCCAGGTTCACTTCCTTCGATTTCAGGGGCGGATGCTATAGCAACCTGTTTTGGTGGCACGGCACTCATTGATGTGGGAATCAGTGGTGGAACACCAGGTTATTCGTTTGATTGGGATCATGATGGTACAGGTGATTTTGATGATCCTGAAGATCTGAACACAACAGCTGGAACATACACATTGACAGTACTTGACGCAAACGGATGCTCAGATCAGGCAACCTTTAATATTAGCGAGCCATTGCCAATTTCATCAGTCCTTGACACGTCGCTGTGTCCTGGCGAGTCAATCCTTGTGAACGGCACGGTCTACGACATCGGCAATCCAACAGGCAGCGAAACATTTACGGCGGCGAATGGCTGTGATTCGATCGTGAACGTGACCATCACACCGCTGAGCCCGGTGACGGTGGCATTGGATA
>JARQTN010000049.1 GCA_029976695.1 Lewinellaceae bacterium
ACTACAGACTCGACGCTGGCGAATACACAGCTACGAAGAAGATGGTTATTGTAAAATAATGATCATCTTGTAACCGGTAGCTTCGAAATGAATTCTATTTAGAAGCAAGATAAAATCGGTTTTTGGGATGGCCTCTCTCCACTCGTTGGAGGGGGGCTTTTCTTTTGTATCAATATATCTTATCGGATGGCCTCGGTACTGACCTTTGCATGCTTTTTGTCAGCTACCTGTTCCAAATCTTAGCCATCCTATGTGCTCCCCCTGGAGCGTGGAGTGGTTCATAACCTGATTTTTCTGGTTCTGCCCGGCGGGTAAAGTAGCCCCATAGTTCACTTCTACAAACACCTTTCTCAATAAACCAGACCCTTACACATTAAATAAAATAATAATATGTTAAAGGAATATGTAAAAATTTCTTGTAAAATATTACCAACCTATTACATATTAAATATATTTGTAATGTGTTTAAATCATAAAATCAGTAAAATATAATTTAAAATATTATTTAATACGAAAGGTCCCATCCCAAAACAATTTTTTCAGCCAGTCACTAAGTGAAAGAATTGTTGTCCAGGAAAACAGTACAACCAGAATAGTCACGAAAGTACATATTAACCATAAAGGCGACTCTCATGGAAACTACATTTACATCGACCCGTCAGCACGGGTCCAATTCCGCTTATTTATTATTTGGAACCCTCCATTCCCTGCTCCTTGCCCTGATCTTTATCCTGGCAGGTGCCATTTATGAAATAAACCCGCTCTCCGCACAAGGAGGATGTGTCATGTCCTGCCCGGGCATGGAAACGATCAAGGAAATCAGTATTGATAATGATTGTGTCGATACACTCAATACCGACCTGATGGGCATGGTGCCAAATAATTGCACGGGTGATTATGTCATCCAGATTATGGATGATGATGGGAATGACCTGGGTGATATCATCACAGAGGATATGATCAACAATGTGTACATGGTCATCATCACGAATATCGATGATAACCAGGTATGCATGATGAATATCAGGGTGATTGACAAGCAGAAACCTGAAATTTCAGTCTGTCCGCCGGATGTCACCTTTGAATGCAGTTTTGATGTGGATAGTTATGATGCTTCTGACCTCCTTGAAGTCATTGAATGCAGCGAGTATTCCATTGATTCATACGACGAAGTGGTATTCGCAGCGAGTTGCCAGGGAGATACCGTGGCCAAATACAACCGTATCTATATCGTAACAGATGAATACAACAACAGTACATCATGCACCCAGATGATCTCATTGATAAAGGCCGATCTTGGGGATGTCACCTATCCCGACAAGGTTGTCCTTGATTGTTTCCCGGAACCGGATGTGTCCCCGGGCAGTACAGGAGCTCCCATGATCGCAGGTTTTGAGATCAGCAATGGTCTCTTCTGTAACCTGAGTTTCGATTTTAACGATCAGACTGCTGATTTATGTTCCGGTGGTTACAAGATCATCAGGACGTTTATCGTGACTGACTGGTGCGCAAATAATTCCACGACGACCGGTCAACAAATCATAGAGGTTCTTGACAGGACACCTCCTGTGGTTGTGGCACCTCCGGATGCTGTGGTTTCTACTTCTAGCAGCGAGTGTACGGCTGATATCAACCTTCCGCCGGCGCAAATCACAGAGGATTGTTCTGAAATACAGTCAGTTCGCATCCAGTGGCCATTCGGTACAATGTATTCAAATGGCGGGATCATTGAAGATCTGCCGGTGGGTGTATATGATATCGAATACATTGTGACAAACGACTGTGATTCAGTCGGGACGGATGTCATTCGGATCACGGTGGAGGATAACGAGCCTCCAAACCCGATCTGCCACCAGTCTGTGGCAATCCCCGTCGCATCCAATGGAGAAGCGATTATTTCTGCCGAATCTCTTGATGCGGCCAGTTATGACAACTGCGGACCAGTCTGGTTCAAGGCAAAAAGGATGACTGCGCCAGGTGATTATGACTGCCATCTTGATGGTAATCCTGCCCACCAGTTCGACGACTTTATCAAATTGTGTTGTGCAGATATCCCGAATAACAAGATCATGGTCATCTTGCGCGTGTATGACCGGGAGCCTGATCCGGGCCCCGTTTCAGACAGTCACCTGCAGGGGCGGTGGAATGAATGCATGATGGAAATCGAGGTGCAGGACAAGATTGCTCCGTCTATCGAATGTCCGTCAGACCTGACTGTCAGTTGCGAATTTGCATTCGATCCGGACAACCTGTCTGTATTTGGAAGTATTGCTCAGCATCCACTCGAAAGGGAGCAGATCTGTATCGATGATCCGGGTTCGGATCCTCCGGGATTCTCCTGTCCGGGGATCGATGGACTTGCCCAGGACAATTGTGTGGCACATATTGATGAAACGGGCACGGTCAGCATGGATAGTTGCGGTACCGGTATGGTCATCCGGACTTTCACTGCCACCGATGACGCCGGGTTTTCAAGTTCCTGCACACAGTATGTTACAATCAAGAATTTCAACCTCTTTACGGAGGGTATGATCGACTGGCCGGAGGATTATTCCACCCAGAATATCTGTAGCGTGGATCTCCTCGATCCGGATGACCTGGAATATCCATATAATCAGCCTGTACTGTATCCAGGACCATGTGATCTTGTTACATTCGACTATACAGACGAGGTATATGATTTCAGCCAGTTTGACCAGGCATGCTTTAAGATTATCCGGAAATGGACAGTCATTGACTGGTGCCAGTTCAACAGCGAGGGTGAGGAAGGCATCTGGGTATTCTACCAGCAGATCAAATCACTCAACTCAATCGCGCCCGTATTCACATCAGAGAATGCACCTGTAGAAATATGTTCGGTAAACCAGGATTGCGGTCCCGAGACAGTTACGCTGACAGCCAGTGCGACAGATGATTGTTCCAGCGAGAATACACTGACCTGGAGATACCAGATCGATGAGCAGAATGACAACATTATTGACCAGACAATCAGCCCGGGTACGGGAGCCTCGATTACCTTCGACTATACATTCCCGATCGGTGAACACAGGGTGATCTTTACTGTATTTGATAAATGTGGAAACCAGTCCTCTAAAGAGCAGTTTGTCACGATCACAAGCTGTACCGGGCCATCGCCAAAATGCATTGTCGGCCTCAGTACGACCCTGATGCCTGTAGCACCGGACTGGGGAATGGTTACTGTATGGGCTTCGGAATTTGATGGCGGAAGTGATCATCCATGTGGCCTCGCTTTTGATGTCGCATTTTCTCCAGATCCCAATGACGATGCGAAGGTGTTTACCTGTGATGATGTAGGTATCCAGGAAGTCCTGTTGTACGTCATCGATGAAAACGGGCTTTCGGATTTCTGTGTGACCAATATTATCATCGATGACAACAGCTCTGTCTGTCCGGGCACAGGCACGGGAACCGGACAAAACGGATTTATTTCAGGTGATATCAAGACCGAAACTTTTGAAGGTGTGAACGAAACGATGATCTACCTGAATGGAAGCCCGCTTAATCCTGAACAGACAGCAGGGGATGGAGCCTATGCATTCACCAATATGCCATTCGGCGGATCATACGAAGTGGAACCGAAGAAGGATGGGGATGATATGAATGGGGTGTCCACACTGGATCTGCTGAGGATACAGCGGCACCTGCTGGGCATCGAGAATTTTGATCATCCCAACCAGTACATTGCTGCTGACGCAAATCGTTCCGGCACAGTTACGGCAATTGATATTCTTGAACTGCGAAAGCTCATCCTGGGTATCTATGAAGAGTTGCCGGAAAATTCATCCTGGAGGTTTATAGATAAGGATTATCAGTTTACTGATCCAAACAACCCGTTGGCGGAATCATTCCCGGAAACATATGCCATCGCTCCATTTGAGGCAAGCACGGCGCAGGTCGATTTTACAGCCATCAAGATCGGAGATTTGAACGGAAGTGTGAAAGCAAATGCTTCAGGTGACGCCATTGTGCAGGTCAGGAGTAATGAGGATGCATTGAAGGTCCTCTGCCAGCAAGATGAATCAGGTGACCTGGTCACTTTTACGGCAATGAACATGAAATCCTTCCAAACAGCACAGTTTAGCCTTGTTTGGGATCCGGATGTAATGCATGTAACGCATTTGAAACCTTCCGCTCCATTTACGCTTGAACATTTCAACATTGAACATCTGGCGGAGGGCAAGATTTCCTTTGCCTGGTTCGGAACCGAACCTGTTGCAAAAGGGGAAGTTCCTTTGTTTACACTTGAAACCGCATCGTCCGGTGCAAGTGGCCCTCAACTTTCTGCATTCCGCTTTTCTGAGTCGCCGACACCTGTAGAGGCTTCTGATCTCACTGGTCATTTGCAGCAGATAGAATTGCAACATGCTGTTCAGGTTAAACCGGACGGAGTCAAGCTTTACCAGAATATTCCCAATCCATTCTCGGAAGTGACCGAGATCCGGTTTGAACTGCCCATTCAGCAAAAAGTAGAAATCAGTCTGTACGATATGGCAGGCAGGAAACTGCTGGCAAGGGAAATGGAGGGGGCAGAAGGCCTGAATGCATTGAAAATCCATAAAAGGGAAATCAATGCACAGGGTGTCCTGATATACGAGCTTAAAACCGCTTCTGGTATCAAAACCAGGAGAATGATCATAGACTGATGAACCGTGGATGGCCGGGCCATTGCCTGGTCATCCATTGTTCTGTTCTCGCAAGTCGAGATACCCGTGAAATCCCGTTCCAGAATGTACAGTAAAGGAGAAAAGAAACAAGGTCTTAGTGGATGCTTCCCTGACCGCATATCTAGCATACTTATTAATTGAATGCATATGAAAACTTTAACCAATTGGGTTTTGTACAAATCAATTCATCAGCTTTTGTCAATTGCCCTGGTGATTTCCTGGATCCCGTTCCAGGGACTGAATGCCTCGCCTGACGAGTGGTCATCATTTGTCACCACGGACAGTGCAGAGGAGGCCTGGATGGTAAGTGCCATGTCCTGCAAGCCATCCGTACAGGTTTCTCTTGACCAGCAAGGGATGGCGCAGATCATGCCTTCCATGCTGGTGACCGGACCCGAATTTGGTTGGGACCAGTATGAGGTGGATATTATGGGCCCGTTGAACGACATCGTTTCCTGTGACCAGATCGGGCAGGAACTTATGGCTGTCGTTGAGGAGTTGCCAACAGGAAATACTTGCATGTCGACCCTCGTTGTGCTGGACAAACTCAGCCCCCTGCTCATTTGCACAGGCGATTTTATCCCCTGTAACACAGATATTGATACCCTCCAGTTTATCAACTTCGTGAATGTGCTTGAAGACAATTGCGACGAGGAACTGGACCTGTTTTATACCTTCTCCGTAACGGCTGTCGATTGTAACCCACAGAATATTGTGTCCTACATCAAAGTCAACTGGACGGCTACCGATGACTACAATAACTTTTCAACCTGTTCGGATACAATCTTCCTGGTAAAGCCAAATATCGATGAGGTCGTGTTCCCGAATGATACCGTTGTGAGTTGCACGGATCCCGACATTTCACCGGAAACGATAGGTGGCCCGACTGTATTTGGTGGCCCGCTTGATCATACCTGCAAGTTCGTGGATTGGTACGAGGATTACGAGATCCCCATGTGCAGCGGGATGACAAAGGTCATCCGGACCTGGTTTGTCATGGACTGGTGTACCATGGAGACAGAAATGGATATGCAGGAGATCCTGATTGAAGATAATGTCCCACCAGTGGTGGAATGCCCGCAGGACCTGGAAATATCCACACTCCCGCTGGATTGCTATGCCCTTTATGCACTGCCAGGCCCCGTGTCTGTTTCGGATGCCTGTTCCGACCCGGACTCGATAGAGGTGCGCATCAAAGTTGAGGGCATGTTGGGAATTTTTGAACCAGGGGAGGTGGTGCAACTGGAACTTGGTGACCATGAGATTACGATTGAAGCCATCGATGACTGCCTGAACAAAGGGATTTGCACCTACACGGTGACGGTTGTAGATGATGTGCTCCCGACTGCAGTATGTTCCCATCTGAATGTTGGTGTCGGCGCAAACGGGATTTCAACAGTGCTGGCAGATACACTTGATTTCCATCCATTCGATAATTGCGGGGTGGACAAGGTTGAGGTTTCCCGCATGGAGATTGTCTGCAATGACCCGACAAATAATGTATTCGATGAGTCCATTACAGTCTGCTGTGCCGATGTGGGTGACACCATCATGGTCGCTTACAAAGTCACAGATGTGAATGGAAATATGAACACCTGCATGTTTACCATTGGGGTAAAAGATGCCCTTCCGCCCATGGCAGAATGCAAGGACATTACACTGGCAATCAATGATGTGATTCCAGTTTCCGTATCTGCAGAAGACATTGATGATGGTTCTACGGATAATTGCGAAATCGCAAGCCTGGAGGTTGCCCCTAATTCATTCGATTGCAGCAACCTGGGTGACCAGGGTGTTATCCTGACCGTGACAGATGCTTCAGGCAACGTTGCCACCTGTGCAGCGACGGTGACCCTGATCGATACATTGCCGCCTGCGGCCGTCTGCAGTAACCTGACGAGGGAGTTGAATTCGATCGGCCAGGTCTCTATCGCCACGTTTGAAGTAGACGGAGGATCTTATGATAATTGCGGGCTGGATACACTGTTCATAACCCAATATGATTTTGAATGTAAAGATATCGGGGAGAATATGGTCGACCTGATCGCGATTGACGATTCTGGAAATTCAGATACGTGCACGGCCATCGTCACGATCGTGGAAATCCCGCCGATCGCCAATTGCAAGGATGTTACCGTGGAACTCGATGCAGATGGCATGGCTTCGATCACGGCAAATGATGTGAATGACAATTCCTACGACGAATGCGGGATCCAGAGCCTTGAAGTGGATCCGGAAGACTTTACGTGTGCAGAATTCGGAGACAACACTGTGGTCCTGACCGTCACCGATTTCAGCAATCTGAGTGATACGTGTTCTGCGCAAGTAAAGGTCAAGGATCTCCTTCCGCCAACGTGCGTCACAAAGGATATCACAGTTTTCCTTGATGAGTCAGGCACTGTGGATATCATGAGTTCAGATATCGATGATGGCTCAGCGGACAATTGTTCCGACATCATCCTGATGGCTGAGCCGATGAGTTTTGATTGTGAGGATCTCGGTGATAATTTGGTCGAACTCACGGTCACGGACATCATGGACAATATGACAACCTGTTCAGCGACCGTAACAGTCAAGGATACAATCGCACCGGATTGCAATGCAGCCAGTACCATTGTTTACCTGGATGGGAATGGTGAAGCAGTGATTACCCCTGGAGATATCAACAATGGATCTTTGGACAATTGCGATATTCCAGAAATTTCCGTTGATCCAAGCCGGTTTGATTGCAGCCAGGCAGGACAGGATGTCGAGGTCACACTGACCCTGACGGATGTGGCAGGCAACACGACAATCTGTACCGCTGATGTTTCCGTACTGGATACGATTTCGCCAGATGCAGTTTGCCGGGTGGATATTGAAGTATTTCTTGATCAAGACGGCCTGGCATCGATCACTGTGGATTCCATTGATTCCGGGTCCGGGGATAATTGTCCTGGTTTCGGGCTGGAGATCGATCAGGATGCATTTGTCTGTTCTGACACCGGGTCTAACCTGGTAACGCTCCTTGTGACGGATGCTTCAGGAAATACGGATGCATGTACAACGACAGTTGAAGTCCTGGATACGATCCCACCGGTAGCCGTGTGTACGGATATTACGGTCATGCTCGATGGTTCGGGTATGGCAAGCACGACGCCACAAGCTGTGGACGGGGGGACTTCGGACAATTGTGGTTTCGAACTCTCGGCGACGCCATTGACATTTGACTGTGACCAGGCAGGAATGGTTGTTCCTGTCACATTGACGGCCACTGATCCATCCGGAAATACGGATGATTGCATCGCCCAGGTAAATGTGATGGAAAACCAGCTTCCGCAGGCGGTGTGCCAAAATACAACCGTCTGGCTGGATATGAATGGAGATGTCTTGATAACCCCTGATGATGTGGATGGTGGTTCCGGTGACAATTGCGGGAGTATTGACCGGTCAGTTGATCCATCAACTTTTGACTGTGATGATATTGATACAAACCCGAATGAAGTGATCCTCAGAGTGACAGATGATGCGGGGAATTCAAGTACGTGCGTAGCTTTGGTGACGGTGCTTGATACGATCTCCCCGACAGCCATTTGTGCGGATGATTTTGATTTACCCCTGGATGGTTTGGGAAATGCAACGATTTCGGTGAGCGATATCGATAACAACTCAGATGACAATTGTGCGCCTGTAAATACATCCATCGACATGACAGCATTCGATTGTGGCGACACCGGGGACAATGTGGTTACCCTGACAGTTGTGGATCCATCTGGTAACAGTGCGACCTGCACGACGACCGTCACAATAGTAGACAATATGAACCCGGTTGCCGTGTGTTCGGATATCACCGTCACGATCGGGGCGAATGCGATGGTCACCATTACACCGGATGATGTGGATGGCGGCAGTGAGGATAATTGTCCATTTGACCTTTCCGCATCTCCATTGACATTTGATTGCGGAGACCTGGGGCTCAATGTGGTAGAACTCGTCGTGACAGACGCCTCTGGCAATACCGGCACCTGTGAAGCAACGGTAACCGTTGTGGAGGAGCTGAACCTGCAAGCGATTTGCCAGGATATCACTGTCGAGCTTGGTATGAACGGAACCGTGACAATCACGCCGGAACAGGTAGATGGCGGCTCACAGAGTACTTGCCAGGCACCAGATCTGTCGATTGATGTGGATCTGTTTGATTGCTCGGATACCGGGACGAACCAGGTGATACTGACTGCGACCTCAGGGATCAACTCCGATGAATGCATCGCCGTTGTAACAGTGGTCGACAATACGGCACCAACTGCTGAATGCCAGTCCCAGACCATTTATCTGGATGGGGCCGGGAATGCGTCGATTACCGCTGCAGAAGTGGACAACGGGTCATTTGACAATTGCCCGTTCACCACAGCCATTGATCTCAATAGCTTTACTTGTGCAGATACAGGACCGAATAACGTGACACTGACAGTGACCGACCAGTCCGGAAACACAGCAACCTGCATCTCTGTCGTGACTGTCCTGGATACAATATCTCCTGTCTGCGCCACACAGGATATTACAATCTCACTCGATGGGAACGGAAATGCGATGATCACGGTGAATGATATCAATAACGGATCATCGGATAATTGTGCGCCGCTCACCTTCGGGCTGACACCGACCAATTTTACGTGCGATGACCTGGGAGACAATATTGTCACACTCACTGTCCAGGATCCTTCCGCAAACACCAAGGCCTGCCAGGCCACAGTCACTGTCATCGATGAGGGAAGCCTTGTTGCGAATTGCCAGAACATCACGGTCTCCCTCGACCAGAACGGCCAGGTGGTCATTACACCCGGGCAAATCGATACTGGTTCAGGTGGTGGATGCACCGGTTCTAACGTGAACCTTGCACTGGATGAAACTGATTTTAATTGTGATGATATCGGGCCGAATATCGTGACCCTGACCGTTACGGATCAGATGGGGAATTCGGCCAGTTGTACCGCAACGGTCACCGTTGTGGATGATCTTTCACCGGTGATTACATGTCCGCCGAATGTACAGCTGAATTGTAATGACGAGATTGACCTCGGAGACCTGTCCGAGTTTGGCGTGGCCACTGCAGTGGACAATTGCGTTGAACCGGTCGTCACGGAATCCTCTAATATCGATCTCGACAATTGCGGGGCGGGTACGATCCTGCGGACTTTTACCGCTACGGACAATACAAATCCACCAGTGCAATGCGTTCAGACCATTGCGATCGGGAATCCCGATCCTTTTGATGCAGGTGACATCGATTTTCCGCCAGCATTGATCGAATTGACTGATTGTGCTTCCACTGATCCGGAAGATATTCCGAATGGCAGCCCGGTCATTAATTTGTCGCCCACATCATGCGCTGCCATTTCAGTGAACTTCGAGGATTCTGATCCTGAATTCACTGTGGACAATGATCCGAATACAGTATGCCAGTCATTTACAAGGACGTGGACGATCATTGACACCTGTCAGCTTGAGCCAGGGACCCAAAATGGGATTTTCGTATTTGTGCAGACGATCACGGTGAATGATTTCACGCCTCCGGTTTTCAACAACCTGAACGATATCAACCTTGTGGCCACTCCCGGAAACTGTGAGATCTTTGTCAACCTTGTTGCGTCAGCAACGGATTGCAGCGAGATCACGTATACAAATGACTCTCCCTATGGCAACACAGACGGAGCAGACGCCAGCGGGAATTACCCCTTTGGCACTACCGTGGTCACATTCACAGCAACGGATGAATGCGGGAATATCAGCTCACAGGAGGTTGAGGTAGAGATTACGGAGCAATCCCCGCCCATGTTCCAGTGTATCAAAATCGTAGTGGAATTGCCGCCAGAGCTGGAGATAACCATCCATGCAAGGGACTATGTGGTATTCACACCAGGTACCTGCTCGGATATCAATGACTACTATTTCAGTTATTCCAACAGTGATCCATTTGATTCACTCCGCACATTCAGTTGCGGCGATGTGGGTGTCACGACCAGGAGCCTCTGGTTCTATGACCTGGATGGGATGAAAATCGACTCCTGCAATACGGCCGACCTGGAGCTTGACGATAATGATGATTCATGTGGTGATGGATTCACCATTGGCGGTGAAATTGAAAGTGAAGACGGGTTTGCAGTGGAAGAGACTGAAGTGATGATCCAGGGGATGCCCATGGAGCCTGCCATGACATCCGAAACCGGGAATTACTTCATCCAGGGGCTGTTCAACAGTGGCGGGTATACCGTGAAGCCTTCCAGGGATAAAGATGATCTTGAGGGGATTTCCACACTCGACCTTGTCGGTATCCAGAAGCACCTGCTTGGCATTGCTCCGCTCACTTCCCCATATAAAATGATCGCTGCCGATGTGAACAGGAGCGGCCGGGTCTCAGGCCTTGATGTGCTGGAATTGCGCAAATTGCTGCTGGGAATTTATTCGGAATTTCCTGAGAATGAATCATGGCGGTTTGTCGAGTCCACATTCCAGTTTCCGGATCCCTACAACCCGTTCATGACGGAATTTCCGGAAAGCGTGTACCTCGATACATTGATGCATGCTTCCACAGAAATTGATTTCATTGGGATCAAGGTGGGTGACGTCAATGGCTCCTATTTCAATCTCAATGGCCCTGAGGTCGTGACCCGGACTGCCGGAGCAGCCTTGCAGGCTGAAGACCTGGTTTCGGCTGGCGGGACGATTGAAGTGCCGTTCTACCTGGCTGGCGTTTCACCGATGATCGGGATACAGTTCAGCATGGAGTTTGATCCAGCGCTGGCTGCAGGCTGGGAGATTGAAGGCCTGAACGATATCTTTAGACCGGAGGATATCCATATTGCCGACAACCGGCTGACTGTCGTATGGAATGATGTGGAGAATATCGTCTGGGATGAGGAAACACCCGTGTTCACAATCCGGCTGCATGATGTGCATAAAGGCGTGCGCCTCTCGGATATGATGCTCCTTGCCGGGCATACCCTCAAGCCTGAAGTTTACCAGGATGGTGAGCAAATGACGATCAATGCGCTGGGCATTGAATGGATCCGCAAATCCGGAAAGGACTATGCCCTTTACCAGAATATACCAAACCCGTTCACTGATGAAACAATGATCGGTTTCAGCCTGCCGAATGCAGCAGACGTTGAAATCAATGTATACCAGTCAAACGGCCAGCTGATCTGGCACCGTGAAGGAGCCTTCAGTGCGGGCATCCACCAGGTATCACTTGGAAGGGATGTCTTCACTTCGGCCGGTGTGTACTATTATTCAATTCTGACTGACGGGTTTACAGCGACACGGAAAATGATCCTTCAGGAATAATAAGTTCTTGGACCATTTGGGATGAGAGAGTCCCATTTTTGTACTGTTTAGTGACTGATCCCTCTCGCAAGAGAGGGATTTTTTTTGTTAAAATTTCAGTACATATTAAAAATATTTATCATTTGTGTCTTTTAACTTTATATAAACTACTGATAAATAGAATAATACAAAGTAAAAATAATTTTAATGCAAAAAATACCATATATTGGGTAGTTGTAGATACAAGCTGCTGCCTATATTTGTCATTGTATTATAAAAAATCGTTATTTGTTTATAACTGTTTTATAGTACGCTAAGGATTACATATATTTTGATATATAGGATTATTTAATATGTATCCTTTTCGATAGAAGAACCTGCCAACCAGCTTCCGGTCCGGAAGCAAAGAAATGATAATCGGACATAGATCCTTGAGATCTCCCGTATTGGGGAGAGACCATGGATGATTGCTAAGATCACAACAAGCAATCCGTTGCTTTTGGATCATACATCGCTGTATGGCGCTCTGTATGGATATTATTTTGATTAACTAAAACTAAGATCTCATGAAGAAAACGAATTTACCGTTCTCATTCCTGGGTGAAGTGCAACATTCCATTTTCAGTAACGTACTTCGCTCGATGGCAGTGCTGAGCATCTGCCTTTTCCTGTTCCAGGGACAGTCTTTCGCCCAAAGCGATCCGGACGATGAAAGCTGCGTCCTCGTGTGTCACGATGCGCAGGTTTCACTCGATATGGAATGCCTTGCCGAAGTAACCGCTGACATGGTTGCCTACACTGATGCATGTCCTGACGGCCAATTTGAAGTGTTTGTCATGACACTTGCCGGGGACACGCTACCAAATTCACCTGTAGTGGGCTACAGCGAACTTGACCAGAATTTGATGGTCAGTGTCTATGACAATATCTCTGGCAACAGCTGCTGGTCAACGATCCTTGTCCAGGATAAAATGGCACCGGTCATGGATTGTGACTGTACCGAGGAGCCTGTATCCACCATAACGGGTGCGTTGACCACTTCAGATCCCTCAGCGAATATCGAGAATGCTTGCTGGGCTTTTCCGCCATTGAACCTGATTCCGGTTGGGGGAGGTCCTCACTACTACGACACATACAGGTTCAGCATTACTGCTGCCGGGATGTACACATTTACGTTCAGTGGTGATCCTTCTGATCCAATAGGAGCCATTTTCGATGGGGAATTTGATCCTACAGCGGTTTGTGATAACTTGTTGGGTGGTGATGATGATTCTGGCAACGGACTTGACCCCGAACTCATGATCCAGCTTAACCTTGTTCCGGGAAGCTACACATTGGTTACCTCAACCTGGTCAAGCAACAGTACACTTGGCGATTATCAATGGGATATCACAGGGCCTGGTGATATCATCCAGCAATGTGTGATCAGCTGTATTGACATTGATCCGATCCTGACGGCTCCTGCAGTTGACGATAACTGCTCGGGTGCCACGATCATCCCATTGGATGAGGATCTGGAGACGATCTGTGATCCTTATTTCAGCCGCAAACTGACGAGGTGGTATACTGCCGTGGATGCATCTGGTAACTATGCAGATACGTGTACACAGGTATTTTACCTCGAGCGCATCGATTTTGACGAGATTGACTGGCCGGAGGAAATTTCGATCAGCAATGGCAACCCGCTATCCTGCGATGTCAACTTCCCTGATGCAGATGGTGACGGCAATCCGGATCCGGATGGTCCGGGTGGTACCGGGGTGCCGACGATCAATGGCAACCCGATCTATCCTGAATTTGATCTGAACTGCAACTCGGCAACCACGTTTGAAGATGTCAACATCGGCCCGATCGGGTGTGTACGCAAGATCATGCGGATGTGGACAGTGCGTGAATGGCACTGCCTGGGTGAAGTGGATACAATGTTTGTACAACTGATCGAGATTGTGGACGATGAAGGTCCGGCACTGGACTGCCCGTTCGACCAGCAGATCACGACGAACACTTCAGAATGTACAGCGACATACCTGGTACCGCCTGTCGGTGCAATAGACAACTGCAACGGCATCAGCCAGGTCACTGTTACATTCCCGGGTGGTTTCGAAAACCAGAATGGGGGATTTTTTGTGCCTCTTCCGGTTGGCGAAAACCTGATCACGTATACGGTATACGATGATTGCCTCAATTCCAGTGAATGCAGCTACACGGTCACGGTAATGGATGATACGCCACCGGTACCCGTTTGTGATGAGCACACGATTGTCAGCCTGACCGGGTTTGAGATCGGGGGCCTGACCACAGTCCCGGCACACGTCTTTGATGATGGCAGTTATGATGATTGTGGTCCGATCTCATTCGTTGCACGAAGGATGGATTCCTGCATCGATTTCGACTGGACAACCCAGGGTGCAGGAGAGGATAATGACCCGAATGGTGAAGTAAACAGCCGCGACCGTGGGACGGTAGACAGGACCAGGGTACCTTTTGCATGCTGTGATGTCGGTGCCGAACAACCGATCATGATTATCCTGACAGTCACGGACGAGTCCGGAAACAGCAACACCTGCATGGTTGAAGTAGAGGTGCAGGACAAGATCAAACCGATCATTGATTGTCCATCACCTGTCACCATCAGTTGCGAGTATGATTACGACCTGGACAACCTTTCAGAATTCGGTGTGATCAGGTTTGCCGAGGAAGAAGTGTCTGAATGGTGCGTTTTTGATCCGACGAATGATCACGCTGACAGCGATGGATTTGTTTGTGGGATTGACGGTCTTGCACTTGATAATTGTAACATTGATTTGACAGAGACGATTACACCCAGCATCAACAACTGCGGTACGGGTTCGATTACACGTTATTTCCGGGCAGCAGATGACAATGGATTCAGTGATTGCAGCCAGATCATTACGGTGATGAATTTCGATCCGCTCGAGACCAAGGATATCACATGGCCGCTGGATTTCACCGGGGCGGAGTGTTTCCTGGGAACAGATCCGGATGATCTGTCACCACCATTTGACAGGCCGGTGATCGTGGAAGATGAGTGTGACCTTGTCGGTGTCAACTACGAGGACCAGGTATTCCCGTTCGTGGAAGGAGCCTGTTTCAAGATCCTGCGTACCTGGCAGATCATTGAATGGTGCCTGTTTGAAGAGTATGGTGAACTGATCGAAAATGTGAACTACTGGGAACATACACAGGTCATCAAGGTGACCAACGAATTCGGTCCAGAATTCCAGACAGACCAACCGTTCATCGATGTATGTAATGAATTTGATTGCGGAGGCCTCTTTATCGAGCTGATCCAGACCGCAACTGATGATTGTACACCGGATGATGAGCTCGTCTGGAGCTGGCAGCTGGATGCTTTCAGTGATGGATCAATCAATGCAAGTGACAGTGGTACGGGAAATACGATCAATGCTTCCGGCACATACCCGATTGGTGCACACCGGATCATCTATTCCTTCGAAGACAAATGTGGCAACACAACCTCTCAGGAGCAGTTCTTCACGATCGAGTCCTGCAAGAAGCCGACGCCTGTTTGTATCAATGGCCTGAGTGCAGACCTCATGGGTGTGGACGTAGATGGAGATGGCGATCCTGACGGAGGCATGGTCGTGATCTGGGCATCAGACTTTGATGCGAGCAGCTACCATGCATGCGGACTGCCCGTAACGGTATCTTTCTCGGAAGATCCCAACGACCTGAGCAGGACCTTTGACTGCAGCCACGTTGGTGGACAGACACCGGTACGCATTTATGCACACGACAGTAATGGCAGGTTTGACTATTGTGAGACGTATATCATCGTGCAGGACAACATGAATGTTTGCAGCGGAAACACAGGAGGTGCTACCGGTGTGATCAGTGGTGAGGTCATCACGGAAAGCTCGCTGGAGGTAGCCGAGGTGGAAGTTTCACTGATGGGTACAAACATGCTGCCTGTGGTGACGACTTCGGAAGGGATCTACAGCTTCCCCGCGATGCCGCTTGGAGGCACATACGAGATTTCACCGAAAAGGGATGGTGATGACAAGAATGGTGTGAGCACGCTCGACCTGGTCAGGATCCAGCGTCACCTGCTTGGCATCGAGTCATTCACTTCACCGTATGACATGATCGCAGCAGACGCCAACAACAGTGAATCTGTATCGGCAATTGACCTGATCGAATTGCGCAAACTGATCCTTGGGATCTATGACGATCTTCCTTCCAATACAAGCTGGAGGTTTGTGGACAGGGCTTACCAGTTTGCCGATCCGTTCAATCCATGGATGGAGGCGTTCCCTGAAACGTATCTCCTGAATGGCTTGAATACAGATATGGAAGATGTTGATTTCGTCGCGATCAAAGTGGGTGACCTCAACAACACCGTGGTGGCCAATGCCACACAGGTCGTAACGAGGAATGCCCCGGGTACCCTTGATTTTGCGGTGGATAGCCGTGAAGTGAAGGCTGGTGAGGTGATCTCAGTGCCGGTATATGCAGATGCATTCAATGGTGTGAAAGGCTTCCAGTTTACGATGAACTTTGATGCACAGAAACTTGAAGTCATGAATGTCGCCAGTGCAAGCCTCCAGGTTTCAGATGACCTGGTCGGCATGAACAGGCTTGAGGACGGACTCTTTACGATGAGCTGGTTTGATCTTGACGGAAAATCCGTCGACAGTGACCAGGCCCTCTTTGAGGTTCAGCTCAGGATCAAGCAGGATGGCTCGCTGAACAGGCTCCTTTCAATCACTTCCGATGTGACGGCTGCCGAAGCGTACAGCAAGGCAGAGGAAGTACTGGACCTGAACCTGGTGTTCAGGGGGGATGCTGCGCCTGATTTCGAGTTGTTCCAGAACAGACCGAACCCGTTCACGCAGGTCACGACGATTGCGTTCAACCTGCCTGAAGCTTCTCCTGCGACTTTGACTGTCTTTGATGTGACAGGAAAAGCACTGCGGACGATCGATGTGGATGGCGTGAAAGGATACAATGAAGTCCAGGTTTCACAGGATCAGCTGGGTGCAACCGGAGTCCTGTATTACCAACTGGCTTCTGAAGGATACATGGCGACACGCAAGATGGTCGTCACGAAATAGTATTTCGTTTTTTTTCATAAGAGTTTACTGTTTTTGGGATGGGACCCCTCTCCGATAAAGTTCGGAGGGGGTCTTCTTTTTTGAACTTATCTTTGGCTTCATTGATTACATATACTGATGGGCAGGGTGATATCGATAGACTATGGGAAAAAGAGAACCGGGATTGCGGCGACGGATCCGCTCCAGCTCATCGTCAATGGCCTGGCTTCCCTGGACACGCCTGATGTGTTCGGTTTTCTCGAGGATTACATCGGAAAGGAAGAGGTTTCCAGGATTATCATCGGGTACCCGTTTTTCCACGAGGTGTATAACCAGGCATTCAAGAAAGAGATTGATGATTTCATCGAGGGGGTCAGGAAAAGGTTTTCCTGGATTCCCGTAGATTTGCATGATGAATCATTCACGTCACAGCGGGCAAAATCCGTGATCCTTGCTGCGGGGGTGAAAAAGAAAAGGCGGCGTGACAAGAAGCTCGTGGATAAGATGAGTGCCGTGATCATTTTACAGGAATACTTAGGACATATTTAAGATGATACGACCTATTTATGCATACGGACAACCGGTTCTGAAGCGCATGGCTGATGATGTGGAAATGAATGATCCGGATATCAGCAAGCTCATTGAGGATATGTGGGAGACGATGTACCATGCGAGCGGGGTAGGCCTTGCCGCACCCCAGGTCGGAAAATCAGTCCGCGTTTTTGTCGTGGATACAGTCCAGATCGAAGATGAGGAAACAAAGGGGAAAGGCATCAAGCGGGCATTCATCAATGCCCGGAAAATCGAGGAGGGCGGTGCATTCTGGGACTATGAAGAGGGATGCCTGAGCATTCCCAACGTCAGAGCTGACGTCGAGCGCCAGGAGACCATCACACTCGAGTACCTGGATGAGTCGTTTGCCGTGCATCTCGAGACTTTTACCGGCATGAATGCACGTGTGATCCAGCATGAATACGACCACATCGACGGGATCCTTTTTACAGAACACGTCAAGCCGCTAAAACGGCGGTTGCTCAGAAGGAAACTTGAAAATATCCGGAAGGGCAAGGTGGATGCCGACTATGCCATGCGGTTTGTGAAAGCGAAATAATCTCTACTTCCTCCCGAAATCAGCGGGGATCTCTCCCCATTCCTCTGTGGGCCATTTGACGACAGGATTGCCGTACCTGTTGTTCCGAAGCCAGGCCTCCGCACGGTGGATGAGCTCAAACAGTTTTTTATTCCGTGAAGTATGCCGGAGCGTTGTTTTGGCTTTCTTGTTCCGAAGCCAGGCCATGGCAGTCCTGCTGTCTGAATAGATCACCACATCCTCCTTGCCCAGGTTTTTTAGCCAGGCAAGTGCATGGACAAGCGCTAAAAACTCACCGATATTGTTTGTGCCGTCATGAAACGGCCCCTGCCGGAAGATCTCCGTACCATCGGTTGTATATACGCCCCTGTATTCCATGATCCCCGGGTTGCCGGAACATGCCGCATCCACGCTGATGCTGTTTTTTTCAAAAGGGATTTCAAACAAGTGCACATGATGGTCAGCAGGTTTCCTGCTTTTTTTGGAGGCAGGTGAGTAGCCGGATGAGTAGGCTTCTTCAGCCGCTTCCCTGGAGGGGTAGGACTTGTATTTTGCATTCGGATACCCCTTGATCTGCTGCTGGCATTTCGCCCAGGAATCATACACACCCGGTGTCAATCCATCCCAGACTACATAATATTTCTGTTTCTTTGCCATTTGAACATGAATAAGGATCAAATATAACAGAATGCCACCACCCATATTGATCGATACGCATGCCCACCTGTACCTCGACCAGTTCAGTTCTGATATCGGGGAGGTCGTCAGGCGGGCGGAAGCTGCTGGTGTGTCAAAAATCCTGTTGCCGAATATTGACCAGGCAACAGATGCTGACATGCTCGCCCTTGCCGCTGATTACCCCGGCCAGTGTTATCCCATGATGGGGTTGCACCCTTGTTCTGTGAAGGAGGATTATCGTGAAGTCCTCGATCAAGTAGAAAATATGCTCTTTGGTGAAGGAAAGTGGGTTGGTGTGGGCGAAACCGGCATCGACCTGTATTGGGATACGACTTTCCGGAAAGAGCAGGAGATCTCCTTCAGGAGGCACATCGAATGGGCCCGGGAGCTGGGGCTGCCCATTGTCATCCACTCGCGTGAATCTTTGGATCTGAATATCGGGATCATCGAGGAGATGCAGGACGGCAGGCTAACTGGTGTATTCCACTGCTTTAATGGTACAGCGGACCAGGCTATGCGCATCCGGGATGCGGGCATGATGATAGGGCTGGGTGGTGTCATCACATTCAGGAATTCCGGGATGCACCAGGTCCTGCCACAACTGGACCTGTCAACCGTTGTCCTGGAAACGGACGCGCCATACCTTTCCCCGGTGCCTTTCCGGGGGAAGCGAAATGAAAGCAGCTACCTGAAGCATACAGCTGAATTTTTGGCAGAAAGCATGGGTATGACCCTGCCTGAGATTGCAGGGATGACGACCGGAAATGCGTTGCGCCTTTTCCCGAAATGCACTTCTGAGGAAGGACGTTCCTGAATTTTGTATTCCGCGTATAATTTCTAATTTTACGATGATCTTTCAGGGTCACATATCCAGGGATCGGCAGAAGCAACCAAAAGTGAGTCGCATGCATCCTTTATACTGAAAGAACTGGAATTATGTACCTTGTGCCAAGATTCTAATGCACATCCAGAATCAATTTTAGGGAGAGTTGGCCGAGTGGTCGAAGGCGCACGCCTGGAAAGTGTGTATACCCCAAAAGGGTATCGAGGGTTCGAATCCCTCACTCTCCGCCACATATGAAATCAACCGTGGAGCCCGATATCCGGAATTGTCTGCAGGAGGGGAAAAAACTCGATTTTAAAAACAAAACTTAGTTAATAATTTATATTTTTAACAATCTCATTGAATTAACCAACCTGTAAATCTAGATTAACATGCGAAAATTATTAGTAGTCGTTGTGGTTCTCATTGTGATGTTTACCATCGGATCACAGGACCTTGCAGCTCAGGACTCTACCGGGGCTTTTCAAGTTTTAAAGGAAAAATTTATTGAAGGGGACTGGCGCTTTATGAGCCTGGTACTTGTCTGCCTGATCCTTGGCCTCGCATTTGCCATTGAACGGATTATTACGCTCAACATCGCGACGACCAATACAGACAGATTGCTCAACAACATTGACGCAAAGCTCGCTGAAGGTGACCTCGAAGGTGCTATGGAAGTAGCCAAATCGACTCCTGGCCCGACAGCCAGTATCATGTATGAAGGCCTGCGCAACGCGAAGGACGGGCCAGAAGCCGTCGAAAAGGCGATTGTCTCCTATGGCAGCGTTCAGATGGGCCTCCTCGAAAAGGGACTGATCTGGATCTCCCTCTTTATCGCGATTGCGCCGATGCTCGGATTTATGGGTACGGTTATCGGTATGATCCAGGCATTTGACAGGATCCAGGCAACGAGCTCGCTTTCACCTTCCGTTGTGGCAGGAGGTATCAAGGTGGCCCTTTTGACCACGGTTTTCGGGTTGATTGTCGCCATTATCCTCCAGATCTTTTACAATTACATTGTTTCAAAAATTGACGGCATCGTAAACCGCATGGAGGATGCCTCAATCGGGTTGGTCGATATCATGGCCAGAAATAATGTATTCAAATCGTAAACAGATCTAAAAACTAAGTCTATGTATCGGTTATTAACCAAATATGGAACGGGTTTCGCCTTTGGACTCGGTCTGCTGGTCACATTGATATTCCTGATCCCTGCAATAAGCGGCGTGTCAGAATTCAATATGCTGCCTCCAGAGGAGAAAGGGACAACCACGATCTTTAATGCAGGGCTGTATTGTGCCCTCGCACTCATCGTCATCTGCTTTGCGGCAAGCATTCTTTTCGGGATCTACCAATTGGCAACGAACCCTAAAGGTGCTGTCAAGTTCCTGATCAGCATCGCCGTCATTGCCGTGTTGTTTTTTATCCTGTACAGCATGGCCACACCGGAAACGGGAGAAAGGATGCAGGCCCTTGCCCAGCAATTCAATATCACGGACGGGGTCAGCAAGCTCATTTCTGCGGCACTGAGTACAGTCCTAGCACTTGCGGGTATCGCTGTCCTTGCATTTGTCGTGGCAGAGATCAGAAACCTCTTTAAATAATTTTCTTATGGCCAAAACGAGTTTAAGAGACCGGATCAGCAATGAGATCAATGCAGGCTCAATGGCAGATATTGCCTTTTTGCTCCTGATCTTTTTCCTGGTGACGACGACGATCGAAGAAGATGAAGGGATTCTCGTGCGCCTTCCGCCCTGGTCAGAAGAGGAGCCGGAAACGCAGAAGCTGCGTGAACGGAATGTCTTTTCCGTACTGGTGAATGCATCCAACCAGCTGCTTGTGCGGGGTGAGGTCACCAATGTGGCAAGCCTCAAGCAAAGAGCCAAGGAGTTTATCCGGAATCCACAGGCGAGGGAAGATCTCGCCGAGTCTCCTGGCAAGGCGATCGTATCCCTGAAAAATGACAGGGGCACATCCTATGAGACCTATATCTCCGTGTATAATGAACTCCAGGCAGCATATAATGAACTGCGGAACGAAGAAGCCATGAGGCGGTTCGGAAAGCAATATGAAAACCTGAGTTCGGACCAGAGGCAGGTTGTACGGAACACGATCCCGATGATCCTTTCAGAGGCTGAACCAACCGCATTCGGGGAAGAAAATTAATGGTTTGACAAACAAAATCTGAGATGTCCAAATTCAATAAAAAGAGAGGAAAGAGTTCACCTGCGATATCAACGGCTTCCTTGCCGGATATCATCTTCATGCTGCTCTTTTTCTTTATGGTGGTGACCGTCCTGAGGGATACGGAACTGAAGGTCCAGGTCAATACGCCATTTGCGACTGAATTGACCAAGCTGGAGAAGAAATCCCTGGTCAACTTCCTGTATATCGGAAAACCGAATCCTGAGTTTCAGGACCTGTACGGATCAAAGCCAAGACTTCAGTTAGGTGACAAGTTTTCGAGTGTGGCCGACATCCCGCTCTTCCTTGAAAAGCACAAAGTGAAGGTGCCTGAAGCTCAGCGTGATGCAATCACTTCATCGCTGAAGGTAGATGGGAAAGTGACGATGGGTATCGTGCAGGATGTCAAGACAGAACTGAGGAAATCAGGACAGCAGAAAGTAAATTATTCCGCCAAGCGGAAGGAGAGCTTTTAAAGGCAATTGAACAATGATACCGAGCCACTCAGAGAGTCATCCTGAGTGGCTTTTTTTATCTCAGCCTGTCCATGGACCGAACCGTTTTTTCATCCTTCCGGATAAAATAGTTTGCAGCGACAGAAAACGCAATGATCACGAAGGGGATGTACGTGCCGACGGCATCATGTACAGTCGCCTGCTTTGGCAATTCCTGAGATTCCTGCATGAAAAGCACAAAGGCCGCTATCCCGAGAAGGATACCCAAAACGATGAGCAGGATCCCGATATGCATCTGCCTTTTCCTGTTCCTGAACAGGAAGATATTGATCAACGCCAGGACCCCTCCCAATGCAGCGAGGACAAGCAGGATCGGATTGTCCATGACCTCGAATACCTGGTCATTCAATGCATTTGATGCGGACGCGTCAGTGGTCGCAAACGGAAAACCGAACAGGGAAAAAAATCCTGCTGATACAAGCAGCAGAAAAACAGATTGTATTCTTTGGATCATGGATCGTATCTTTTCGCAATATTACTAAAATCAGGGAATATCCGAACCGGGCTGTAAACCCCGGTCTTTCACAGGCATGAATACAGATCCGATGCAGCACCGGGAGAGCATATGGGAAACAGATGTATTTCCGGATTCCTTTGATGTGCTGGTCGTTGGGAGCGGCCTTGTCGGCTTAAATGCGGCGATCAGCCTGATAGAGCGGGCACCTGCCCTGCGCGTCGCAGTAGCTGACCGGTGGTATTATCCGCTGGGGGCGAGTACGCGAAATGCCGGATTCGCCACTTTCGGGAGCCTTTCAGAACTTGCCTCGGATATCAGGGAAAGGGGCCTGGATGCTTGCCTTGAGCTTATTGAACAGAGGTGGAAGGGTCTGCAAGTGCTGCACAAAAGGGTTCCTGCTGCGAGCATGGACTACCAGGTGCATGGAGGGTTTGAGATCTTCAGGGATGAGGATACTGAGTTCTGGGAGCAGTCCGCCGCCATGATCGATGAGCTCAACCGGCATCTGAACGAAATCATCGGGCAAGATGGTCGGTTCCAGGTGCTGGATACCCGAAGCCGGGGAAAGGCAATCAGGCACCTGGTTTCATGTCCGGCCGAGGGGTACCTCCACCCCGGGAAGCTGGTCCGGTACCTGGCTGCCATGGCCCAATCCAGTGGCATCACATTTTTTCGACCGTTTTCAGTGGTTGACTGGGTTCGTGATTCTGGGATGGTGCGGGTTCAGTCAGCAGAAGGATATTCGCTGACTTGCAAACACTTGCTGTTTGCCACCAACGGGTTTGCTTCCAGGTTGCTGCCCGATCTTGATGTGCAGCCGGCCCGCAACCAGGTGCTGCTGACGGAGGTGATCCCTGGATTGGAATGGAAGGGGGGTTATCATTCACATGCGGGATTTTTCTACTTTCGCGACTATGCCGGCCGCATCCTGATCGGGGGGGCAAGAAATCATGACCCGGAAGGTGAAACGACAGCGGAATTTGGCTTTTCCCAGCCTGTTCAGGATGCGTTAAAGGGCTATCTGACCAAGGTGGTGATGGAAGGCCGGGAGGTCAGGATTGATCGCTCCTGGAGCGGGATAATGGGCGTAGGGAAAGAAAAGCGACCAATCGTGCGCCGCATCAGTGAAGGCGTGTACTGTGCCGTGCGCCTTGGCGGCATGGGTGTGGCGATCGGCAGCAGGGTAGGGCAGGATGCTGCGGAGCTTGTCCTGCAAGAGGTCTAACAACATTTCAAAAATGGAAAGCGTTTGTTTTCAGGGATGCAAATGAAGATCGTGAATTCCCTTGCGGGGGTAGTTTTTTTCATGCTGGTTGCTACAGGTGCGATGGCCCAGGAGGCCGCTGCATCCGCGCAGGATACAACCCGGAAAGAAATGGTGCGTGTCCTGCATTCTGACAACCTGCTCATCATCCAGGAAGGGGATTCGACGGTGAAATATGTCGATGGCCACATCGAGCTGAAGCAGGACTCCACCTACATGTACTGCGACTCTGCTGTCATCATCAATAACAACCGTGTGTTTGCCTATGACGAGATCACCATCCAGCAAGGGGACTCGGTGAGTATCTTTTCGGATACCCTGTACTACCTGGCAGATACCATGCTGGCGATCCTCAAGGGCGAAGTCGTGCTGACAAACCTCAAACAGCAACTCTGGACCACAGAACTGGATTACAGCCTGAAAACAAAAATCGCCCGGTATGAAAACCATGGCACGCTCTATGACGACTCGACCCAATTGCAGAGCAGGCGCGGCATCTTCGATGTGGGGCTCAACCGGGCGACATTCAAGGACAGTGTATTTGTCTTCCATCCGGACTTTACCCTGACAGCAGATTCCATCCTTTACCTGGTGGATGAAGAAACCACGATCTTCCTGGGCCCGACGCGGATCCTCCAGGGTACTGACAGGGAGATCTATTGCGAGGCAGGTTTTTACGACATCCGGAACAAGGTATCCGAATTCAGGAAACGCGCGCAATACCGGGATCCTGAAAAAACAGCAACTGCAGATACGATCAGGCACATCCAGAAGGATTCCACCATTGAACTGATCGGTCATGTGGATTTTCAGGAGGGTGACCGGTTGATCCGGTCCGAATACCTGAAATATGATGAACGGACAGGCCTGGCAGAGATCAGGGGAAATGCATTTTATGCGGACAGCAGCAGGACCGTGTATGCAGAGGAGATCCTGTACAATACCCGGAGTGATGCCTTGCAGACAAAAGGAAAGAGCCGGGTCAATGAGGGCAGCCAGAATTTATCCGCAGAATTCATTGATTACGATGATGAAACCAAGTTGGGAAACGCGTCCGGGAATGTCGTCTGGCGGGATACCGCCTCCGGATATGTCATCGAATCAGATTCTGCCATTTATCGGAAGGATATCGATTATATCCGTGCATTCGGTGTCAGGAAGCCGCTGCTTAAAACCGAGATGGATGGCGATACCTTATATCTTTCCGCAGATGAACTGAACGTGCTGACAACCCTGGATTCGGTCGATGTCGATACTTCCGGTCAGGCGATCCTCGATTCTGTCCGGCATTTCAGGGCCTTTTACAATGTAGAGCTGTACAAATCCAACATGCAGGGGGTCTGCGATTCCCTGACGTTCAATAGCCGGGATTCACTTTTTCAGTTCTACAGGAACCCCGTCCTTTGGTCAGACACGACCCAGTTTGTCGCAGACAGCATCTCGATGCAAATGAAAGATGAGAAGATTGACCGCTTTATCATGCGCCATAACGGGTTTATCATCAACCAGGTGAATGAGATTTTCTACAACCAGATCAAAGGGAAATACATCACTTCTTTTTTTGAGGCCGACGAGATCAAAAGGATCTATGTGGAAGGGAATGCGGAGTCCGTCTATTATGCGCGCGACGAGGAAGATGCGTATATCGGGGTCAACAGATCCATCTGCAGCGAAATGGAATTCCTTTTTGAGAACAAACAGATGAATACCGTGAAATTCCTGACAGCCCCAAAGTCCAAAATGTCGCCGGTGCAGGGCATCAACCCGAATGCCATGCAGCTTGAGGGTTTCCGCTGGATCACGGATATGAGGCCGGTTGGCGTTGATGACCTCTATCAATAGGAATTCATAATTTTACCCTTGTTCTGTATCAAAGGCACATCTGAAATGAAAAAAGTCCTGATTTTCATCTTCTGCATCCCGGTCATATTGAAGGGGCAGGACATGTCCGGGAGGTTTGCCACTGCAGTGCAATTGGCGGAAAATGGCAAGTATACCGAGGCGTTGGATGCTTTCAGGGAGATCAGTGCATCAGGCTGGCAGTCCACTGCCCTGGATTACAACCTCGGTACGGCATACCTTCATCTTGATTCCATCGGAAAAGCGATCCTCTATCTGGAGCGTGCGCTTAAAAAGGACCCGAACAATGAAATGATCAGGAAAAATATCAATCGCGCACGAGAACGGATTTTCGATCCCGTCATACCCGTGACTCCGTTTTTCCTTTCCGAGTGGCTGCGCAAACTGAATGGAAGCCTTGGGCCCGGAGCCTGGACCTGGCTGGGTTTGCTCTTCCTGTGGATCACGGCAGGCAGTTTGGTCCTTGCGATGCGCAGGTCAAAGCTCAGGGGCATCACGGTGCGATTCTGGATGGTTCTGGCATCCGCTGCATGTTCTGTTTTCTTTTTTTCGATGGTCTACGTGGCCTCCCAGCGGATCTATGAAACGCATACTGCCATCCTGATGGCCCGTCGTACTGAATTGAAAGTTGGCCCGGACCAGATGAGCACTTCATACGGAACCATCTATGAAGGTGAGAAAGTTGAGATCCGCAACCAGATCGGTGACTGGATCTATGTGGAGCTGCTGAACCAGGACCACGGCTGGATACCCGGCGACCAGGTTGAGCGGATTTGATCAGCGTGCCGCAATTCTCAGGCGGGCCAGTGCAAGGGCCATGGCAGCCTGTTCTTCCCTGGACAGGTTTGAATTGTCCATGGTGACGGCATCTTTTGCCTTTGTCAACGGTGAATCCTCCCTTGTGGTGTCTATGCGATCCCTTTCCTGAAGGTTGTGGCGTACTTCGGCTTCTGTGCGCAGAATGCCAGTTGCTGACATTTCCTGATACCGCCGCTGGACACGGATCTCCAGGTCTGCAGTCAGGAATATTTTAAGCTCTGCATCCGGGAATACAACGGTGCCGATATCCCTTCCATCCATGACAATGCCTTTCGATGCTCCGATCTGCTGTTGCTTCCGGACCATCGCCCTTCTGACAGCCGGTATGGCAGCCACGATACTGACAAGCTGGTTTACTTCAGGTGACCTGATCTCGGCTTCTACCGGGGTCCCGTTCAGGAAGACCAGGTTTCGGCCATCGGGAGTGATCCGGAATGACAACCCAATATCCGGCAGCTTGCGTGCGACGGCCGCCGGATCATGGACATTGATATGATGGTTGATGAGGTGCCATGTCACGGCCCGGTACATCGCGCCCGAGTCTACATAGATATAGTCAAGTTGGCGCGCCAGCTCTTTGGCGAGGGTGCTCTTGCCGCATGCCGAGTATCCGTCAATGGCGATCGTGATTTTTTCCACAGGCTGATGTATATCCCTGAATGAATGCCGGCAAAATAAAAAGTCTTGCGAGAATTCTCACAAGACTTTTTATTTTCCTTTTAACGGGGATGCCTAATATTCATCCTCATTGAAGAGGAAGTCATCCTTGCGCGGGTAATCCGGCCAGATATCCTCGATATTTTCATAGATTTCACCTTCGTCTTCCATTTGCTGAAGGTTTTCGAGGACTTCCAGTGGGGCTCCGGAGCGGATGGCATAGTCAATCAGCTCGTCCCGGGTAGCAGGCCATGGAGCGTCCTGGAGATGATGGGCAAGTTCTAAGGTCCAATACATATTTGAATGCTTATGAGATCAAAAATCAAATTCAATCCAAACAACTATAAAATGTGCTAAAATGTTCCTTTTGTCCGTTCCCTTTTTCCTGTATGAAAAAATGCCCGATCACAAGATCAGCATGGCGTCACCATAACTGAAAAAACGATATTTCTCCTTAATGGCGACATTGTATGCATCCAGGATCAGGTCCTGTCCGCCAAAAGCACAAATCATGATCAACAGGCTTGATTTTGGCAAGTGAAAATTTGTCACCATGCTGTTTGCAATGCTGAAATCATAGGGCGGATAGATAAACTTGTTCGTCCAGCCTTCAGCCTCTTTCAAATAGCCTGTGGCAGAAACACCGGATTCAATCGTACGCATGGAGGTGGTACCGACCGCGCAAACTCGCCTGTCAGCCTCCTTTGCCATATTCACGATATCAACTGCATTTGTTGGGATCTTGAAGTATTCCGCGTCCATTTTATGCTTGGAGAGGTCCTCTACATCGATCCCCCTGAAGGTCCCTAACCCGACATGCAGGGTCACTTCGGCGAAATTGACTCCTTTGATCTCCAGCCTTTTCATCAGTTCACGGCTGAAATGAAGGCCGGCAGTCGGGGCAGCCACGGCGCCCACTTCCTTGGCATAGATGGTCTGATAGCGCTCCCTGTCGATGTCTTCAGGCTCGCGCTGGATGTATTTGGGCAGCGGCGTATTCCCTAACCTTTTCAGTTCTGCCTTGAATTCGGCATCCTCTCCATCATAGAAAAAACGGATCGTCCGCCCGCGTGATGTCGTATTGTCCACCACCTCGGCAACGAGTACTTCATTGCCTTCCTCATCCGGGAAATAGAGTTTGTTCCCGACCCGGATCTTCCTGGCCGGGTCGACAAGAACATCCCATAACCGGGCATCTTTGTTTAATTCGCGGAGCAGGAAAACTTCGATCTTGGCTCCGGTTTTTTCTTTCCTTCCAAACAGCCTGGCCGGGAAAACCTTCGTATTGTTGAAAATCATACAGTCCCCGTCATCGAAGTAGTCAAGAAGGTCCTTGAAGATCTTGTGTTCTATTTTTCCGGTATCCCGGTGTACAACCATAAGCCTTGATTCATCACGCTCCTTTGAAGGATATTTCGCTATGAGTTTCTGGGGCAGCGTGTAATCAAATTGAGATAGTTTTGTCCTCATGTACCTCCGGCATTTAAATTCGTGCAAAAATAAAAATAATAACGAAAGATCGATCACCCACCCTGAACTGAATAGGCCTTTTCATCCGTGAACTCGACGAACGAAGGAGATGTTTTATCTAATAATCCGGGCCATTTGATTCAGGTTATTTAACTTCGATGCGATGAGGATGTTTATCAAGATCATTTACGAGAGCATCGTGCAGGCGCTTCAGCAATTGAACGCCAACAAGATGAGGTCGTTCCTGTCCCTGCTCGGGATCAGCATCGGTATCTTTTGCATTATTGCTGTAAAATCTGCAGTAGATTCGCTGAAGCAAAATATCGAGAAAAGTTTTGAGAAGCTGGGAAATGATGTCCTCTACATCGATAAGAGGCCATGGAATGAACCACCGCACCTGAACTGGTGGAAGTACATGAAGCGCCCCGAGCCTGATTTTGCTGATTATGAAGTCTTGAAGGATCGATTGCGCGGGGCAGATTATGCCTCCCTTTCGATCATCGTGCCGAGCCGGACGATCAAGTTTCACTCCTCCCACGTTGAAGGCGCTTACATGGCAGGCGTGACCTATGATTACGGTGACCTCTACAACCTGACTTTTGAAAAGGGCAGGTATTTCACCCCGTTTGAATATCAAAGCGGCGCCAACCGGGTCATCCTGGGCATTGAAGTGGCGCAAAGGCTTTTCCAGGCCGTTGAGCCGATCGGAAAGGAAATCCGGATCATGGGGCGGAAGTTTCAAGTGGTCGGCGTGCTCGAAAAAGAAGGGGAGTCCCTGTTCTCGCCATTCAGGTATGATGAGGCAGTCATCATTTCCTATAACGCATTGAAAAAACTCGTGAATGTCAAGTCGAGGTATACCTGGGGGACACTGCTCACAGTCAAGGCATCGGAAGGTGTATCGCTTGAGGACCTCCGGGGCGAGGTAACAGGCGTCCTCCGGGCCCATCGAAAACTCAAGCCCCGCGAGGATGACAATTTTGCGATCAATGAAATGTCCATATTCACGACCCTGATGCAACCTGTCTTCAGGGTGCTCAATATTGCGGGCATCATCATAGGTGGGTTTGCCCTTGTGGTGGGCATGATCTCGGTCGCAAACATCATGTTCGTTTCTGTGAAGGAGCGGACAAATATCATCGGGATCAAAAAAGCACTTGGTGCCCGAAAGGGTGTGATCCTGCTCGAGTTTCTGATCGAGTCGATTATCCTTTGTATGATCGGGGGGCTCGTCGGACTGCTGATCGTGTTCGGTGTTTTGGAAATCATCGCGCGGACATCGAGTTTCGAAATGTTCCTTTCTTTTGACAATGTCGTGATCGCTGTGATCGTGGCTGTCATCGTCGGCATTATTTCGGGGATCATCCCTGCATTACAAGCAGCCCGCATGGATCCTGTGGATGCGATCAGGTCTTAGTGGATAGTGGATAATGGATAATGGATAGTGGATAGTGGATAATGGATAATGGATAGTGGATAATGGATAGTGGATAGTGGATAGTGGATAGTTGTCTGATGAATGATTAAATAGTAGCGGCTGCT
>JARQTN010000050.1:0-19028 GCA_029976695.1 Lewinellaceae bacterium
CAATTGACAGATCCATCAAACCCTAAACAACAGCCTCTTCCGGCGGGTTTTTCTTCACGATTGCAGATACGATGAGTGCAAGGACAAAGCCGGGGAAGATCAGCCCAACAAGGTAATTCTGCACGATTGTCCCGATGGTCATGCTCGCACCTTTCTCTTCAACTTCAGCAATTGCCTGTTCAACTGCTTCTTCATTACCGCCGAACATTTTCACCATTTTTTCAGCTACTTCAATCGCTTTTTCCAGCATCATATCATTCAACGTCGGATCGATGAAGTTGTACAGGACATAGGTAAACAATACACCGATCAGTGAGCCGATCACATAAGTCAGGAATGTAGGTTTGAGACTTTGCTTGAATGTGAGGTAACCGCCATTTTCTATTTTTGCTGCATTACCGGCCCGCCACATGAAGAATACATACAATCCAATGCCTACAACAAGCGCAAGGACCCAGTTAAATAACAACTCGGCATTGATGAACCATGCAACGAGATTGTATACGATCATGACAAGTCCGACGAAGATTCCATTTTGTACACCAGGGGAATTCATATTATAAGGTTTAAGTGATAAATGTATTTCGTTCCAATTTAGGTAAATCTGCCATCACAGCACTTATTTTTCGATCAGTCATTTTGAATTCTGGAAGTAGCTCTGCTTGGTGATCGTTGCGAGGACCTTGCCGGTGAACTTAATTCCCATTGCTGCCGCATTTCTCGATTGCGACCGGATATGCGCATCTGTAAATGTCCATTCCTTGTCCGGGTCAAATACGGCCATGTTTGCCGGTTGCCCCGCATCGATGACCGGTGTCTCCAGGCCAAGGATGGTACGCGGCCCGTCCGTAAACTGATGAACCAGGTCGCCCAGCGCAAGCTTGCCCTTCAATGCGGTGTGTGCCATGGCAAAGGCACTTTCCAGTCCAAGTGATCCGAAATCTGCATACGGAAACTCAAGTTTCTTCCTTTCAATTTCGAGCGGGTCATGAAAGGAGGCAATGTGCTGGATCACGCCATCCTTAAGTCCGCGGACCAATGCAGAAATATCTTTTTTTGTCCTGAGCGGCGGGAAAAGCTTCAAATTGCTGTCGAATGATTCCAGGTCCTCCTCTGAAAACATCAGGTGGAAGGCAGAAACATCGCATGTGACAGGGAGCCCTGATTTCTGGGCCTCCCTGATCAGCTGCAGTCCCTCACGCGTGGATATTCCCCGCAAGTGGAGTTTGGAATCTGCATATTCCAGCAGCGACAGGTTCCGGGCGATCATGATTTCCTCGGCAATGGACGGGATACCCTCCAGCCCGAGCCGCGTACTTACTTTTCCCTCATGGATCTGACCATGGGGCGCGATATTCTCATCATAGGGGATGTCAAACACGATGCCCTGGAAGGGTTTGATATAGAGGAATGCCCGCATCAGGAGGCCACTGTCCTGGATGGGTTTCCTGCCGTCGGAAAAACCGACTGCCCCGGCTTCATGCATTTCCATCATCTGCGTCAGGTCTTTTCCTGCCGTGTCCTGGCTGAGGGCCCCGATCGGATGGATCTCGATGCCGCATGCCTTTCCCCTGTTGATCACGAACTCCACTTCCGATCGGTTCTGGATGACAGGATCCGTATTCGCCAGGCTGGCAATCGCCGTATAGCCACCGGCAAATGCGGCATCCCTGATCGTTTCGATGGTCTCCCTGAATTCATAGCCGGGTTCACAGATCTGTGTGCCGATGTCGACAAATCCAGCAGAGACATGGAGGTTTCTCGATGTGATGATCTCTGCCTTGTCGGCGGAAAGGTCTTTCCCGATTTCCCTGATGATGCCGTTTTTGACCAGGATATCAAGCCGCCGTCTGTGGTAGGGAGATACAGGATTCAGGATTTTTGCCTTTTTCAGGAGAATATGCATATCAGGTCTTCCAAATTCTGATCAGGAGAATCTCGCATGCGAGAAATAACAATGCTAAGATAATACACCATTTCCACAATACGACGCCCCGGTCTTTTTCACCGATCAACTGGGTGAAATCGGCCCGGGCCTGTTGTGTCCAGATATTTGCATTCCCGTTCAGCCTGGACCTGAGCTGGTCCGCAGAAAGGTAGGAAAGGTCCGATTCTTCCCTGTCGTAGTTGAATGCATACACGCCCTCCTCCTGCTCACCCAACATGAGATTATAGAATCCTGCTGACTGGATCTGGTCCTTGACATCAAGAAGCAGGTTTTGCCCCATCGGGATCATCCCCGGAATAAATTCGGAAGCTCCCTGGAACTGGTAGATCCTTTCTGAATCATCATCCGGGAAATCAATTTCAATGAGGGCCTGCTTGCCGATCGTATAGGCATTCGGTTTGCTGATGTTGGTCGCGATGGCAGCTTTGTATAACAAGGGGACAAAGATCTCGGCATTTCGGACAAGGTCGTTCTGTACTGCGTCCAGGGGGGCAGTGCAGATGTACAGCTGGCCCGATCCGATCCCGTATTTTGCAATAAAACTCTCCCCGTTCCGCAGAGAGATGATCCTTTCTTCTCCGCGGCCCTGCAATTTGGTCAGCGGGTAGTACCCCCGGACTGCCGGTAGCCGGATGTTCGAGATGGAACCTTCGAACACATTGCGGAAAATGAATTCCTCCGTATTGATCCCACCGGCACGGATTTCTGCCTGCTGGAATGGCCCGAAAGTATTTGCCGGGATTGACCTGAGGAAACCATTGAAATTTTCCGGATCGACATTGGCTTCCGGAAACAGGATCACCTTTCCCCCGGCTGCCATGTATTTACGCAGCTCGGCAGCAAGGCCGGTGGATATTTCACGCAGGTCATTCAGGATGATCAGGTCATATTGCTTGAACAAACTGTAGTTGACACTTCCGATAGGCTGGTGATCAAGTGTGAAATAGGTATTGTTCCTGAATACAGCTTCCAGGTTGGGATTCGGAGGGCCCTGGTCGATGGAGAGTACCTGGACCACTTCGTCCACATAAAAGCTCAGATAATACGTGTCATCAAACTGGACAGGGAAATCAGTGATGCGGACTATGATTTTGTGCCACCCTGTTCTCAGGATCGTGATGGCAGTTGTATCGATGATGGATTTTCGGGCTGGTATGGATAATGCTCCGAGCGGTTTTTCCTGTCCGTTGATGTCAATAGATAATTTGATGTTTTCAACATCATCCTGGCTATGGTTTGAGATCTTCAGATAGAGGAGGTTGGTCTGGTTCAGCATCTGTACCGGGGCATCAAACCAGCAACTGTCTATAGAAATGTTTTTTTCCTGTACGCTTTGTAGTGGAACCAGGTTGTATTCTGTAATCGTATCCGTGATCTGATCGAAATCCGTGATTGTATTCTGGAAATCGGAGATCAGATAAACGATCCTGTTTTTTGCACCTATTTGGTCAAAAAGCTGGTTTTGCCGGTTCATGATACGCGAAAGGTGGGATATTTTCGGGGAGATCTCGATCTCTTCGACGGCAGCAAGCGCATCCTCCTTACTCAGGAATCGCTGATACCTGGCCTGTAAATCATGGGTCAGGACCTGGATCTCGTCTTCCGAGGTATATGCCCCAATGATCTGTTCGGCCCTTTGCTTTGCCTTGTCAAGGAGGGTGAGGTCTTCACCGAAGGAATTCATGCTGAAGGAGTTGTCGATGAAAATGGAAACTGACTTTTTTCCTTTCATGACTTCCCCGCTGCGCTTGAGAAAGGGTTGGGCGAAAGCCAGGACCAGAAAGGTAATGGCGAGGAGCCGCATCAGCAGGATCAGCAGGTTTCGCAGCCTGTTCCGGGCACTCGTCTCCTCTTTGACATCCCGAAGAAACTTTACGTTGGAAAAGTAAACCTTCTTGTATCGCCGGAAATAAAACAGGTGCAGAATTACTGGAATCGCCAATGCGGCAAGGGCCCAAAGAAAATTCGGATATACAAATTCCATTGTGGCGAAATTATGAATTATCGGGATATAACGTAGGGAGACAGGGTATGTTTTAGACCCTGCGGTTCATTCGTTCGAGTTTGGTTTCTCCGCTGTTCAATCAGTATCCTGATCCTGGATGTTTGACCATCAGCTGATGAAATTTACCACCCCCTGTAGTCCGGCGGCTCGATCTGGTTGAGGCGGAGGTAGACGACGAGCTGCCCCCGGTGATGCGTGAGATGATCACTCATCAGGAAGAAGACCTGCCTTTTCGTGATCGGGCCGGCAAAAAAATCGACCTCCTCATCGAGGTGCACGGCATTGAAATTCCTGATGGCATCTGCTGCATAGTCGAAAGTGCTCCGCAACAATTTGATCAGCCCTTCCTTGGTGCCGGGTGGGTTCGTGACGTCGGGGCCGTCTTCAGAGCCTCCCAGATAGGCATTTGTCAGCCATTTAATATTTCCGCAGATGTGTACAATCTGCTCCCTGAATGGCATTTCCTCGGGTACCGGCCTGAAATCATAGAGTGATTCGGGAAGTGCCTCTGCAAATTCAATGGTGTAGGCAGCACCATTTTCCCATTTCTTCAGGTAATCTTCGAGGAATCCCGGATCCTGGCCATGTACAGCCAGTGGGATGAACAGCCATAATGTGCAGGAAAGGAGGCAAGTTTTCATATCGATCGATTTGATCGCAAAAATGCAGAATTTACGCAGGATCTCATGTATGCCTGACTGATTGGTTATCTGAAGGCCGTGGCGAATGTGGCTGGGAGTATTTCAAATATTGGTGGCCGCGACTTGGAATGATCCTTTTTTCATAAATTCAGTGAAGAACCAAATGATCGGGTATGGCTTCGAGAAGGAATTTTATGCAAAAAGCCGGCATGGCAGCAGCTGGCTACCTGGCAGGAAACCTGACACTCCCCTGGATAGAAGAGCGACTCAGCATGATGAATCTGGAGACCCGGGGGAAACACCCTTTAGGGCTCGCATCCGATGAGCGCTACTGGCAGGAGATCCGACAGATGTACACGGTTTCGCCGAATATCATAAACCTGAATAATGGCGGGGTATGCCCGCAACCGCTTGTGGTGCAGGAAGCTGTCGAAAGGTACAACAAGCTGAGTAACGAAGCGCCATCCTACTACATGTGGCGTATCCTCGACCAGGGCAGAGAGCCCCTGCGGTCCAAACTGGCGGCCCTGGCAGGCGTGTCTGAAGAAGAAGTCGCGATCCAGCGCAATTCATCTGAAGCCCTTGAAACAGTGATCTTCGGCCTTGACCTCAAGGAAGGAGATGAGGTGGTGCTGACCAGGCAGGACTACCCGAATATGATCAATGCCTGGAAACAACGGGCGCATCGTGATGGCCTCGTCCTGAAATGGGTAAACCTCCAACTCCCGTCCGAAGATGATGATTACCTGGTGGATGCCTATATGGACAAGTTTACTGACCGGACAAGGGTTGTCCATATCACACACATGATCAATTGGTGCGGCCAGATCCTTCCTGTCCGGAAAATTGCGGAAAAAGCCCGGGAGCTGGGGGTTGAGGTCATGGTAGACGGTGCACATACATTTGCACACCTGGATTTTTCGATCCGTGACCTTGCATGTGACTATTTCGGGACCAGTCTGCACAAATGGCTCTGTGCCCCTTTTGGAAGCGGCATGCTGTATGTGAAGAAGGAGAAAATCCAGGCGTTGTACCCGTTATTTGCCGCTCCTGACCCCGTGTCCGGAGACATCCGGAAGTTTGAGCACCTGGGTACTCGTTCCTTTGCGATTGAACAGGCCATCGGGCAGGCGTGTGATTTTCACATGATGATCGGGATTGGACGAAAACAGGCAAGGCTCCAGTACCTGAAGAATGCCTGGGCAACAGAGGCTTTAAAATGGGATTGCGTGTCCATTGGGACGAGCCTGCATCCGGAATATGGATGTGCCATTGGACTGCTCCGGATCGAGGGCATCAAACCAGGGGATATCGCACAAACTCTGTTTCGAAAGTTCAGGATCCATACCGTAGCGATTGAGTGGGAGAACATCTCCGGTGTCCGGATTACACCAAATGTGTACACGGTGCAGTATGATATTGACAGGCTTTTGGAGGGCATCCAGTATGTCGTGAAAGAGGCGGGGAGGGAATAGGGGTCAGTTGTACGGGATCCGATAGCCGTAGCTGATCTTGTCCGCATCATTCCTGAGTAATCTAAAAAATTGATTGATATAGTTGCTGGCCTCAGCCCGGGCGGGATTCCTGAGTTGTTTAAAGCCCTTGCACACAGATCGTACCTCATCCTGGGCATCCAGGAATGATCCAATCACAGCTGGCAACTGGTCATCAAAAAATTTTCCAAGATATAACCTGTCCTTGATATGTGTCATCCCTTGCTGGGCTTCAGGCTGATAATAATCGGGATGCACAAAACCTGTATAGTCAAAGTCATAGGGAATGATCATGTATTTCCCTTTTTCCGGCAGGTACAGGCACTTGATATTCTTGTACATTTCGATACTCCAGTCATGATTTCCGATCATGAACTGGAAGAGGGCTGTCTGAAGGTAGTTTTCCGGGATCAATGAATCCTGCGGGAGATTGAACTTGTCATACATTTTCCCGCCTAACCTGTCCTCCAGCTCATTATTTGGTTCGAGGAGGATGCCCCAAGATTCAATCGGGTCGTATTTCACCCCGGAATCCGTATAGGTCATCCGGACAAGTTTGGCCTCGAAACTGGCATCCGTAATGCAATTATAGATCTGATAGGCGAGATATTCCTCATAAATCGTTTCAAGGCTGACATCTTCTTCAGAGCAGTGTGTCACCAGTTTGATCTTGTCGAAAGGTTTGAATCCTTCATCTTCCAGATCCCCTTTTTTGAAATTCAATCTCAGGGGTGGGAAGGGGCAAACTTTCCTCCTGTATTTACCTCTTGCCTCAATTTTGACATCCCAGGTTTTATCGTTTCCTGCGTAACGGAAAGTGGCATCGAGTTCTTCGTCTTCCTTTTCCAGGAGTTCCTCAAAGTCGATCGTGATCAGGAGGTGCGGTTCCTCCTGGGCAAATATTTCCCGGAAGATTGTCCGGCTATCCTCCTGTCCCCATCCACTCACCGTGTGGGCCAGAAATGCAATGACAATGAATGTCGTTGCGCAATTTCCTTTATTCTGTATATGCATCGCGATTTTAAAGATACAATTTCCGCCCGGATCAGATTCGCCTGTTTTTTGTACTTCCTGAGAAGTGGTGTGTTCAGGATCAGATGATTTCCGCAATACGGGGAATGATATGATGGTGAATTGCGGTTTTCAAAGGAGGAAAATGTATGAACCGGGTCATGAGCCAAAACAATCTATTTAAAAAGATTGTAAAATGTCAATACATTTGGCGTCAAGTCATGCGGAGGAATTCCAGTCAAGTCGGGTTAAAGGCAATCGGGTCACTCCTGGTCACTTTTTGTTTTTTCGGACTCCTGCCAGCAGGGAATGCCATGCAATCTGGTGACCCGGATCCGGGGAAGCCAAAGAATATCGTCCTGATGGTCGGGGATGGTTTTGGATTGCCACAGGTGGCACTCATGGAGTACCGGTTAAAAAGCGGAGAACCTTTTTACCTGGACTCTTTCCCTGTGGTCGGTCTCCAGAAGACACATTCCCATACCCATGTGATCACTGATTCAGGGGCTTCTGCTACGGCCATGTCAACAGGGTACAAGACATATAATAATGCGATCGGTGTAGGTCCGGATACATTGCCAAGAGAAAATTTGTATGAACTGGCGCAAAAAAAAGGAATCCATACGGGGGTCGTTGTGACATCCAGTGTGATCAATGCCACGCCGGCGGGGTTTGTGTGCCATGCGACTTTTCGCGGGTTCAGCGAGGAGATTGCACTCGATTACCTGGACCATGATATCGACGTGATCATCGGCGGGGGTAAGGATTATTTTGACAACCGGTACACGGATGACCGGGATCTGATCAAGGAGATGGAAGCGAAGGGATATGCTGTGGACACCTATTACGGAAAACACATTGAAAACAAGTTCGAGGGTGTCGAACGCGAGAAACTCCTCATTTTCACCTCAAAGAGGGATCCCGTCCAGCGCAACCAGGGAAGGGAGTATTTTCCCTTTGCCGTGGATGCGACACTAAAATTCCTTGGAAAAAAAGACGCAGGTTTTTTCGTGATGGCAGAGGCCTCTCAAATTGATTTTGCCGGACACAGGACCAACGGGGAATACCTGATTTATGAGCTCCTTGATTTCCATGAGGCAATCCGGAAAGCATACGAATTTGCGAAAGCAAATGAGGAGACCCTGGTCCTTGTGACGGGTGACCATGAATGCGGGGGCATGTACTTTGAATCCGGGAGGCCCAATCAGAAACCGATTTTCAGATTTGAACGCAATAAGCATACGGCACAGCTGGTTCCTGTTTTTGCATTTGGTCCCGGCGCAGAAAGCTTCCAGGGGGTCTATGAGAATACCGAGATCTTTTTCAGGATAAAGGAACTCCTTGACATGTAACCCAGTGGTCCCTGCAGATCTGCCGGGGTGATCAACCAAACCTTTATGATCCTTCCGGCGGCCCTCGATCTTAAGAATCCCGGTCTGCTCATCATGGGCGCTTCACGCATCGTGATCCCGAGTTACTTTTTCAACCCGATTGCGAAAAAACAAATATCCCGTCCGGGCTCCTGTTGTTGGATAAGCCTTTCCTCCATGGGCAAATCAGAAATTGATGAATGCGTAAAAAGTGGTAGGTTTGTACTATGCGATTTGAAGAATTTTCTTTCCATCCCGAGTTGCTTGAAGCGTTATCCTATATGGGATTTGAACAGGCAACAGAAATCCAGGAAAAAGCGATCCCGGTAATCCTTGAAGGCCGTGATGTGATTGCATGTGCCCAGACCGGGACAGGCAAGACAGCCGCGTTTATCCTGCCCATCCTGAACAAACTGGCGCATCAAAAATCCGACGAAGTAAACACACTGGTGATTGCCCCGACACGGGAACTCGCACAGCAAATCGATCAGCAGATCCAGGGCTTTGCCTATTTCCTGGGCGTTTCCTCGATTTCGGTGTACGGGGGCGGGGACGGTGCTGAATTTGAAGACCAGAAAAAGGCATTGAAACGGGGGACGAACATTATTGTGGCCACCCCTGGCAAGCTGATCTCCCACCTTCAGATGAAGAACATCAATTTTAGCCACCTGCAGCACCTGATCCTTGATGAGGCGGACAGGATGCTGGATATGGGATTCCGGGAGGATATTCTGATGATTATCAACCAGTTGCCAAAGAAAAGACAGACACTCCTTTTCAGTGCGACCATGCCGCCCAAGATCAGGGATCTGGCTGCAAAGACCATGCACGATCCTTTCGAGATCACGCTCGCATTGTCAAAACCGGCCGAGGGTGTATTGCAAGGGGTGTACCTGGTATACGATTCGCAGAAAAACGAACTCGTGCATCGCCTGATCGAGGACAAACCTCAGTACAAGAGTATCCTGATTTTTACCTCGACGAAGAAAAAGGTGTTCGAAATTGTCCGGGCGCTGAACAACAGGGGGTATATCGTCGAGGGGATCTCTTCGGACCTTGACCAGTCGGAGCGCGAGGACGTGGTTGCCCGTTTCCGGTCGCGGAGGACAAGGGTGCTCGTTGCCACCGATGTACTCAGCCGGGGCATTGACATCAAGGAAATAGACCTGGTCATCAACTATGATGTGCCTTCAAATGCTGAAGACTATGTCCACCGTGTCGGCAGGACTGCCCGGGCAGATGCGACAGGCGTTGCGCTTACCCTGGTGAATGAAGGGGATATGCGTGATTTCAGTGATATCGAAAAACTCATTGGCTCAGAGGTCCTGAAATTGCCTCCTTTGCCTGGTATGGAAAAAGGCCCGGAATGGAATCCACGCAGCCATCGGAAGCATGGGGGAGGAAAAAGGGGCAAGGGAAGGGGTGGAAAGAAACACAGGCACAAGTCAAAAAACAGGCACCGCTCGAGGCGCAGGCATTAGGTATCCTGCACTGCGTCAATTCCATCGGGTCTGGCCAAGACTTCCTGATGAATACAGGAAAATCCAGTCAACTTGAAACCGAAGGATGACCTGGCGTGACAAAGACTTGGAACGGGGTCTGCACAAGACACTGAAATGCTGATGATCCTGGACTGCTTTTTGAAGTGCGGTGTTTATGCAGAAAATGATTCGCCGCAGCCACAGGTGTCGGTCGCATTGGGATTGTTGAATGTGAATCCCCTGTTATTGAGACCATCCACCCAGTCAATCTCCATGCCGAGCAGATATAATCCATGCGACTTTTCCATCAGGACCCTGATCCCGCTCACATCATACACTTCGTCTTTATCCTTGACCTCATCAAAGCCAAGCACATAGGAAAAACCTGAACAGCCGCCGCCCTTCACGCCGACCCTCAAGCCGTATTCCGCAGGGATATCTGCCTCCTGCATCAGTTTTTGCAATTGAATGACCGCACCTTCGGTAAGGGTGATTGGTGCGGATGTCTGAATTTGTTCTTTTCCTCCTGCCATGATTGCACAAACTTAATATCTTCGCAAAAATACATTTGAATAGTGAAACATCGTAACGCAGGGAAGAGTTCTGGCCGGAATGGATCCTTTACCGGAGCTTGCTTTTTGTCTTGTAAACCGATGATCCGATGAGATATCTCGAATTACTGATCCTGGTCGTCCCGTCATTGCTCATTTTTCTGACGGTATATTTCCTTTTCAAGAAGTTTTTTGATGCACAGCTCAAGCTTAAAATGATTGAGGGGAAGCAGGAGCACAAGGCCGACACCATCCACCTCAAGATACAGGCATATGAACGCTTGTTGCTGTTTTGCGAGCGGATACAGATTCCCACATTACTGCTCAGGGCGATAAAATCAGAGACGAAAGCAAAAGCGGCCGCATCCACTGTTGTCTTGATGATCCAGCAAGAGTATGAGCATAATGTGACCCAGCAACTATATGTATCCGACCAACTGTGGGAGATCATCCAGCTGGCCAAAAACCAGATGATCGAGATCGTGTCACAGGTGTCGGGTACCCTTCCCGATGATGCCAGTGCAAATACGCTCAGAGAGGCCCTGATTGACTATTATAACCGGGAGGAACGGACGCCGATCGAAACAGCGAAAATTGCCATCAAACGGGAGGCTGGCCTGATCCTGTAAATGAAATGACCATGCAGAGATTTATATTCCTGTTTTTGTTTTCGTTACTGTTGTCCTGCAGCAAAACGATCCATGTTGCAGATACGAAAGTGAGTGGTTATGAGATGGATGCGCAAGCTGCCCTGCCTGACCAGCATATAGAGACAGTCATCATGCCCTATAAAAAGGAACTGGATAAAGAAATGAACCAGGTGATCGGTGAGGTTGCTACACGGATGGAAAAGAAAAAACCGGAATCTACCCTGGGAAACTGGATTGCAGATGTCATCCATGAGACGGCAACCAGAAAAAGCGGACAGGAAATTGATTTTGCCATTCAGAACTACGGAGGTATCCGGATCGGGTCATTATCCCCGGGCCCGATTACCCGGGGAAAAGTATATGAATTGATGCCTTTTGACAACATGATCTCAATTCTGGAATTGCCTGGTTCTATTGTGGATTCGTTGGTGCATCGATTTGCGAGCTCAGGCGGATGGCCAGTAAGCAGGGGTTTGCGGTTCAGGATCAGTGACAGGAAACCAATTGATATTTCGATCGGGGGCAATCCATTAGACAGTGACAGGACATATCATATTGCGATGCCGGATTATATTGCCAACGGGGGGGACAGGATGAGTTTTCTCAGGGGGCATCCCCGGAATGATCTGGACTACCTGATCAGGGATGCACTCATCGATTTTATCCAGGCAGAACAGGAGGCCGGCGGGTCAGTCCAGGGCGTGCTCGATGGCCGAATTACCATTGAAGATTAAGTATCACAGAAACAGGAAACCATCATGTACAGACGTTCTTTTCTCAAATCCATCGGTATTGCAGGCACCTGCCTCACTGTCGGTGCTGTACCGGCAGAGCTGTTTGCAAAGCCCGAATTTTTCAGGCTGACCATCCTGCATACTAATGACGTCCACAGCAGAATTGAACCTTTCCCGATGGATGGATCACGCAACCAGGGTCTCGGCGGCGCGGCAAAACGGGCATCCCTGATCAGCAGGATCAGGAAAGAAGAAGCACATGTTCTGCTTTTTGATTCCGGCGATATCTTCCAGGGCACACCATACTTCAATCTGTATGGGGGAGAACTGGAATTCAGGCTGATGAGCGAAATGAAGTATGATGCAGCCACAATCGGGAACCACGATTTTGATGCCGGGATAGACGGGTTGCTAAAACAGCTGCCCCATGCCAGGTTTCCCTTTCTCATTGCAAATTATGATTTCAGCGATACTGTCCTGCACGATCAAACCTTGCCATACAAGATCTTTTCACCCGGTGAATTGAAAATCGGGGTCACAGGTGTCGGGATAGAACTCGATGGCCTTGTACCTGCAAGCCTCTACAAGGAAACGAAGTACCTGGACCCGATCGAAAAAGCGAATGCTGCTGCAGCCCATTTGAAATTGAATGAAGGATGTGATTACGTGATTTGCCTTTCGCACCTCGGGTATCGATACAGGTATGATAAAGTTTCAGATATCGTCCTTGCCAGGGAGAGCAGAAATATCGACCTGATCCTGGGGGGGCATACCCATACTTTCCTCGATGAACCGGACATCCAGAAAAACCGGGATGGCCAGCCTGTTGTGATCAACCAGGTCGGTTGGGGCGGCATGAAACTGGGGCGCGTTGAAGTTTTCTTCGAAAAGAACCGTAAAAAGCACTGTACAAGCTGCACGGGGCACTGGGTGCGTTGACTCCCATTAGGAGAACTTTAATTTGTAACAAGTTGGTTATCACACAATAAATTAAGGTTTCATTTATATATAAAAAACCTATTCCTTACTTGTTGATTTCCAATTAGTTAAAATGACCGTTTTTCTCCCAAAAGATCTTTCAGAAATTCAGATTTTTCAAAAAAATTAGCACCTTTGTCATCCCGCATGTATCTGGAGAGCCGTATATTCACCAGAGATGAATGTAAACCGGAACGAATCAGGAGCTTGTGCTTCGTCGTTTTTGTGAACTGGAGTCGGGTAAGCAATAGAACCAACATTTTGCGTGATTATGACCAAGGACTGTGTAGCGGTATGGGACAATTGTCTGGCGAACATTCGCTCCCAGGTCAATCCGCAGAGCTTCAAAACATGGTTCGAGCCAATACAGCCCATCAAGCTTGAAGATCAGTCGTTGACCATCCAGGTTCCCAACAAATTCTTTTATGAGTGGCTTGAGGAGCACTATTTGGGTATCCTGAAAAATTCCATCAGGAGGGAACTGGGCGATAAAGCCTCCCTGCAGTATCACATCCGGATGGATCATGTGCCCGGCACAGCAAATCACAAAAATGGTTTGGATTCATCTGCCAGGAACCAGGTGCCCGGAAGTTATGATATGGAGGAAATCAAGAATCCTTTCGTAATCCCCGGTATCCGGAAGATCAAAGTGGATCCGCAACTGAATCCAACCTACCTGTTCAGTAACTATATCGAGGGAGACTGTAATCGCCTCGCGAGGTCTGCGGGAGAAGCAATTTCCAACAAACCAGGGGGTACGGCCTTTAACCCGCTTTTTATTTTCGGAAATGTCGGTTTGGGTAAAACCCACCTTGCCCAAGCCATTGGCAACCAGATCATTGCCCAGCACAAGGACAAGACTGTCCTGTATGTCACCTCGGAAAAATTCACGAACCAGATCATCCAGGCCATTAAAAACAATGCAGTCAATGATTTTGTGAATTTTTACCAGCTTGTCGATGTACTTATTGTGGATGATATCCAGTTCCTTGCACACCGGACGAAAACCCAGGAGATCTTCTTCCATATTTTCAACCAACTCAGGCAGAACGGCAAGCAGATCATCCTGACCAGTGATTGCGCTCCGAAAGACCTGGACGGAATGGAAGAGCGCTTGATCTCAAGGTTCAAATGGGGGCTTTCAGCTGATCTGAACCCGCCGCAATTCGAAACCCGGATGGCAATCCTCCAGGCAAAAATGCAGAAGGAGCATGTACATATCCCGCATCAGGTGCTGGAGTTCATTTGCTTCAATATCAAGGAGAATATCCGTGAACTTGAAGGTGTGCTTATTTCGCTGATTGCGCATTCCAGCCTGAACAGGAGGACGATCGACCTTGAACTTGCGAAAGAAGTGATCCACAATTTCATTGCAAACGCAAACAAGGATATTACTTCTGATAAAATCAAGAAAATTGTTGGGGAGCATTTCAACCTGACTACTGATTCTTTGAAATCCAAATCAAGGAAACGTGAAATCGTGATGGCCAGGCAGATCAGCATGTTTCTTTGCAAGAACATGACCAAGCTGCCACTCAAGACGATCGGGGAGGAGTTTGGAGGCAGGGACCACAGTACCGTCATTTACTCATGCAAGACGGTCCAGGACCTGATCGACACGGATTCCGGTTTCAAGGATACGATTTCGGTGCTCGAGCGGAAGATCTCCCTGAGTGTGCATGGATGATCCTGCGTGCATTCCCGAAGAAGCAGATTTACAATTCCCTCGTTCCCTGGTCTAAACTTTCCCTGATATTGTCTGAAACCAGTTTCCTGACAAACAGAACATCCTTGTCCGCATTCAAATGGACCCAGATAAAGATGCGGTCATCAAGTTTTGTGGATTTGAACGTGTCCTCGATTTTCGCATATTCACCGGTTCCTTCCATGTCCTCGAGGGTGGAATACACAAAGACATAAGTGTCTTCGAAGTACTTCTGGCCTTTGATTGCTTCATAAACCTCTGCACTACTGTCACCTGTCATATCGATAAAGAAGATTCTTTTGTTGTCCCAGAATTGAACAGCGTTCAGCGAGTTTTTTCGCCCGTCAGGGGATACAGTATTCCCGGTTTTCTTGCCCTTCTGTGCCCGGGAAAGTACATCCTGTTCCTTTTGTGGCTGATTTTCTTTCTGTCCCGTATTGTTTTGGTTTTGGTGGCAGGCCAGCATGATCAACAGGAGGAGAAACGGAACGAAAAAGTGATTTTTTAGCATCATTGGGAATTTAGATCAAAGCTAAAAATGATTTTGGTGTTCTGCATAACGATATCGGCTGACCGCAAAGCCTCTAATTTGGACGATCTTTTTATAGAATGCCCAAGAATGCGATCACAAGTACAGGATTTGTTTAAATTCAAGTGAAATATATCATCTTTCTTCATTTCAATTAGGCACCATTGAACCTTGATTTTCGTGTCCATTCAGATATTCGATTTGCACATACATTGCCTTCATCATTTTATCTCGATCCATCCATATTCAGGCATTCAAAGGACAGGATTTTCCGGAATGCCTGGCACTATGCGGGTACCCTGGCGCCATTGGAATCATATCGGTACGTGCCCAGGATGCTGATGCCCGGATTCCTTGATGAGCCAGTTATAATTGTCAGGAAGCAACCGGGCAAGATCCATGCGATGAGTAATGTGTGCACTCATCGGGGAAATTTGCTGGTGAACTCACCCGGTAATCAGCGAGTCCTTCACTGCGGCTATCACGGCAGGTGCTTTGGACTCGACGGGACTTGCAGATCCATGCCAGCCTTTGAAGAGGTGCCTGATTTTCCATCTGTGCATGATGACCTGAAGAATTTTCAGGTATCCAGTTTGGGGCCAATGTTATTTGTGCAACTGGGCGAATCAGGGTACCTGACCCCGGTGATCCAGGACATCAGGCAAAGAATGGTGGGGTATGATTTTGATGGCCTGACCGCAATGCCAGCATTGAACCAGGAGTTTGAGATCGAAGCCCACTGGGCCCTTTACGTAGACAATTATCTTGAAGGGTTTCATGTCCCTTTTGTACACCCGGGACTGAATGCTTCACTTGACATGGAAGCATATGCCTATGAAACCCATGCTTTTCATAATCTCCAGCTCGGCTTCGGAAAGGACGGGGATGAGCTGATCGTACCTGATGGTTCTTCCCCGAAACAGGGCAAACATGTCATAGCCTATTACTGGTGGATCTGGCCCAACATCATGTTAAACTGCTATTCCTGGGGCGTTTCACTGAACATAGTCAATCCCATTGGACCGAAAAGGACATTGATCCAGTTTGAAACATTCCTTTTTGATCCTGCTGACCAGGGGCGTTTTCTCCAATCCGGTATTGTGCAAACTGAGATTGAAGACGAGGAGATCGTGCTGCAGGTTCAAAAAGGCATCCAGTCGTCAGCATACGACCGGGGGAGGTATAGCCCGGTACACGAAAAGTGTGTCCATCATTTCCATCAGCTCATTGCACGCGCCATGAATGAAGGACCCGAACGAGAAACCGATTTAAATTTTGTGTGACTTGCTTCTTTGAAGCCCCTGTTCGGAAAGCATCCTTCCGGGTGCACGTTGCAGCGCTTTTTCATACTGTGCCTGGGCATCAGTTGCCCGGCCTTTGGAAAGTAACCAGTCTGCATACAGTTCATGCGAAGGCTTGGCGATCGTGGGCGGGCCGAACATAAAACTTGTGGATTCCTCGAGTGTTGTGGCATCTTTTAACAGGTTCTCTGCCGCTGTGTCATTGCCTCTCGAAATTTCGGCAAGTGCACCGAGTTCCATTTCGATGACATGTGCCTGGTTCACTTCGACTTGTGTGGGCAACTGCTTGTACCACCCCACATTACTGCACATGGAGGCACCTCGCTGGAGGACCTTGTCCTGGGCTTCTTTCCGCTTTTCAGAGAGGCTGTCTAACACAGCCTCGAGTGCGCCAAGGTCATTTTTTGCGAATGCCGTCATTCCATTCACCCAGGCTTGAACAGCCTGGAGGGAGATATTCAGGTCATCAACATTGGCATCCAGTTCAAGCGCATCCGGATCCCAGTTTTCCGTATCTGTACGGTAATTTGCTTCCATCATCAGCCGGTAGGATCTTGCTCGCGGCGATTCCAGGTCCCGTGTGTATTCTTCCATGTCTCGGATGAGCCGGGTCGCATTGTCGAAATCACCCTTCTGGAGATACCCGTACATCAGCCAGTGAAATGCATGGTATCCCAGTGCATCGTTAGACAACCCCTTCTCTTCCTTTCTCACTTTTGAAGCTTCAAAGGAGGCGATGTTCGAGGAGATCACATCGTCCCAATTGCCAAGCGCAATGTAAATGTGGGACGGCATGTGGAGCGCATGCCCCGCATCCGGTGCTACTCTGGCATAATTGTCCGCAGCGTAAACGGCCTTGTGGGCGTGGTCCGGATCATCGTAGGAATGGATCAGGTAATGAAGCGCACCAGGATGCGCCGGGTTTTTATCCAGGATTCCCTGTGCAATCCGGGCCCCTTTTTCATACACTTCCGGGTCGCGACCCTCATCGACAGACCCCAGGAGCGAAAGGGCGTAGAAGGCGGCCACTTCATTGTTGTCCGGGTATTTTGCGTGCATTTTTTCCATGTGGGCTGCGTAGGCATCATCCCGCTCGAGCTTATCACCTTCACCGAAAAGGATCTCAACAGCTTCGAGGAACTCCCGTTCAATTTCAGTCTGGGCCTTTGCCAGGCGTTCTTCCCTTGTTTCACCAAGTTTTTTCAATGCTGCCCGGGCATCTTCCAGATTCACCTGGCTCCAGAGCGTGTAATTCTGGGCCATCGCTTCGCCCCAGTAGGCCATCACCATTTCCGGGTCAAGTTCCTGGGCTTTTTGAAATTCAGGGATCGCATCATCATATTCGAAACTATGAAGGAGCAACAATCCTTTTTCAAAATACGGCTGTGCGGCCTCAGCCCCCGTCACTGCAAATTCCACTTGCCCCAAAGAATTCACGGGTGAGTCTCCAGAATGCTCATTTTTGCAAGAGGAGATGAACAGGATGCATAGCAGCAATAGTATCGGGGCCAATTTCATGATGTTCAGATTTTGACTAAAGATAGAAATAATCCATGTGACACATCAAACATGGAGGATACGCATTTGTTTACCTTCGCAGCTGTCACGTGGGTTCTTAAAAAGAAACTTCATGGACCTGAATCTTTATGAATGGGTGCTTACTGGCCTGGCTGCCTTCATCCTCGGGCTTGCAAAGTCCGGGGTCAAGGGGATCGGCATTTTCAGTGTGACCATCCTGGTGTTTATATTTGGTGGAAAACAGTCCACCGGGGTCATCATGCCACTGTTGCTGGTCGGGGATGTTTTTGCAGTGATCTACTATTTCCGGCATGTCGAGTGGAAGCACATATTAAGATTGGTCCCCTGGATGGCATTCGGTGTGCTTGTCGGGGCAATCACCGGGAAGGAAATGCCGGAGGGCCTGTTCAGGAATGTGATGGCGGTGATCATCCTTTCCAGTGTGGTCGTGATGTTCTGGTGGGACAGGCGAAAGACGGAGCATGTTCCGCGCAGCTATGCATTTGGGGTGATGATGGGTACAATTGCGGGCTTTACGACCATGATCGGCAATTTGGCAGGGCCTTTTGCAAGTTTGTATTTTTTGGCGATGCGGACACCCAAGAATGCGTTTATCGGCACTGCGGCCTGGCTGTTTTTCCTGATCAATCTGTTCAAGCTGCCGTTTCACATTTTTTCCTGGCACACGATCAATGCAGAAAGCCTGCTGATTAATTTGAAAGTTGTTCCATTTCAGTTGATCGGCCTTTGGATAGGGGTAGCCCTGCTTCGGCGGGTGGAGGAGGGTGGATTCAGGAAAATGGTGCTTGTGTTGACGGCGATCGGGGCATTGATCATCCTGCTGCAGTAAGATCCCGGAGGGCACTAGGGGTCTCCAATCGGGAATCGGAATATGGCGATTATCCATTTGCAATTCAAATCAGAAGTTGACCGCACTGGAACGTCAGGATGTCGTGTCCGGGGGTGATATTAAAGGAGCTGCCATCCGGGGTAAGTTGTAAACATACGTTATGGGAATTGCCTGAAGAATCCGGGTCTGGTGTAAGTTGTAAACATACGTTATGGGAACTGCCTGAAGAATCCTGGTCTGGTGTAAGTTGTAAACATACGTTA
>JARQTN010000050.1:19128-42095 GCA_029976695.1 Lewinellaceae bacterium
ATACGTTATGGGAACTGCCTGAAGAATCCGGGTCTGGTGTAAGTTGTAAACATACGTTATGGGAACTGCCTGAAGAATCCTGGTCTGGTGTAAGTTGTAAACATACGTTACGGGAACTGCCTGAAGAATCCTGGTTTGTTGTAAGTTGTAAACATACGTTACGGGAACTGCATTAAGAATCCGGGTTTGGTGTAAGTCGTAAACATACGTTACGGGAATTGACAGAAGAATCCTGGTTTGTTGTAAGTTGTAAAAATACGTTATGGGAACTGCCTGAAGAATCCGGGTCTGGTGTAAGTTGTAAACATACGTTACGGGAATAGATTGAAGAATCCTGGTCCGGCGTAGGTCGTAAACTAACGTTACGGGAACTGCCTGGAGAATCCTGGTTTGGAGTAAGTCGTAAACATACGTTATGGATTTACCACCCCGCTTGAAATATCCGCAATTCCCCCCTGCTCAAATTCCCTATTAACCGCCTGTAAAGAATTCATCACCCACAGCAGATTATTCGGTTTTGAAGCATTTCCACACACAACCCAACCACGTCCGAATGTGCTCCGCTTCAAGGAGCAGTTTTTTGAAATTTAACCCGGATTATGCATAAACAGAAAATCAAGAAAACAATCAGTTGTGCAATTGATCTGACATTGAAAATATCGGATAGGGCAGCCATCCGCCTTTCGGGCCTTCGCTATTCAAAATGCATATTCTTTTTATTCTCAATAGAATCATTGAATCCAATATTTCTGAAAATCAAACTGAGTACCATCGCACTTTAAAAATGTCGGGGTTAACCCTTGAATATTTACCTATTTAAGATCAGGTTACGCACTCTTCGTTTATGCTTTTTAAAAATTTGGGCACAAGTCGGGTTAAACTTGACAATGCTTCGAATTTTGTGCATTTTTTCATTCTATTCCAGTACACCTTCTTTTTACCCGTTCTCCACATTCCGTTTTACTGATAAAAACTACACACCATGAGTTTCGCTAAACACGATGTCTTTCCGGAAGACTTGATTCAAGCCGCCCGATTCGCCCGGGTTTTATGCCATCCCGCAAGGATCTTTATTCTGAAGTTGTTGCATGATAAAGGAAGCATGTCGGTGATGGAATTGGCAAGCAAAATTCCACTTTCCAGAAGCACGGTTTCCCAACACTTGTCCTTCCTGAGGAAATATGGATTCATTGATTTCATGGAAGAAAGGCCTTATATCTTTTACACGCCGGAATCATCGAAAATCAGGGAAGCGCTGGACTTCCTGGCTGGCGTTTGCAGGGATTGCGAATCCTGACGCGAAAGTGACACCTCCCGTATGATTCAGTTTTTGCACAGCTGAAGGGCAACCATTTTACCGTTTTTGATCTATCTTCCTGTAGATAGATAATCTTTTCATCCGGGAAGCTGTTTACTCGTCAGTTATGCGGCCAGGTCGGACAAGTTGGGTTCTTCTGATACCACTGTTGATTTTCCAGTTTTCGTTGACGGGGAAGAGCCTTGCTGCATGTGATGTATTCCCTGTGCTGGTCGAGGCTTGTGACAATGGGGCAGGATGGGGTTTCGTAAACCTGACCGAATATGATGAGGCCATCAATGGAAATACAGGGAATGCCGTCTTCTGGTGGCAGGATGAAAATGCAACCAGCCCCGTGCCGGATCCCACAAATGCGGAAATATGGGGCGGAAGCTTGTGGGTCACCGTAACTGATGGTTCTTGCACCTCCGACCCGACACTCATTCAGACGGTTGTCATTCCATCTATGCCACTCAATGATTTTACGATCATCGAGTGCCTGGAAGGACAACCATCGGCCATTCTCGATCTGACCGGGTATGAAAATATTGTCCCCGGGCTTCCGGGTTTTCCTGTTCAGTGGTATACTGATCCCGATTTAGCAAATCCCATTTCTAACCCTGCTGCATTTCCGATAACCGGCGACCAGGTGATTTATGCAATTGTCCCCGATACATGTTTGCTGGATACCGCGCAGATCACGATCATCGCCGAAAGCCAGGTGGATCCTGCACAAGTAACCTTCGAGCTGTCTAATGACGGCATTTGCGGATCTGGCCTCGTGAATATCACAATCACACTGCCCGGGGGCGGAACCGGTGGGGTCGAACTTGAATTGTATAATCTTGCGGGCAACCTGGTGTCTACAGTTTCTACTGGTTTTTCTTCCGGGATTCCCTGGACATTCGGGATTTCGGAGACCACTGTGGTCCAGGTGGCCAGTATGACCCCCGGTTTGCAATGTCCCATTTTCTTTACGCCGCCGACCATCGATACGGTGAGCCTGATCCAGCAGCCCGATGCGTTTCCTGCAAGTTTGCATGCATGCGCGGGGCCTAATGGTCAGGGTACGTTTGACCTGTTTTCGGTAAACCAGGTTGTAAATGGCGGGACTGGTTTACCCGTGCTCTATTATACAGATCTATCGCTGGGCAATGAGATTACAGATCCGGGCAATTACACTGCCTTTCCTTCAACAGTGTATGCCGTTGTGCAGGGCGGGAATGGATGCAATAGTGATCCTGTCCCGGTGACCCTGAGTGTGATTCCTGCTCCATTTGCCATCAATCAGGCTTTCCATGGTTGTGATGATGGTACGGGCCAGGCCCTTTTTGACCTGACATCAATTGAGTCTGCGGTACAAGGCGGTACGCAAAACACCGTAATTTGGTATGCCGATCCGGATTTGACAAACCCGATTACAGATCCGGGCGCTTTCCTGTCAACGACAGTGGATGTGTATGCCGTCGTGGATAACGGGACCTGCCTCTCCAATGTGGCAACGATCAATTTGTTTGTGGATCCCCTGCCAACAGTAGACAACACATTCCTCGAAGTCAACCCGGACCAGGCATGCGGGCAGACGCTGATCGGGATCCAGTTTTTTGTGCCTGGTGACGGGAACTATGAAATCACCTTTTCCTATGGCAATCCCGGTTCCGGATACAGCACTTTTACCACTTCGGTGTCTAATTTCAGTATCGTCCAGTTGGTGATTTCCGAGCCAACGGAATTTTTCATTACCAGTGTGCAAGGGGAAACGAATTGTATAGTGAATTTCAGTTTGCCCGACACCGTTGTCGCAAATATCACACAAACTCCGGACCTGGTCCTGGATGGACCGCCACCCGTATATTGTGTGGGTGACCAGGTTGACCTGTCCACACTTCCGATTGTGGACCTCAACAATACCGGCATCCCGATCCAGTTCTACTCAGCCCTCCCTGCCCTCCCCGGCAACCAGATTGATCCACCCATCATTACAGCAGCCCAGGGACAGACAGTATATGCAGTTGCCGATGGTGGCGCTGGATGCTTCGATGAACTCGCGATTCCGATCGTGATCGAGGATGCGCCCGTCGGTGTTTCAATACCCATGTTTGGCTGTGACCAGGGTGATGGCACAGCGATATTCGATCTCACTCAAAATGAGGACCTGATTGGATTTGCCTCATTTTTGCCGATTCTCTGGTATCAAGACCCCGGGCTTACCCAGCCAATCCTGGATCCGGCCAATTATCAAAGTCCGACTGGTATGGTGTATGCTGTGGTCGATGGTCCGGGCTGCGATTCCGAGCCAATCGAGATCCCGTTGACAGTTGAACCGACCCCGACCGTGGACAATGCCTTCATTACCGTGGATGATGGCGCTGTGTGTGGCGATGGTAATTATATCGTGACTTTTTTTCTGCCTGGTTCAGATGCGTATACCGTCACGATGGACTATGGAAATGTGACAGATGGTTTCCAGGAGTACATTGGCGTAAATGTATTCGATGGCTCCCAGGTGCCGTTTGTTTTGCAGGGAGATGCCACATTCATCCTGACCTCTGTCACGGTCCAGTCCAACGGGGCCTGTGCGGTGGTTTTTGACCCGCCCGTCGAAATCAACGTAAGCGGTGATAATGGGCCAAACCTCATATTGACAGGTCAACCCGAAATTTGCCAAGGCGAAAATATTGATCTGTCATTATTTGTATCGGATCAGAATAATGTGGACGTGCCCATTACCTTTCATGGGATGTTCCCAGCCACACCCCAAAACCAGGTTGATCCGCTTGTCAATCCTGGTGCCACAACTACCTATTATGCGTATGCAGAAACGCCGAATGGATGCACTTCGACAATTCCCGTCCAGGTAATCGTGAATGAGCCGGCCACTCCCGTGATCCCGAACCAGCAGATTTGTGAAGGAGATGGCTTATTTGATCTGTCAGATATCGAAGACCCCGGTTTTCCGGGTGGGGATTGGTCCGGGCCAGGTGTCTCAGGAAATACTTTCAATCCCGCGGGGCTGGATGGTGTGGTTGAACTGATTTATGAACCAATCGAACCCTGCACAGTTCCGACAACGGTCCAGATCCAGATTGAGGATCAACAAACACCCCAGTTAGGTACACTGACCATATGTTCAATTGGAGAACCTTTTGACCTTGCAGCATTGGAAGATCCGTTGTATCCGGGAGGCACCTGGTCAGGGCAAGGTGTCGATGGACAGCTTTTTGATCCGTCCGGCCTCACAGGCGAGATCACGTTGTTTTTCGAAAGTGATCAATCGTGCACAGCTCCTGCGCAAACTGTCGTTACGGTCCTGCCTGATGTCAGTTACTCCCTGGGTGCTCTTTCATTATGTGCAGACAATGCGCCAGTTAACCTGCAGCAGTTGCTTGACAATCAAGGATTAACGGGTACATGGACAGGGCCGGGAGTAACGGGCAACCAGTTTGATCCGCAAGGACTTGAGGGCCTGGTTGAAGTCAGTTTCGAACCTGATTTTTGCGCCGAAATAGGGACCGCCATCATTACGGTGCACAGCATTCCACAAATTGAATCGACTGAACAGGATTGTGCTGCAGAAAATGACTTTTATACCGTTACGGTAAGCTTTTCCGGACTTGGGTATAATGGGTTGACTGCCAATGGGGAGGTCATTTCGAGTACCCCATTTATTTCTCCGGAGATTACCTCTGGCACCCCATTTCTCATTTCATTTTCAGATACTGCCGGTTGCTGGAGTGATGTAGTCGAGGGTGTGGTGGATTGCGGATGCATTTCAGATGCGGGATCCATGGTTTTTCCCTCTGAACCCCTTGCTGTTTGTGTTGGTGGGTCCTTCCAGGTGTCAGGAGACAACAACCTTGTAATGGAAAATGATGATTTGGTGAGGTTCATCCTGCATGACCAGTCCGGCATTTTATTGGGGACCATCATTTCCGTGAGTGAAGACGGTGAATTTTCCGACATCCAGGGTGTGGTGCCTGGCGTCATCTATTATGTTTCACGAGTTGTCGGTTCCGATGATGGCTCAGGGATTATCGATCCGGATGATCCCTGCCTTTCGGTAGCCCCAGGTGTGCCTGTCGTGTTCTATGTGCCTGAGGTGTCATTCTCGGGTCCAGACCTGTTATGTGATGATTGCGGTACGTACACCTTTGAGTTTTCCGGGGAGCCTCCTTTTGCCATTTGGGTTCGCTTTGACATCCCGGGCGGCAACTTGTCTTTCCAGGATACGGTGGATACGGATCAATGGGAAGTGGAATTTTGTCCCTCCGACTGGTCGATCGAACAGGATTCTTTCATTGTCGAAGTAATTCAGTTTGAGGACGGCCAATGCAATGCTGACCTTGCAGATGTACAGGTGTTAACCGTGTATGTATCCGGGCTGGTGACGGATCTGTTGACTCCACGGATATGCCCTGGTGACAGTGTTCAGGTGGATGGCTTATGGTATAGTGCAGGAAACAGCACAGGGATGGACACCATTTTGAATCCTGCCGGATGTGATACGGTCCGTATCGTAGAAGTGGAATTCCTGGAGCAGCCGGAATACCTCCTCGACCAGGCAATTTGCCCCGGAGATACGGTTCGCGTAAATGGCACCGCATACCATGAAGAAAACCCTGTTGGTGTTGAAGTGCTACCAGGGGCAGCTTCCAATGGTTGTGATTCAGTGGTGCTGGTCAATTTGAGCATTGCAGCGGAAATCATGGACACTGTTTTGTTTAGTGCATGTGTCGGGGATACAATCACCGTAGACGGCCTACTCCTGGATGAGGATAAACCATCAGGTACGGCGATCCTTCCCAATATGCAAGGAAATGGATGCGATACGATCCGGCATTTCCTCGTTGATTTCAATGAATCTTCTATCTCGAATTTCACAGTAACCATCTGCCCGGGCGATTCAATTGTCTTCGGAGGAATTGTTTTCAATGAAGAGAACCCATCCGGCTCTGTCCTTCTTGAAGGAGCAGCTGCCACTGGTTGTGATTCGTTGGTCCTGGTCAGTCTGGATATTGCAGCGGAAATCAAGGATACGGTCCTGCTGAGCACATGTGCCGGGGATACAATCACCGTAGACGGCCTACTCCTGGATGAGGATAAACCATCAGGTACGGCGATCCTTCCCAATGTGCAAGGAAATGGATGCGATACGATGCGGCATTTCATCGTTGCCTTCAATGATCCTTCCATTTCAAATTTTACGTCGACAATCTGCCCGGGTGATTCCCTTGTCGTGGGCGGAATGGTTTTCAATGAAGAAACGCCCTCCGGCACAATCCTTCTTGAAGGGGCTGCTCTCAACGGATGTGATTCCGTTGTCCTGGTAGAACTGGCGGTAGACCCGGTCAAATTTGGGATGCGCGATTACCTGATCTGTGCCGGGGATTCGGTCAAGGTAGAGGGAGAATGGTTTGGCGGGAACCGGCCCGCCGGGGAAATAACGCTTGAGGGAGCTGGTGAAAACGGATGCGATTCAATCCTCCTGGTATCGGTCGGTTTCTTGCCACCTGCAGTTGGCCAGGTTCAGCTGGAAGCCTGTGCAGGGGATACTGTTTCAGTAGCAGGCATCTCCTTCACAGGCGATGTCCAGGATTCCACGATTGTACTGCCCGGAGGAAGTACTGCGGGCTGTGACTCCATCATCCTGGCAAATGTGGTTTTTTTTCCGACTTACGAGACCCTGATCTCCGATACCCTGCCATTGGATTCTTCCATCGTGATCAATGGAGAGCTGTTTGACCAGGATCGGTCTTTCGATGTGCTGGAATTGCAATCTTCCCAGGGGTGTGACAGTACATTGGTCGTTGACCTGACTTTCCTGGATGAGCCTGAAGATCCTCAAGGGGTTATCTTCTCGGTTAGCAATCCGCTATGTGCGGGCGATTCGGGGATCTGGACATTTTCCAGCCTGCCGGGATGGGACGGGGTATCTCCCGTCTGGGTTTCTCTTGATGGCCAAGATCCCTTCCGTGTCGGCACACTGCCCTTCAGCATCGCTAACCTGGATGAAGGGAATTATGCACTGTTTATCACAGATAGCAGCGGATTTGCAGTTGACACATTCTTCTCTGTTCAGCCCGGGTTTTCATTTGATATTGGCATTGCAGCCGCAAGTAATCTTTTTCAGGGTTCCCCGGTATCCCTGCAGGCGGAAGGCGTGCCTCCCGGCAGTTCAGTTCGCTGGATGACCTTGGGGGAGCTGGTTTGTGAGGATTGCCCGTCCACCGAACTCCTTTTCCTTGAATCTTCATCATTTGTTTACCTGGAGGTGCTGTCCCCGCAGGGATGTTCTGCATTGGACTCTGTATTTATCATTGTAGAAGAATCTCCCGACATGCCGGTATTGTTTATCCCGAATGTATTTACCCCGGACCAGGATGGTCAAAATGATGTGTTCCAGGTCTTTCACAATGAATCCTACGAGCTGATTTCCATTGAGATTTACGACAGGTGGGGTCAGCTTGTTTTCGAGTTTAATGAATCGTCGGCACAACCTCCGTTTTGGGACGGGCAGTTCAATGGTGTTGATGTCCTCCCCGGCGTATATGTTTATCGATGCATTTTACAGGAAGCGAGCGGCAATACAATAAGGAGATTCGGCGATGTGACACTCCTCCGTTAGTTCTGGAAAGTACCTGCCAGCCTTATGGTTCAGTGGCGAGTTCTCCTGTAGCTTCCCTGCCCAAAAGCACCGTATGGTGATCCCCGAACGGGTCTGACTGGCATTTGCAGTATACTTGCCAGCCTTCAATCACGAATTGCGTAACCAGATCGAGTTTGTCCAGGTTCTGGATCAGGACGCCCGGGGCACATAATGTACAGTATTCATGGATCTGGCAGATCAATTCCTTTACCATTTCAGGAGCTTGCCTTTCACGGGCAAGCAACAAACGGGAAACAAAGTGGATTTGCTCTCCCCTGAGCTGGGCGAAATTCTCGTTGCTCAGGAGGTAGCGAAGAGGGAAGGGCATCCTTGAAACAGGGGTAAATGGATCAAAGGAGACCATGGAACAAATGGCGGACAGCGTCCCGTCAGTATCTTCAAGGTACCACTGCAATTTTTCCGAATCGTGTTCTTCGGCGTTTTTGCCATAGCCGGCTCGTTCCGGATGTGGTCCAGAAATTTCTTTTTCGAATTGAATGGCCCGTTTCTGGGGACGTGCAGACCAGACGCCATGCACCCTGAAGCTGGTGGATTCAATGACCGGGTTGATTTGTAACATAATGATTTTTCCTAATATGTTATGCAGGATAAAAGTAGCTGAGTGCCGGAAATATCGATGATATCCTTTGTATAGAAATTGGAAAGAAAGTTTTACGGAAATGTAAAGTTCCGGATAGAAAATGGAATTCCCCGGGCAGCAAAAATCAGGCGTGTTGACCGATTAAGTGAGCCAGGGAAATCAAAAGGTTATGGCACGCATATCAATTCCTGATGACCCGGTATATTTTTCCACCCGCATGCACCAGGTACGCCCCTTTCGGGAGGCGGCTGCCATCCAGCACGATTTTGGTGTCGCCCTTTGAGATCATGGTGACCAGATTCGTGAGATTTGCCCCCCCAAGGTCAAATACCTCAATCGGGCCGTCAATTCTTTTTCCGGTGGCGATCGTAAATAGGCCGTTCGTCGGGTTGGGAAACACTTTCCCGGATTCTAAACCAGTGTCACCTGTCGATGTGGCGATGTCTGATGTGAGCACCAGGTAAGTCGCAGACAATTGGGGCAGTTCCAGCACTTTACCCGGACCAAAACCTGCAGCATAGGCAGGTACCGAATCAAAGTCTTCAGGTCCGCCACCTTCATAAGGTCCGGTCTCCCCATTGATGAAGAATTTTTTGTTGCCCGGGTTTTTGTTTTCTGCATGGACCGTATGCCAGTAGATGCTGTCCGCAGTGATGCCCGCATTGTCAAAACCGATCCGGATCGTTTTTGTGGATTCGCTGTAATTGATCAGTACGATCCCGGTTTCCCCGCTGGTGAATAATGAAGCGTAAGCTTTAACTTGCTCAGGCCCTGATTGCGAAGTGGCAATCATCCTGTCTCCGAAGTACTTGTCATAAAAGTAATAAGGCGTATACGTTGGCCTGGGAGAAAAATCTGGCTGGTCCGGGTCCTCTTTCGCCAACAGGCCCTTGGAATGATTCCCGTCGATCTTCCATTCATTCACCCAGATGTTGGTCATGGAAAACCGGCTCTCCACCATGGTCCCCAATGCATCCGCTGTAAATAGCCCGTTCATGATCGTCGTTGCCTGGTCACCCTGGATGTTGAACTCAGTGAAGGCTACGGGGAAATGCCCGGCTGGTTTGCTGGTTTGTGATTCCACTGCAGCCCTGATTTCCATCATGTCCAGTGCAATTTCCTGCACCGCAGCTTCTGCAGTTGGCCCGTCCGAGATCGTGAAATAATGGTGGACGATCAGGAAATCCGCATCATCCTCCACTTCTTTGAGGACCTGGTTGTTCCATTCAAACCGGTTGTGCGACAATACGGCACCGATCTTGATCGTCGGGTCCACGGCTTTCATTTCTTCCACGAAAATGCGAAAGTCTTCCCCGTATTCCTTTCCGGTGACGATGCTGCCGTTCACATCGTAGCCAGTCTCCCAGGGGCCGTAGCATTCGTTCCCGACCTCCCAGTACTTGAATTTTCCGTTGTTTTCAATATTGAAAAAATGCACCATGCTTGCTGCATACTGTGCGGCCTGCCGAACGCGGGCCTCACGTGTGCCCTCCGGGGTGGTGCCATAGCGCGCATAGAAGTAGTTGACGACCACGGTGGGTTCTCCTTCTGCATTTTCCCTGAACTTGAGGAAGTTCGCCGGGGACATGAACTGGGAAGAGGTGCCGCACAGCGTACTCACCGGAATCGCAAAGGAGGAAGGGATCTCACAATCCCAGAAATACTGGTTGGAGCCGGATCCGGCCGGAAACCTGAAAGCGCCGAAGCCCTCATACAGAGGCGCCCTGTTCACGAGGCTGTTCCCGCTCCGCACATTTGAGTTGACACCAAACTGGGTTGGAAGGACCGGGGCAATTTCCTGACCCGGAAAACAAGTCAGTGTAATATCTGCTACACCGTCACCGAGGGTGGTTTGCCTGATCTCATTTGCAGGCAAAAATTGCCGGGGCTCCCATTCCTCAAACATGGCCATCTCGCCGTTTCTCGAATTGATCTGGCGCAGGTTGAATGCATCGAAGAAGTACTCCCCCTTTTTCAGGCCGCATTCAACAAACAGCTGCATGGATGCTGCATCCTCCGGGATGACAACTGGCATCTCGTATTGCGTGAATGCCTTATTCAGTTCTATTTCTTCGGGTTTTAATGCGTGTTCCGATCCATCGCTGGCCGTGAACCTGATCCGGATCCTTGTCCGCTGTCCATCCCGGGTGCCGTGCGCCTCGTATGAAAGAATGTAGATCGGGCTGTTCCTGTCTGAGGGCAATTTGATTTTTGACGAAGAAAGGCCGGCTTTCCCGATTTTACCGTTTGAATGGACAGTTAGAAGGGCTGTCCCTTCCTTTTTATCCCCATCCAGGGTATGTGTAAGGTCACTTTTTCCGAAGGATTTCCAGGAGTCCGTACCCTTGACAAATTGCCCGTTCGGGATATCGATTTCCTGCGCGGAGATCATGTTCAGTGCAAGACCGGCCATGATCAGGAAAAGCCAATTTTTCATATTTGCATATTTTGGTAAAAAGACACCCGGACGCCATGCACTGACAATCCGGGTGTATGGTTCATATTCCCTGTGGACAGAATTCAGGGAATCACACTACTTCCCAACAATAAATTTTCCCCTGAATAGCCGGGTTCCTTCATTTCCGCTGATGAGGTACATGCCTTCAGCGAGGTCATTGACCGGGACCTGGATCCGGACCGTACTCCCTGTACGGATCGATTTGACAGGAATGCCTGTCATCGTATAGATGCTGAGGTGAAGCCCTTCTCCAGGAGAAGTGCCCGGTATGGTGATATTCAGGATATCGCCGTTTCTGGCTAAAGTAGGGCTGATCTCCAGTTGAGCCACGTCCGGTTTCGGACCGAAAACCGATGTCGTCCCCGTTGCTTCCGGGCACACATTGGATACCGTTACCGTCACTTCAGGATAGGTGCCGTTTGTCAACACGGCGGGGTCTGCAGATAGTGAACTGGCCGGGAATGTCAGGCTTCCTGTAGCATCAGCTGTATCGATCAGGTTGCCATCCTCAAACCATGTATAGGCTGCCTCGGCAAGGTCGATCGTACATTCTCCCATTGCATCGATATTTACGCTGGCCGAGTCATTGAGGTTGATCCCGTTATCCATGATCGTTCCTTCCCCGATGGCAAAACCTTCACCTTCATTGTAGTCATAAAATCCGTTGTTTGTAACCATTGTCCCTGCAGATGTGAAAACACCAGCCCCCGCTCTCGTGGACTTGAGCAGGCCCGTGTTGGTGAGTGCACCCTGGTTGACGTTGATGCGGCCATCTGTCAGGTCAAATACGCCGCCCATCCCGTTCAGGGTAGTGCCGCGGTTGTAAAATCGTGCGCCGGCATCCGGGGACCCGGTCAGGATCACCTGGCCGAAATTCTCAAAAGTCCCCATGGCATCTACATATATTGCCCGTCCAACATCCTTGAAGCCGCTGTTTGCCGTCACGATGCCTTCAGGAAAGTTGATAAATGTGGCCAGGTCGGCGTCCGTGCCAATCGCGATCGCGTTGTTCGCAGTGCCGGCAGAATCCTGTGCGACAAGATCCACGGTACCCCTGTTGATGAACGTGGCATCCCCGATCATGTTGATGCAGTCATTGTCGGCTTTCAGGATGTAAAGTGAGCCAAAGTTTTCAAACGTACCGGCCTGCATTTCAAGCCCGTATCTGCCTGGCTCAGTCATTGTGATCGTGCCCTGATTCAGGATCACCCCGTTTTGCCTGATGGCATTGCGGACATCCTTTTCGATGTTTACTTCTCCCTCAATAATGCAGGAAGAAGTGGGGTTTACAATATTGATCCCGACTTGCCCCTGCAAAAAGTTGACAACCGCATTTTGAGAGATCACCACACGTGCATTCGTCGCGCCGTTGAATGCGGGCAGGCATTGTTTGTTTGAGGATACATTGAAGGTAAAAGTGCGCGTCTCTGTGCCGCCACCCAGGATGAGGGTACAACTATCCCCGACAATTATACCATGTTCTCCATTATCTCCATTTCCAAGCATCAGGTCAAGATCCAGTGTCACGGTTGCTCCCTCCTGAATATTGATCCGGTTGTGCATCACCCCGTTTGCCGTGCCTGTAATCGTGGCACTTGTATCGATTACGATCAGCGAGTCCTGCGGGGGCACCATATCGGGGTTCCAGTTTGTGGCATCTTCCCAGGATGTTCCGTCTCCACCGCCATCCCAGCTAATTTGTGCTGATCCCTGATTGAGCCCGAATGCCAGGACAAGGATGAGCGTTACTTTAAGTAATCCAAGTGTAAAGTTTGTTTTCATATGGTTTGTTTTTGAAAGTGAAGTAATGTCATTCTGAACCATTTTGCGGTGTGACCTGGGAAAAGACTTGTCCGTTGAATCAGTTTCAGTCCTTTTCTATTCCCTGGCCTCTCGCTTAGCTTGCCTCTGCTCTTTTGTCAGAATCTCCTGGTTGATGATCCGTGCGGTCTCTTTGTTGAGTTCTTTCCGTTTTTCTGCCTTTTCATCATCACCAAGGTCGCTTTGCCTGATCTCCTTCATCTTTACCTGCTTGTCGAGGTAAAGTGCCAGGATCTTTTTCCGTTGCTCAGGCGTGAGTGCTGCATCGGGATTGCCCTGCACAATCTTTTCATTCAGTGCCTCAAGCTGTTCTTCAGCCCGCTCCTGCATTTTCGCATTTTGGGCAAAGGCAGGCTGTCCTGCCAATAGGAAAAGTGCCAGGAAGGGGAAAAGGAATTTCAGTTTTTTCATTTCCTGCTGATATTAGAAAAGTGGATTAATTGGATACCCGGATATTGTCAAAGCGCCATCTTGTGCGGTAGAAACTCTCATCGATGGTCTGGTTCACGCGCATGCCGATATAAAAACCGCCTGTTGCTTCATACTCAAATGTTTTTCGCTTGTAGGTGTTGTTCCCAAAGCCCTCACCGTCCATGTTGGCCACATTTTCATTGCCGATCACGGTCCATTCACCTTCATCAAAATTCCCGGATCCGTCATAGGTATCTGATACATAGAATGTGACTTCCCCATTGTTTTGATTCTTGAAGGCATACGAAACATCGATCTCGATCGACATCATCCCTTCAGCGTCCAAAAAGGGTGTGATCGCCATATTGTCCAATTGACCGTAATTTGCGGGATCTTGCTGCGAATTATAGAACAGGTTCAACCCGTGATCTGATGTACCATTGACATCGTTTTCATCTGCAAACGCCCCCGGGTTATTGATCAGGATAAGGGTATTTGAAATGTTTTCCGTCTGGGTGATCTTGATGACCTGGTATCCGATCACATCCGTGAGATAAGTCGTATCCTCGGGATCAAATCCTTCGAATGTTTCGAGGTAGAAGAATGGCTCAACACCCGCATCGTTATCGAGGATATTGAACGAGACCCGGGTGTTTGCGCCAAGTTCGAGGCCATTTGTCGGGTTCATCAGTTCCAGTTCAATCACTTCCTCTTCCTCCTCCTCCTCATCATCGATGATCTCCAGGTCAAAAGAACCCTGCTGTGTGCCTGCGATGAAACTCAGTGTCACCACGTCACTCCCTTCGCCATTGATCGTAAAATCTGAACCAGGCATCGCCGTTGAGGCAGCATTTACTACAACCTCAACAACTGCATCCTCTTCAAGCGGTTTCGTGAAGATCAGGGGAATGGTGATCGTTCCGGTATCTTCTAAAATCGTTGCCGGTGCAGCATCGATCTCCACCATTGGGGGTGTCGGCCTGTCATCATTGAGGATGGTAAGTGTAAAAGAAGTCTGGTCGCCCAGCATCAGTGAACCTGTCGTGCCTGTCAGTGAAATGGTCAGGACCACACTTTCTTCATCGATTAGATCATCATCAACAGGCTGCACGGTAAACCTGGCCACGAGGGAGCCCGGATCAACCTCGATACTGAATTGGTCACTTCCACCACTTGTTTCAAAATCGACGCCGTACGTTCCACCGGTAACGGAGACATCGATCGCACCGCCGGCATGGCGGGGGTTGTCGATGCCGATATTGAAACCGAGTGGAATGGTCGCATTCTCAACCTCGAACAGGTCATCATAATTGAGCGTAACCTGTGCTGTAGTGTCAACCTCCTCATCCTTTTCACATGAAAGGAAGGAAATCAGAATGAAGGCCAGGAGTAAATATTTTACAGTTTGCATCTGTCAGGAATTTTTGTTTAGATCTTGATCTAGACCAAAGATTTGGAATTCACCTATGTAAAGGGTTCATTAATTGTCAGGAAGGGTCTGAATACTGTCTGAATCAATTGATTTTTCCAGATGTACAGTCAATTGCCGGGATACCTGGCAACCTGGCTTTGCCTGAAACCGATTCTTTCTGCAACTGCATAAATGAATTGCCCTTTCTGGACTTCAACAGGGCCTGTGTAGAGTTGCCAGCCACTGCTGTTTTCAGGTTTCAGGTCCTCCTGATCAGAAATCATGTAGCCGATGGATGCAGCAGGTGTGGAAGTGCCGATCTCCAGTTTTCCATCCGAAAAGTTAAACCATGGACGATCTGTTTCAGGTTGCATACCGTCCGGCCACATCATGTCGATCATGGTTGCTTCAGGCAATTGACCCCAGTCCGGGGAAACATTCATCTGATGCCAGAGAAGATTCCGCATCCTTGTCAGTGTTTCATGGTATGCTGGGTCAGTTGCAAGGTTTTTCAGGTTATGCGGATCCGTGGGACAGTGGTACAATTCTTCAGTCACTTTTGTCCCAAACCAGGATTCCTGCAATCGGGAGAGTTTTCCGTTGATATGCAGGCTCAGCATTTCCTGCATGAGCGGGATCTGTTTGCGGTATCCCACATCCTTGTATTTTGGCAGGTTCGGGAGAAAATTCCGGATGTACAGGTAGTCCTGTGTCCTGACCGCACGGATCCGGTCCGAATACTCATCGAACCTGTCGGAGCTGCCAAATACAAAAGTTCGTTCCGGCTCCTCATATCGGCCCATGAATGCTTTCCCCTCCATGTATGCAGGCGGCTTGATGCCTGCAATGCTGAGCAGGGTAGGGGCATAGTCCACAAATGAGATCATGCGTTCTGTCCTTCCCTGGTGCCCTTTCTTCAGGGATTTAATGATCAGCGGGACCCTGAGGCCGCTGTCGTATATTTCCCGTTTTTGCCTTGGGAGTGGGCCGCCATGGTCACTGTAGAAGAAAATGATCGTCTTGTCATACAAACCATCTTCCCTGAGTTGCCGGATGATTTCACCCACCTCGGCATCCATCAGTTCTACATTGCTGTAATGTCTCGCCACATCGGTCCGGGTGGTTTCGTTATCCGGCAGGTAGGGCGGGACGGGGACACTTGCCGGGGATACGGTGAGTGGCAGGTCCCTGTTGCGCCAGAGCCGGCTCTCGTGGGTGGTGCCGATATTGAAGACGGAAAAGAATGGCTTCCCTTCCGGCCTGTTCCGCCAGTGCGCATGGTTGTCGTTTTCATCCCATGCGGTGACCGGTGCCGCAAACTGGTAATCCGTTTTTTGGTTGTTTGTACAGTAATACCCGGCGGCCCGCAGGTATTCGGGAAAGCATTTCACACCCTCCGGGATCACTGCCGCATATTTCCGGATCGTATCCCCGGCAAGGTCCGTGATATCCACTTCTTCATCATAAACCCGCTGGCCCCATGACATAACGTCCCTGCCGGTCCGCATATGCATCGTGCCGATACTTGTCGGATACATGCCGGTGATAATGGCCGAACGCGTAGGTGCACAGACACCCACCGGGGCAAACGCATAGTCATAGATCATCCCGTCTGCGGCAAGGGCATCCAGATTGGGGGTCCTTGCTGTGGAGTCACCGTACATGGAAAGGGTCGGGCTGATGTCTTCACATACGATCCAGAGGATATTTGGTTTTTCCTGCGCAGACATGGGTGACAGGGAACACCATACCATGATGATCAAAAGTGTTCTGAGGTAAGAAATTTGCATAAATTCAGCTTTTTGCTTTCCAGTCGTTGAGCTTTTCCAGCAGGCTTTTCGCTTTCTGGGGATAATCCTGTTCAATGTTTGCTTCCTCGTACGGGTCCTGCTTGAGGTTGTACAACTCAATCCGGTCCTCATCGTAAAAGTGGACCAGTTTCCAGTCCCCTGAACGGATGGCAGAAGACCTGGATTCCCCTGTATTCCTCGGGCGGGCTGAAGAGGCATGCCAGAATACCGTGCGTTCGTTCCATGATTCTGTTGAATTGAGGACAGGCACCAGGCTTCTCCCATCAAGCCCTTGTAGGGCCTGGCCGCTGGTAAAATCAACAAGCGTAGGAAAAAGATCCATGAGCATGACGATCGAATTCGTGTCTTGGCGTGGTTGCCATATACCCGGGTAATGAATGAATAACGGAACCCTGGTGCCACCCTCATACATCCAGCCTTTTCCTGCGCGCAGCGGAAAATTTGATGTGGCCAGGTTTCGTTTGTTGTATCCGTCATTTGACAAGCCGCCATGGTCAGAAGTGAAAATGACGAGCGTATTATCTTCGATGCCCAGGTCCGCAAGCAGTTTGAGGATTCGCCCGATATTCCAGTCGAGGTTTTCCACCATCGCGGCATATGCAGGGTTATCCTGGTGCAATTTTGTGCGGCCCGTTCCTTCCTGTTTATATGCCGGCCTGTCCCCGAAATCAAAAGCATCGATTTCTTTACGGTTTTCTTCAGTCAGGTCCTTTTTTGCCTCCAAAGGTTGGTGCACAGCATAGAATGAAAGCATGGCCAGGAATGGTTGTTTCCCTGCGGTTTCAGAAATGTAACGCATGCATTCATTCGTCATCACATCTGTGAGGTAATCACCTTCTTTGGCGATTTCATCCACGTCTTCAATAGGTGCTTTGCGCACATTGCGGTTGGCATTTTTTGGCTCATTAAAAGGAAAGAAATAGCTCATCGGGGAGCCTGCCTTGCCTGCTGCAAACGATATGTCATATCCAAAACTGACCGGACTGCTCTCCCCATCCCCTAAATGCCATTTGCCAAAGAAAGCTGTTTTGTATCCCGCATCGCCCAGGTTTCTGACTGGGTTGCTTTCTTCCCTGACCTTTTGGATGGAAAAGCCGTCATCCGGCACTTCGCCACCCGAGATCGGGTATGTCCCTGTCACCATCGCATAGCGTGACGGGACACACCGCGGATAGTTGGCGTATGCATTCGTGAAGGTAACGGACGCACTTGAAAGTTTGTCAATATTCGGTGTCTGGTAGATTTCCGATCCGGTGCATCCGAGATCATGATAGCCCAGGTCATCGACCAGGAGGACCAGGATATTCGGTTTTGATTGCCCGGTGGCCAAATTCCATGATAAGAAGGCCAGGAGAGTTGTGAGGAGCATGCGGTTCATTCAGTCAGGATCGTTCTGTTCAGTTTAATGATTCTCTGCCTTTGCTTTTCGGCGGGCATTTTTCTTCATGTCCATTTTTTCCGGTACCAGGTAGGCTTTTTTCCAGTTATTAAGTTCCCTGAGCATTGCATTTGCCCTTTCCGGTTCCTTCAGGGCAAGATTCTCGGTTTCACTGACATCCTTTTCGGTATTATACAGTTCAATCCTGTCCTGTGCATAAAAGTGCATGAGCTTATACGGCCCTTTCCGGATCACCGAGCATTTTGAATCTCCTGTGCTGTGCGGCCTGGCCTTTTCTTCGTGCCAGAAGACAGTCCTGTTTTCCCAATGATCCTTCCCCTCCAGGACGGGCACATAACTTCGGGCATCGATACCTTGCACCTGCCTGCCAGTGGTCATTTCCAGCAGGGTGGGGAAGAGGTCCATGCCGAGAATGATGTTCTGGCTGTCCACGCCGGGGGAATTTCTCCAGGGCAAGTGAATGAGCAATGGGACGCGGATGCCGCCTTCGTAAAGGTGTCCTTTGCCGGCCCTGAGGGGGATGTTGGTCGTCGCAAGGTGGCGGATGCGTTCACCATCATTGGAGAGTCCGCCATGATCTGATGAGAATACAATGATCGTACGTTCATCAAGGTCGAGTTCGTCAAGCAAACCGATCAGACGGCCGACATTCCAGTCGACATTTTCCACCATCCCTGCGTAGTCCGGATCATCCTGCCGCATTTTCCTGCGTCCAGTTCCTTCCGGGATATATTCCGGGATATCGCCATAGTCATGGTTTTTGATCTCAGCCATGTTCCGGGCACGGTCCTCAGGTTTTGCCTCCAGTGGCGTATGCACGGCATAAAAGGCAAGGAACGCGAGGAAGGGCTTGTCCCTGTCAGTTTTGCGGATGAAGTCCATCGTCTGGTTTGTCAGCAGGTCCGCCAGGTAATCTCCTGGTTTGCCAAATTCTTCGGCATCCTCAATGAGCTTGTCCTTGTTGCCCTCTTTTTTGCGTTTTTCCGTATTGAACGGGTAAAAATGGCTGCCTACCCCACCTGTGGCACCGGCTGCAAATGAATGGTCAAAGCCGAAGCTTTTCGGTGCATTTACCCCGTCTCCAAGGTGCCATTTGCCCACATAGGAAGTCTGGTATCCGGCGCCTGCGAAGAGTTTCGCAAAATTCCTTTCGTCCGGGATGCCCGCAAGATGGCCATGGTCCTCGTTGACCGGATAGGTGCCAGTCATCAGCCCGTAGCGAGAAGGCGTGCACCTTGGATAGCTGCTGTATGCCCGCTCAAAGTGGATCGATCTTTTTGCCAACCGATCGATATACGGAGTCTGGTAGATCTCTGATCCGGTGCAGCTCAGGTCATGGTATCCCAGGTCATCTGTGAAGATGAACAGGATATTCGGCATCTCTTTTGCCTGCGCAAAGAGAAGCCCCTTGGCAGAGAGTGCAAATAGAATAAAAAGTAGTTTCAGCTGATTCATTTTGTTGAAGCATTCAATTCAAGGAAAAAGTCAATTCCCTCCAGCGGGTTATTCCGTGAGTCTGTGATACAATAGTTCCTTCATCTCTTTCCGGACTGAAACGTATGCCGGGTCCCCGTCCAGGTTCCTGGTTTCATTCGGATCGTTTGTATAATCGTACAATTCGATTCCGACGATATTTTCGGCGCTGTAAGATTTGAAGGTGCGGTAGGTATTTTCGTGCCATTCCGTGTAGCGGTAGCGGTCGGTGCGGATGGTATAACCCATGACCTCACCGTTCCTGCGGTGGAACTGGCTCAGGGCGAATGGCCTGATGAAGGTCGTATTATCATCGCCGTCCATCAGCGGGACAAGGGATCTTCCTTCCACCTGGGCCGGCGTTTCGATGCCGCAGAGGTCAAACAGTGTCGGGAATGCATCAACCAGTTCGACGGGGTGGTTCGTGGACATGCCTTTTTCGATGCCGGGCCCGGCAAACATGAACGGGATCCTTGTCGCCTGCTCAAAGTTTGAGTGCTTGTTCCAGAGTGTATGGTCCCCGAGGTGGTAACCGTGATCACCCCACAATACGATGACCGTGCTTTCGGTCAGGCCCTCACTTTCAAGGGCGTCCAGCAGTTTGCCTATTTGCGCATCGATGTAGGAGACGGACGCCATGTACCCATGGATCAGTTCCCGTTGCTTTTCGACAGGCAGTTGCTGACCTACCCTGAGGTCGTCATCAATATCTGAATATGACCTGAGTTCGCCAAAACTGTGATAGGCCAGCCTTGGAGTCCCATCTGCCAAATCCCTGAATGGAGCAAGCTGGATCTGGTCGCGATCATACAGGTCCCAATATTTTTTCGGGGCAATAAAGGGAAGGTGTGGTTTCTGGTAGCCGACAGCAAGGAAAAATGGCTTGCCGGAGGCGTGCATCGCCTTCATCTGGCCGATGGCTTCCACGGTATATATCCCGTCCTGGTATGCTTCATCCGAGACATCCACGCATTCGGTGCTTGGTTTCAGCCGGTCGAATGCATAACCGCGCAGTTTTCCTTTTTTGATGCCTTTTTTTTCAGCCTCCTTGAAAATCCCTTCAAATTCGGCCTTTGTCTCCGGGTCCTGGTAGTAATTGAATGCAGGCTCACCATATTCGGGATCGAAGTTATTGAGTTCCCGGTAGGGGATTGACCAGCTTTTTGCATCATGGCCCGGCGAGGTCGATCCTTTATGATAAATCTTGCCGATCCCATAGGTTTCATAGCCCTGTGAGATCAGGTATTCAGGCATGGAAATGAGGTCAGGCGCTGATTCCCGGAAATTAGTATGCAGGTCCCAGACCTTTGTCCGGTCCGGATAGGTGCCGGTCATGATGCTCGCCCGTGAAGGCCCGCATACAGCCTGCTGGACATGTGCATTGGTAAATGTGGCCCCCATTTCTGCGAGCCTGTCAAAATTAGGCGTATGCATTTGGGTTTCCCCGTAGTTCTGCAGGAGTGGTTTGAGATCATCTACTGCAATAAAAAGAATGTTCTTCGGCTTTTCCTGGGCACTTCCATACTGGATGGCTGATAGCAGCAAACCCAGGAAAAGCCCTGGTAAAAGAAATTTTCTCATCGTCATAAATCAGTTTGAATTTGGTTAGCGGTATTTGTCATTTGATTGTCAAAATAAATAAAATTGTTTATCTGGCGGATTGTCCGGATCAGGGCCTCTTTTGCTTTTTGTTACCCTCGATGATATCCTGGACATTTTCCCCGTCTTCAGGGTTCTTTACGATGGATCCAAAGTCGGTGTCTGTGATCTTCCGGAATTCATCAAGCGATTTATCATTTGCGTACTTTTTCTGGAGATTTTTCAACCTGCGTTTCAGGTCACTGACGACATCCTGGTATGCCGGGTCATCGATCACGTTGTGCACCTGTTCAGGATCCTTCTCCAGGTCATAAAGTTCCCATTGATCGATATTATAATAAAAATGGGCCAGCGTATACCTGTCTGTCCGGATCCCGTAGTGTGGCTGTACATGGTGCCAGAATGGAAATTCGTAATAGTGGTAGTACATGGCCTGCTCCCAGTCCTGTGGTGTTTCTCCCTCCAGGATCTTCCTGAAGCTTTTGCCCTGCATTTTGGCGTCAGCCTCGATACCTGCCACATCGAGCAAAGTGGGGGCAAAATCGATATTGGAAATGATATCGGTATTGACACTTCCCGCTTCGACCATTTTCGGGTATTTGACCATGAAAGGCATCCGGAGCGATTCTTCATAAATAAACCGCTTGTCAAAGAACCCGTGGTCTCCGAGGTAAAACCCCTGGTCCGAGGTAAGCACGATCATGGTATTTTCAGACAGGCCAGCCTCGTCTAAATAATCGAGGACCCGCCCGATATTGTCATCTACCGACTTGACGCATGCCAGGTAATCTTTGATATATCGCTGGTACCGCCATTTCCTGCCTTCTTCATCGGACATGCCTTCTGGCTGGACCACTTCGCCCCGCTTGGCGCCGTAGAAATCCCACTGCAATCTATCTCGCCCTTCCAGCCCTTCCGGCCTGGGCAGTTTCATGTCCCGCCTGCTCAGAAACTCCATGGTCATCTCCGTGTCGCCGGCTGTCAGTTCGCGGCCTTTGTAATCATCATTAAACGTGCTGGGATACGGCATTTCAATATCATCCCATAGATCCTCATATTTCTGATCCGGTTCCCAGGGGCGGTGTGGAGCCTTATACTGGAGCAGCATCATAAAAGGTTTGCCGGTATGTTCCTTGTTTTTTAGCCAGTCAAGGGCGAAATCCGTGGTCAGGTTGGTGGCATAACCTTTCACCTTTTCCTTTTCTCCGTTGTGGTTGTACACCGGGTCCCAATAAAGGCCTTGCTGCCCCGCGTTGGCATGGAAGCGGAATTCATCAAACCCGACCGGCTCTGAACCGAGGTGCCATTTGCCAAAAAGGGCCGTCACATATCCGCCTTCTTGGAATGCCTGTGGGAATGTCCAGTTACTGGTATCGAACTGGCCGCCGCTTTCATTTTTATAGTAGCCGTTGAGATGGCTGTAATTGCCGGTGAGGATGGCAGCCCTGCTCGGCCCGCAAATCGCGTTCGTGCACATGACGTTTTCAAACAACATCCCTTCCCTGGCCACCCTGTCGATATGCGGCGTCGGGGCGATATCCTTGTAGATCCCCCCGTAAATGCTGATCGCCTGGGTTGTCAGGTCGTCCGCCATGATATAGATGATATTCGGGCGTTCATTTCCGGCTGTTTTTGCATCTTCTTTTTGATTCCGCTTTGAATCAAGGCAGGCCAAATTGCCCATCATGATCATGATCAGGATCGCAAAAAGACGCACTCCGATAAATTTCATAGGATCTTAGTTGAGATTGATTTTATGATTGATGGTGAAGGTCACTTTTTTCAGGTCCAGGTCCCGCGATGAAGAACCAGTCATAATTTCAAAATCTCCCGGCTCTACGACATAGTTCATCCCGATATCATAAAACGCGAGCGATTCTGCAGTGAGCCGGATCATTGCTGTTTTTGTTTCTCCCGGTTCAAGCGAAAGGCGCTGGTATCCTTTCAGTTCCTTCACAGGCCGGGTCACCGAACTGACCTTGTCCCGGATGTAGAGCTGTACGATTTCTTCACCGGCCATGTTCCCGGTATTCGTGACAT
>JARQTN010000050.1:42195-43601 GCA_029976695.1 Lewinellaceae bacterium
AGGACCAAAACCACAAGGTCAACGCCAGATGCTTTTTCGACAGCGATCGCGATATCGCTGTCATTCATCAGCTTCGACCGTTCGCCGGAATTGAAATACTCCATGGCATAGCCCTTTTGCTTGCCGAGGGTTTCAAGGCCTTCCCAGACGGTGATCAGCTGTTCCTCCGGTTGAGGGGAGACCCAGTCGCCAAGTGTCGTCATGTTGTTTGCGTTGGGGCCGGTCACCAGGATCTTTTTGCCATTACCCGCACCTAGTGGGAGGATGCCGTCATTTTTCAGGAGGGTCATGGTCTCGCGCGCAGCCTGCAGGGCCGTTGCCTGGTGCTCATCCGTAAAAACATGTGATCCGATTTGATCGATTTGGACAAAGGGGTTTTCAAACAGCCCAAGCCTGAATTTCGCCTCCAGGATCTTTGTGCACGCCTCATCAACCCGCGCGGCATCCAGCCTTCCGGCTTTCACATGGCCAACGATATAATCGAAAAAATCCGGCCCGTGCATGTGCATGTCCAGGCCCGCATCAACGGCGAGGAAAGCTGCTTCATTGAAATCTTCCGCAACATGGTGCAATGTGGCGATCCGGGACACATCGTTCCAGTCGCTGACATAAAAGCCCTCAAAACCCCATTGCTTTCTCAAAAGATCTGTCATCAGGTATTTGTCCATATGGCAGGGGATCCCGTTCAGTTCGTTGTGCGCCATCATGATGGAAAAGACATTTGATTCCTGGATCGCCCTTTTGTAAGGCGGGAGGAACATCTCCATCAGCGTCCTTTCGGAGATGTCTGTCGGTGCGGAATTCAATCCATTGATGGATTCACTTCCGGCAACGAGATGCTTGGCACAGGCGATTACTTTATCAGGTCCTGTAAAATCAGTGGCCTGCATCCCCCGGATGTGGGCTACTCCCATATTTCCGACCAGGTACGGGTCTTCGCCGAATGTTTCGCCTGTCCGTCCCCAGCGCGGATCACGGAGTACATCCAGATTCGGAGTGAATGCCCAGTGTGATCCGGTTGCACGCATCTCAACAGCAGTTTGCCGCCCGATCTCAAATGACAGTTGGTCATCCCATGTGGCCGCAAGGGAAATCGGAGAGGGGTAAACTGTTGCGCCATGGTACAGGCCGTTTCCGTGGATCGCATCGATGCCGATGAGCAGGGGGATCTTCAACCTGGATTGCAATGCCAGCTCCTGGAGATAGTTGGCCTCTTCGGCCGTCACGACATGGAGAAATGATCCGATCTTGCCTTCGGACGCCATCTTTGCGACATCCTTGCTAAACAAACCGATGTAAAAGCCCTGGGCATCACTTTTCTTCATTTCCTCCTCCGTCAGGTCCTTTTCTGCCTTTTTCATATGCTCGAGGCCCACATACTGGCACATCTGGGCAACCTTTTCCTC
>JARQTN010000050.1:43701-77007 GCA_029976695.1 Lewinellaceae bacterium
GATATCTCGTTCAGCGGGATCGGGAGCAACATGTTTTTGACACTTACCGGATAGAGGAATTCCCTGCCCAGGTCCAGGTTTGGCTGCGCATTGTGCTTTTCAACAACTTCTTCGATGAAAAAAGCATAGCCCCTCCTCCGAGTATCAAACCACTCCTGACCCTCGGACAGGAGTTCATAAAACCGTTCCTGCATGATCCTGGTCCTGAATTGTTCCTGGTCCATCCCTGTCCAGTCTGCCGGTTGTTCTGTGTCGCTGGTGCCGTCCCCATCGGTATCCCTGGCCCTGGCAAGGACCTGGTTGACATACTCATAGGCATTGCCCGGCCCATTCAGCTCATTCTCAACCTCGGCCAGCATCAGCAGGACATCTGCGTAGCGCAGCTGGATCAGGTTGCGTGAGGTCGTTGTGCCATTGTATGTCGGATCAAACCATTTCGCGATGACAGCAAAACCCTGGTTTCCGCCAGTCCTCGTCGGATAAATCGTTTGGAATGAGCCATTGTTTCGCTCGTACTGATCATAGATGAAAGTAGCATCGATCCTCGGATCGCCGGGATACTGATTCACATGCTGGTCAAAAGTCTCCTTGTTGGGCCGGATCCGCCCGAAAGTCGGCACTGTTGACGGGGCATAAATACTGTTGCTTGGGGTAAATGAACGGATCATGTCGGAATTCCGGATCCCTCCCGTATGGCCGTACTGCAGTTCAAAGATCGACTCTACTGTATTTTCATTGCCGGGGATAAATAACTCAGCATAGGTGGGCGTGAGCTGATAGGCACCGCTATTGTAGACCTCGATCAGTTCATTGTAGGCACGTTGCCAATAAGATGGATCTCCATTGTCTTCTCCGGCCAGTGTCATATAAAGCTTTGCCAGGTACACATTGGCAGCCAGGTTTCCTGGCCGGCCAAGTTCGGCAGCTGCAGGGGAGGGAAGCAGTTCCTTGGCTTTTTCAAGGTCCGAGATCACCTGGTCGATGACATCCTGCCTGGGTGCCCTTGGCAGGTGGATGGTCTCAATTTCAGTCGGCTCCGCACGCAAGGGTACGCCTCCAAACAAACGGACCAGGTCCAGGTAAGTCACACCACGCAAAAAGTAACATTCGCCCAGCGCTTTCTCCCGGTTGCTTAGATCATTCTCGTTGTTCTCCAGGTTGAATATCGCAATGTTGGCGGCATTGATCGTTTCGTACATCTGGGGCCACAGGTCCGTGATCCAGCGGTTGCTCGGATTGAGATTCAGCCCGACGGCATCCACATTTGCCCGCTGTGAAGAGTAGAACTTGCCGGACAATACCATCGTCAGGTTGTGCCAGGCGGTACCATAATACTGTGGAGATGAAAACTGTGAATAGACGCCATTGACGGCTGTTTCCACGCCTGCTTCAGTGGCAAATACAGAGAGTTCGCTATAGAATGTGACGGGGTCCTCGACAAGTGCATCCTGGCAGGCATTCAGCGAAAGGATGAGAAACCCGAGAATCGTTGTCTTTTTCAATATATTTTTCATGTTGATCTTTTTTGAAGTGAATTCAGGAATCCTGTTTTCCATGCATTTTAGAAGTTCACATTTAATCCGAAAGAAACTGCTTTCTGGTTTGGAAATGAATTCCAGTCAACCCCGATCCTTGACGGGTCGTATGCAAAACTGTTGACCTCAGGATCAAACCCGGAATAATCTGTAAAGAGCAGAAGGTTGTGCCCGGTTACAAAAATACTTGCGCCGCTAATTCCCCGGATCGCATTTTGCGGCAGTGTGTAGGACAGGGTGATATATGTCAGCCGAACGAAGCTGCCGTCCTCCACAAACCTGTCTGTGAAATCCCCGATAATGGGGTAGCCCAGCCTCGGGTATGTGGCATTTGTCGCCCCTTCCCGGTATGCGCCAAAGTATGCCTCGGACCTGATATTATTGGAGTTTCCAAGTGCAAATGCCTCTCTTCCCAGGTTGCCGTTGGCGATGTCGATGCCCTGGACGCCATTGAGGAACAGGTCCAGTGTGAAACCCTTGTAGCTGAATGTCGAGTTGATCCCGAAAAAGAAATCCGGGTTCGGATCCCCGATGATGGTCAGGTCGAGGTCCGTGATGTTGCCGTCGTCATTCTGGTCGATATACAGGATATCGCCAAGCTGGGAGGCTGCCCCCTGAACTGCGGGAGCGGCATCGAGCTGTTCCTGCGTGGTGATGATCCCGTTTGTCTGGTAGCCCCAGAACAGGGCCGCTGGTTGTCCCTCGATGAAAATGTTGGCAGGTACTTTGAATACCGTTCCCCCGGCAACGTTCCTTCCGAGGAAAGCGGAAAATGTATTCGTGCCGAACTGCGAGGGCGGCAGTCCAAGGTTCTTGATTTCATTCCTATTCATGGAAATATTGCCCGAAACTGTCCATTTGAATGGTCCCTCGAGGATGTGTGCAGTCAGCCCGAATTCGATGCCCCGGTTGACAAGATCGCCCTGGTTCGTGATGATGGTCGAGAATCCGGACGAAGGACCGATATTCAGTTGCTGGAGCAGATCCCTGGTTTGCTTGTGATACACATCAATGCTACCACTGAACCGGTCATTATCAAATCCAAAATCGATTCCCGCATTGAACTGGTCCGTTGTTTCCCAGATCAGGTCCTTGTTTCCAAGGTTTTGGGGGACAATGGCTGTGACACCGTTTCCTTGTCCGTCAGATAGAAGGTTTGCGGTGGCCCCAAACCGGTCGAATGTCTGAAACGGCTGGATCGCCTGGCTTCCCGTGGAACCGTATCCGACCCTGAGTTTCAATTCACTGAATGTGTTGCTGTTTTTCATGAATGGCTCCTTCATGATCTGCCATGCAAAAGCGGCTGAGGGGAAAAATGAATATTTGTTGCCCTCTGCAAATTTGCTTGATCCATCACTCCGGAAAGAAGCTGTGAACAGGTACCTGTCCATCAATGTATAGTTGATGCGGCCAAGGAAGGAGAGGATGTTGAAATCTGCTCTTTCATATGAAAGTTGCTGGAATACCTGCCCGAAGCTGATCCCGTTATATCTCAGGTCTTCGTTGGCAAAATCGGAAGCACTGAAACTGGATTGTTCGGTGTTTGTGCCGTCAAATATGACCCCGACGGTACCGTTGATGCGATGGTTTCTGTTAAACCGTTTCCGAAATCTCAGGGTATTATCGATGTTATACCTGTACCGGTTAAGTTCACTGATGCCCGCTTCGCCGTTTGAAAGCCTGCCCCTGAAAATGCCTTTCCCGTACCAGATCTGCCGCTTTTTATTCCGGTAATCAATTCCTGTAAGGAGCCTGTAGGTGAACACATCCGAAATCTTGTAATCCAGCGTAAATGAGGCGAGCGCCCTGATTTCCCTGGAATCATCGTCATAGTCCAGTTGCCAGGCCCGGGGGCCGTCCAGTGCATCCTCGGTTTCACCTTCAAGGTTGTTTTCCTCAAAACCAAGTAATGGCGCGCTCAGGTTGATCTGCCTGATCAGGCTTGTATTCGTACTTCCCAGGTTGTCTGTCCCTTTACTTGCATTGTTCAGCGTATAGGATGCAGACAGGCGCGGACGAAGGGTAAATCGGTCCGACAGGTTTTGTGTCAGCTTGAGGAGGAAATCGCCCTGCCGAGCCCTTGAGCCCGGGATGAAACTCTGCGCATCCGAATACCCGGCTGCTATATAATAATCAGAGTTATCTGATCCCCCCACTGCAGAGAGCCTGTGGGTCTGGCTGAATGAGGTTTCAAAAATGTCGTCATACCAATTGACAGGACGCAACCGCGGGAGCGAATCTGCATTGGCCAGCATAAAAGCGGTATCCATTACGAACTGGGCGATTGATCCATCTCCATATGTGTAGAAGTCCGGATTGAATCCTTGCAGGGCCCGGTATTCATTTTGATAATCAACAAAATCTTCCGTATCCAGGAAATCGATCAGGTTGGTTGGCTGCCCAAAGCGAAAAGTCGTCCGGTAATTGAACTTCGCCTTCCCTTCCTGGCCCCTTTTTGTGGTGATCAGGATGACCCCGTTGGCGCCCCTTGACCCGTAAATCGCTGTTGCCGAAGCATCCTTCAGAATCTCGATGCTTTCAATATCCTGGGGATTGATCCCGGTCAGACCGTTTTGCGGTGACAGGTAGGAATTCCCGCCAACCAGCGGGTCCGCCACATCCTCGGTAGAGGAATTCATAATGATCCCGTCCACCACATAAAGTGGCTCATTATCCCCGCGCAAACTGTTGCTTCCCCGAATCCGCACTGTATTCGGCGCCAATGGTTCAGACCCGTTGGACTGAATGTACACACCTGCAGCTCGACCCTGGAGAAAGTCCTGGAAACTGTTATACTGCAGCACCTGCTGGTCATCCGGCTTCAGCGAGTTGATCGCACCTGTGACATCCCGTTTCTGCACAGTCCCATACCCGATAACCACAACCTCATCAAGGACTTCACCACTGGTGAGTTCGATGTCAATAAAGTCACGTCCATCCAGGACAAAAATGGAAGGTTGATACCCGATATAGGAAACTTCAATGGCGTTTGCGCCCTCTGGCACGTCGGCAGTAAAGTTGCCCTCGTAATCTGTGATCGTCCCGGATTCTGTTCCGACAAAGAGGATATTGGCGCCAATCAACGGTTCTTTTGTCTCGCTGTCTACTACCTTTCCTCTGATTGTTTCCTGCCCGAAACCAAAAACGGCAAGAAACAATAATGCACTGGTCAAGATTAAGTTCTTCTGGTTCATTTTGATTGGTTTGATCTTCAGGTAAAGAACTTGAATCAGAGGCGCATTTGCCGGCTAATTATTGTCACAAAAGGTTTGAAAATTGTCAAACCCCGTTAATCATAGGCTAGATGGCTTCCAGAAGCTGCAGCTATTCCGCGTGAAGGCTCTTTAAAAAAGAACTCGGGGATTCACTGAACAGCTTTTTAAAAGAAGTGCTGAAATATTTCGGATTTGAGAAACCGGATTGGTAGGCCACTTCCTTGATCGTCATATTCTGTTCGATCAACAGTTTCCTGGCATATTTCAACCTTGTATGGATGATGAAATTCTGGGGTGAGAGGTCCACAAGGTTTTTTAGTTTCATGTACAGCGCCGTCCGGCTCATGCCAAGGAAATTGCACAGGTCATGGACAGAAAGGTTTTCTTCCTTGATTTTTTCAAGGATATAGGCCTCGAGCCTGCTCAGGAATTCAGCGTCCCGTTTGTTCCTGAAATTTTCAGCGTCCTCAATCTCCGTGTTGTGCTTGTATCGTTCATGCAGTTTCTTCTGCCAGTCAAACGTGCTGATGATCTTGGCGAGCAGAAAATTGATGTCAATTGGTTTTTCAAGGAAAGCGGTGACGCCTGATTCAATGCTTTTGAGCTTGTATTCTGCACTGCTCAGCACTGTCATCATGAATACAAGGATATGGTTCAGGTTGATGTCTGCCTGGAGCCGCTCGCACAGTTCAATGCCATCCATTTCGGGCATGACCAGGTCCGTAATGACCAGGTCGGGATAAAGGCTTTCGACCTTTTTCAGCCCTTCCTTGCCGTTATGGGCCTCATAGACCTGGAAATATGTACCCAATTCCTCGACCAGGATCTGCCGCAGTTCATCGTTGTCTTCGACAATCAGGATTTTGGCATCGCTGTATTCTGCAAGCTTCGCCGTGTCCCGCGATTCCGGGAGTTGCAGGTTCCCGCTTTTCAGGATGGCGGAATGCTTGTACAGTTTTGGCTGGTTTTTCAGGATGACCGTAAAAGTCGTGCCTTTTTTTTCAGTGCTTTCAAATGAGATGCTCCCCTTGTCTCGCTCAATCAGGTTTTTCACGATCATCAAACCCAAACCTGTTCCGGGCAGTTGGCTGTTCACGGCATTCCGCCCACGGTAATATCGCTTGAGGATGAATTTTTGCTGATCTTTCGGGATCCCGATCCCGTTGTCCTTAATTTCCAGCCGCAATGAGTCTTTCCCTGCCTCAGCAAGGGATATTTGAATGTCTCCTTCTTTATTGGAATACTTGATGGCGTTGGAGACCAGGTTGAAGAGGATCTTGTCCAGGACTTCCCTGTCGTAATAAAAGATATCCTTCTCCCAGTTGTTGATGACCCGTGCCGAAATTTGCTTTTCTTCCATCAATGGCTTGAAACTGTGCAGGATGTTTTCTACATAGGATTCCAAATGTACCTTTGAAACCTCCGGCATATGGTGTTTGTCGGAAGTGATCTTGTTAAAGTTGAGAAGTTGTTCAAAAAGCGTATTCAGCCGTTTGATCGTGGTCCTGATCTTTTCATTCGATGAGCCATTTTCCGGCCTTTCCTGCGAGGCATTTTCAAGGCTTGAGAGCAGGACGGACAGAGGGGTTTTCAGCTCATGGGTAATATTACTGAAAAATGCGATCTGTTCATCCGCATTCCGCTTGCGGATCAATACATTCGAGATATACACAAGACCGGACAGGAGGCCTACGGCAAGGATCGCATAGATCGCATATGCGCCTGAGGTCGCCCACCATGGGGGGGCAATGGTGATCTTCAGTTTCTTTTCTTTCCCCCAGATCCCGTCCCGGTTTGCTGCCTTCACAGAAAATGTGTATGTGCCCGGACTCAGGTTGATGAAGTTGATTTGAGTTTCTTCATTCGGCTGGCTCCACTGTTCATTGAGCCCCTCCATTTTCCAGCTGTATGATACTTTCTCCGGAGAACTGTGCAGGATACCGATGAACCTGATCCGAAATGCATTCTGAAAATGCTTTAATCCGATCGCTTGCTGGAAATTGATGTTTTGCGGCAAATCAGGATCCCGGGAATCATCTTCCGTTTCCAGCAGCTGGAAGTCTTCGAGGAAGATATCAGGTGCAAAGGTTTGTGTATTGATATTCAATGGGTTAAACATGATCACTCCTCCAGGCCCTCCAAATGCAAGCGTGCCGTCCGAAAGCCTGGCATAACTTCCAAAATTGAAAATATTGCTAATTAGCCCATCGCCCTGGTCGTATATCCTGAGGACAGGGTCATCCCTGTCTGATGTGAGTTTCACTACGCCGGAAGTCGTACTCACCCAGATCTGCCCAATTTCATCTTCAAGGATGCCCTGGACAATATCCGAAGGCAGCCCGTTTGTGGGGTCAATGATCCTGGTTTTGTTTTCGGCTTGATCATACACGATTAAACCCGAGCCGTTTGTGCCCACGAGCAGGTTGCCATCCTGGTCTTCAAGCAGAGACGTGACCGTGGTATATTGCAAGTCACCATGACCGGATTGCAGGATTTCGATATTGAAGACCGAGTCTTCATCAATGCGTTGAACACCATTCCGTCCGGCCACAAGGATGCTTCCGTTCGGTTGCTGGATGATATCCCGGACCTGCTCGATCGGATAGGTATTGATTTCGCCATTTTCCCGGATGCAGTGGAGCTCTTCATTGATGCCTCCGATCCATACATTCTTCACCTCGTCAACAAGAATGGCATAGACTTTTGCAATGTCTATCCGGCGGTCTCCTGGGCTATCCGGGCCAAATTGGATTGCATTCAGGTTATTTTTATCAATCCTGAAAGCCCCCCTTCCGTATGTCCCTGCCCAGATGTACTGCCCATCCTCGGCAAGTGCCATCACGATATCCTCGTCCGATGACGGATTTTGCAGGGACGGGATTTGTTTCCATCGTCCTGTTTCACGGTTCCAGATGCTGATACCTTCCCGCGTGCCAAACCACAAAAGCCCTTCACTGTCTTCCAGGATCGCCCGGGTGAAATTATGAGCCAGGCTGTTCCTGTCGTTCAACCGGTGTTCAACCCGGTAAAAGTTGGTTTGTGCCAGGTTGAGATAGTTGATCCCACCGCCATATGTGGCCAACCAGAGGATGTTTTCCATTCCGATCAGGAGGTCATAGATCCCATCACTGGAAATGGAACCCGGAAGATTCGGGTCGTTCGCATACCGCCTGATCAGGTTGCCGGCTTCGCTCAGATGAAGTAAACCGCCTCCATCTGTACCAACAAACAAGTTGTTTTCCGGGTCGACCAGGATGCCATTGACCGGCGTGTTTTTCTGATTCGGAAGCGGAAGATTGATGACCTGCTCTACCTCATGTGATGTTTGGGACAATCTGATCAGGCTGCCATAGGCTGAGCCCAAATAGATGCTGGTTCCTGTTGTTGTGATAGAAGTGATGGGGAGCGGCATTTCGGAATCCGACAGAGGTATGTGGGTGAGTTGTTCTTTCTCCGGGATAAAAATGTACAACCCGTTATTGCTCCCAATGTAGAGCACACCGTTTATATGCCGGAGGCAATGAATATTCACTTGTCCAAAAACACGTTCAAGCTTTTGATTGGATTCTGCTGCATTCGGATCATATGTCCAAAGGCCATTGAATGCCCCGACCCAGATCCTCTGGCGGTTATCTTCTGCCATGTCTTTGATCAGGGAAGGGGCTGGCCTGGCATCCGGCAGAATCGGGATAAACTCATCCTTCATTGGCTCATACAGGAAAATTCCGCCTGCATTTGCGGACCAGATGCGTGCCCTCGAGTCAATCAGAATTTTGGAAGTCCTGTTTTGGATGTTCCCTTTGATCCCCCGGTACTTGTTGTACAGGAATGATTCCCTGGAATTATACCGGATAATCCCTTCTTCAGTACCTGCCCAGATATTTCCAAAGCTGTCCTGGGCAATGCTGTATATGATGCTTTGATGGATTTCGGACCGGGCATTTATCTTTTCAAATTGTGCGGATACCTGCCCCGGGTTTACAAGCATGCAGAAAAGAAAGAAAAGGGAATATGGAAAGGCCAATGATTTCATGCTGTCAGACTGCATTTCTATGGTGTGGTATCCCGGGCACACCTGAAACCAAGGTGATTCAACCCTGTATCGGATGTGGAACCCATGCGCCTTGCATTCCGGTAGCCGGAGCAATAATCTTCACTGCAAAGAAATGAACCACCGCGTACCACCCTTTCCTGCTGGTAGGGCATGAGCGGGTTGAAAGACCTGCCCGGCCCTGTTGTGTTCGGACTTGCCGCTTCCTCGCTTTGATAGTAAGAAAAGTCAAACCAGTCATGGCACCATTCCCAGACATTGCCGGCCATATCATATAATCCATACCCATTGGGCGGGAAGGATCTGACCGGTGCGGTACTTTCAAAACCATCCTTTTTCTTGTTTTCATAGGGGAAGAGTCCCTGCCAGAAGTTTGCTTTCGGTTTTCCTTCAAGGACATAGTCATTGCCCCAGGGGTAGATCATGTTTTCCAGGCCGCCCCTTGCCGCCCACTCCCATTCTGCTTCTGTCGGAAGCCGTTTACCAGCCCATTTTGCATAGGCTACCGCATCCTCCCAGGCAATCTGGACAACCGGATGGTCCATTTTGTCCTCGATGGAACTTCCGGGACCTTCAGGGTGCTTCCAGTTTGCCCCGATCGTCCATTCCCACCACAGGCCGGGGTTGTTGAGCGGGACGGGATATTCGGTCATTTTGAAAACCAGTGCCCCTGGCTGCAACTGGTCATCCGGTGGTTTTGGCGTGCCAGGTGGGAGCTCCTTTTTCATAGCCTCCCAGTCGATTGGCCTTTCTGCGATGGTCACATATCCTGTTTCTTCGACAAACCTGGCAAACGCCCGGTTTGTCACTTCTGTTTCATCCATCCAGAATGAACTGATGGTGACTTTATGTTTCGGGTATTCATTCGGGTCAGCCTGAGCATTATCCCCGCCCATGTTCAATACCCCGCCGGGTACCAGGACCATCCCGTTTTTCTTTTTGATTTTGACCTGGTTGGCTGGTGGTGGCACAGCATCCATATCCGGCGCCTTGTTTTCATTTTGAACACAGGACATGCCCGCCCAACCGACAAGGAGAAAACAAAAAACCAGAATGGGAAAAGATGGATGGCTCATAAGACCACGTTTTGCATGCCTCCAATATATGAAAAGTTCAATGGCGTTGAAGGAAGGCAGGCCAGGGAGAAGTGATAAATGATGATTCTGAAACCTATTTGAACGATTTCTGGAAGTACATTTCCTGCCATGGAAGATATTGGGGTGATTTCGGTTTATTGCTGATGGTGATTCAGGTCCGCCAGGGGATTCATTTCATGGAGATCCGATCACCATCCGTTAAAACTGAGTTGAAAATCAGATTTTTTTCAGTTTGAAAAAATATTCAGTCTGTTTTATATCTGATTTGGAATGAGCTAACTATGTATTTATTTCAGGAGTTATGTGTGATATGGCTGTATGTACATTGTTGATTATAAGACAATTACAAAAATTTTATAAAAACTGATTCGGCTGGATAGTGGCATCATTTATGTAGCATCTGAAAAATATGGGATTAGATGTAAGAAATTTTTGCTGATTGCTGATTATTTTATATTTTCGATTCAGCTAATCACCTGAGATAAAATATTGCATTTGTCTCTCCCCCCAGAGGTTGGCGTCCCCCCAAGTTTGTAGCAGTATATCTTATGTGCGGTCCTGTCCGGCGACATAATGCCGGATATGATTTCACAGCATCTCATCCATCAATAAGGGGTCTGCGTGCATGATCGCATCGCACCAGAAGAACAACCTGGATTTGAAATGAAAGATAAATTTCAGATCCCAGGCATGGTATATTCCATGAAGGACTATAGACGAAACAGCTATGACTTGTACGAAAGGAGTTTTCTATTTGGACAATTGGATCAACCACCTTGAAGGAGGCCAATGAATTGCGTGCCTTTTCCAGGGAAGAGGGGCGCAAATGCCGAGCCTGAACAGGAATGAACATAATTTGAAAAACGGACAATTACAATCCCATGATCGGTTTTAGCCGACTTATAATGCAAACACCAAAAATAAAATTGGGCTTATGAATGAAACATAGATTTATTAACCAAGGCTAAAACCTTATAAACTCATTAGGGGGTATTATGGGTATACATAAGGTGCTTTTACGTTTGTACAGGTTTCAAAATTGGGGAATCTGCATTGTTTGGATTGCAGCTTTATCTGCTGCCGGATCTATTGATCCGGAAACGCCGCTGGAGTTTGAGGCAAGCAGTTTGCCTGTCTGGAATGATCCGGACGGGAAACTTGAATCTCGTTTGCCATTGGCTTCGGGGCATGAAGGGATCTATGCCTTGAAACCAGGAGCAGATCATCCCGAAAATGCCGGTGAACTCACTGTGCTGAATTGTGCCAATCCTCCGGTCATTGACAACATCTCCGGGGATGGTCTGTCCTGTGCAAATAACATGGACGGGGACGTATTGATACATGTAACGGGAGGAACTCCATTTCCAGGTCCATATCCCTACCAGTTTGATTGGGATTGGGACGCGACACCCCAGAATGATGACTTTTCATGTGGCTGCCCAAGTGGTGAATACGAAGACTTGTCCGGCCTGGGTGCTGGGATTTACACCGTGACAGTGACCGATGCAAATGGGTGTACTGCGACAGCATCTGCCCCAGTCACCCTTCCAAATTCCCCGGACATTACAGGGAACGCTTTTGATGTCCAGTGCTTTGGTGAAGCAGATGGGACGATCGAGATCGATGTGACAGGAGGCACCCCAAACCCTTTTTCAGGAAACTACGATTTTGACTGGAGTAATGATGGGACAGGGGATCATGATGATCCCGAGGATCTTTCTGGTATTGGTCCCGGTACATATACGGTCATCGTAACAGACTTCCTTGGCTGTACTGCTGAAGCCACATTTACCATAAACGAGCCGACCGAACTCAACTCAAGTGTGACCGCCGAGGCTGTGCAATGTGCCGGCGAGTCTACAGGCACGATAGATCTGACTGTAAGCGGAGGAACGACCCCATACACTTTTGACTGGAACCATGATGGCACTGGTGACAATGATGACCCGCAGAATCTTCAGGACCTCCCTGCCGGTACGTACGCCGTTACGGTTACAGATGCTAATGGTTGTACAACGGTAGCCAGTGTGATCCTGAATGAACCAGCACATGCCGTTGAGGCAAGTGTTACTGGTTTTGACGCCCAATGCTTTGGAGAAGCGAGCGGCAATGTTGATCTGACGGTATCCGGAGGGACAGGGTCCTATACGTTCAGCTGGAGTAATGGGGCGGGTACCGAAGACTTGCAAAATGTCCCTGCCGGAAGCTATACAGTTGTGGTTACAGATGCCAATGGCTGTACAGCAACAGCCAACTTTACAGTAAATGAGCCTCCTGAACTGACAGGCCAGTATACCGAACAGGTCTGTGCCGGGGGAACCGTCATGCTCAATGGGACAGTTTATGATGAAACCAACCCTTCCGGAACAGAGGTGTTTACATCTGCAGGCGGCTGTGATTCCACGGTAACCATTACGCTGACTTTCGATCCACCGGCGACCGGGGAGGAGTTATATACCGGGTGCAGTGGTGACGCCTATTCGGTTGTCGTCAACGGATCGGTCTACGACGAATCCAATCCTTCCGGAACGGAACTCATCACAACAGCCGAAGGCTGCGATTCCATTGTCACAGTGAACCTGACCTTCCAGAGTGCATCGACGGGTGAAGAAACCTATGCAGGCTGCACGGGTGATGGCTATAGTGTTGTCGTCAATGGAACGACCTATCATGAATCGAACCCGTCAGGTACAGAAACCCTCACAAATGCAAATGGCTGTGACTCCGTTGTGACAGTCACACTTACATTCAACCAGCCAACCACATCCGAGATTACGAATGACGCCTGTACCGGTGACGGTTATAGTGTCACTGTAAATGGAACGATATACAATGAATCCAACCCCTCAGGTGTCGAAGTGATCAGCAATGCAAACGGCTGTGATTCGACGATCACGATAGACCTGTTTTTTGGCACGCCTTCCAGCAGTGATGTCACATATACGGGCTGCCAGGGTGACGGTTACAGTGTCGTGGTGAATGGGACCACATACGATGAGTCCAATCCTTCAGGTGTCGAGGTAACAACAAATGCCGACGGTTGCGATTCAACGATCACGGTGGCACTCAACTTCCTTTCACCCATAACGGAGGAGATCAATTATAGTGGCTGTTTTGGAGACGGCTACTCCGTAGTGGTCAATGGGACCACATATGATGAAACCAACCCGACTGGTCAGGAGACCCTAACGGGTGGGAATGGATGTGATTCCATCATCATCATCAATCTGGTTTTCTCCGACCAGTCCGCAGGTGAAGAAAGTTATGCCGGATGCACAGGTGACGGGTACTCAGTTGTCGTGAACGGGACGACTTACAATGAAGGCAACCCCAGCGGCCAGGAAACGCTGGTTGCAAACAGCGGTTGTGATTCTGTGGTGACCATCAACCTGGCCTTTGCCCAGCCTTCATCATCAACACTGGAATACACCGGTTGCTCAGGGGATGGATATACTGTCACGGTGAATGGCATTGTATACAGCGAGGCAAACCCCGATGGTACAGAAGTCATCCAGAATGCTGCAGGTTGTGATTCAACGATTACAATTGACCTTGTATTCAACGAGCCCACTTCGGAAGAGATCCTGTACGAGGGATGTGCCGGTGATGGATACGCGATCACGGTCAATGGAACGGTGTATAATGAAGGCAACCCCTCCGGAACGGAAGTCATGCCGAATGCTGCAGGATGTGATTCGACAATCACGATCAACCTGGTCTTCCAGCCGGTCAATACGACTGAGATCAATTATGCCGGCTGTGTTGGAGACGGCTATTCAATCAATGTAAACGGAACGATTTATGACGAAACAAATACAACTGGGACTGAATTCCTGACCACACCTTCAGGCTGCGACTCCATCGTGGAAATCAACCTCTCTTTCGCGAGTGAGATCTACACGTTGCTGGATACTGCCATTTGCTCCGGGGGGGCGATTACCATTGGCGGCATCGTATTTGACGTATCAAATACAAATGGCATGGTGACATTCGTGGCAGGCGGTGGCTGCGATTCTATTGTCGAGGTTCAATTAAGTTTCCTGCCGGTTCCTGAAGGGTATGAAACATACCATGGTTGCAGTGGTGATGGGTATTCCGTTTTTGTTGGGGGCACCGTATATGATGAAACCAATCCAACAGGTACCGAATTGATCGTCAGCCCGGAAGGGTGTGACTCGATTGTCGTGGTTGATCTTGTTTTCGGTGACAACATCGTGACCGAGATTGATTCCCTGATGTGTCCCGGTCAATCTGTTGTGGTGAACGGGATCATTTATGATGAGAACAACCAGACTGGAACAGAAGTGATTCCGGGTGCTGGCTGTGATTCCGTCGTCATCGTCAATCTGTTTTTTACAATGCAGGATACTTCATATGTGGAATATGAGGGCTGTTTTGGCGACGGGTACAGTGTCGTTGTCAATGGGACGGCATATGACGAGACAAACCCTGAAGGAACTGAGCTGCTGTCTTCTCAGACTGGCTGTGATTCTGTTGTGATCGTCACGCTGTCTTTTATAATGCAGGATACTTCGTATGTGGGGTATGAAGGCTGCACTGGAGATGGATACAGTGTCATTGTCAATGGTACTGCGTATGACGAGGCGAACCCTGCAGGAACTGAATTGATGTCTTCACAGTCTGGCTGTGATTCTATCGTGGTCATTGATCTTGTGTTCCATGCTTCTTCAGAGGAGGTAATCAACTACCAGGGCTGTGTCGGGGACAATTACAGTCTCGAGGTCAATGGTACGGTCTATGATGCTTTAAATCCTTCGGGAACAGAAATCATGTCAAACCAGTTTGGTTGTGACTCAGTGATCCATGTTTCCCTTTCCTTTGGCGACACAATTGTACACCATATTTCATACCTGGGATGTATTGGCGATGGCTATTCGGTAGATGTTGGCGGCCAGGTGTTTGATGAGACCAACCCGGTGGGCGAAGTGTTCTTTCCCTCAAATACAGGGTGCGATTCCATCGTGGTCGTATCCCTTTTGTACCAGGCTCCTGTTGTTACTGTAGTCAACGAGGAACTTTGCCAGGGGGACTCCATGACAATCAACGGAACTGTCTATCATGCGGCCAATCCGCAAGGCACAGAGGTGATGCAAGGCGCCATGTGTGACTCCATTGTCGAGGTTACCCTGACTTTTATTGAAGCCTTCACAGATACCATTTCCTATACAGGCTGCATGGGTGACGGATATGAAGTAGTCGTGGATACTATCGTTTTTTCTGAATCAAACCCGACAGGACAAGTCGTACTGGTATCTTCCTCTGGTTGTGACTCCACAGTTGTGGTTGACCTTTCCTTTGAGAACTGCTGCCAGCCGGAGGAGCAGGTCATCCAGGCGACGATTTGTGCGGGCGGATCATATGACTTCAATGGGATGATGCTGGACCAGCCCGGTGCATACGCTGATTCCCTGCTGAATACAGCCGGGTGCGACAGTGTTGTGATCCTGGAACTCCAGGTCGCAGACTTCCCGGAAGTTGAAGCAAGCGTTGACGGGATGATCACCTGTACGTCTGCCGAAGTCATGCTTACAGGGATAACGACCGCGGGAGCCCAGGTGCACTGGGAAGGACCGGGTATCGATCCGGCACAAGGATCAACCCTCACCCTCATGACGTCAAGTCCCGGATGGCACTACCTGTACGCGGTAAGCGGGCACGGCTGCCAGTCCCTGGACTCAGTCCTTGTTGAGCAGCATGAGGATGTTCCTGTGATCTCCGTGTGTGATGATTTGGCACTGGATTGTGCGCATGATTCAGTCGTACTCAATGTCGAGGTAAGTGGTGCCCATTGCATGATAGAGTGGATCGGTCCTGGAATGCCGGGTGGAATGGGCTACGATACCAATGTGGTCGTCAATACCCCGGGCGTATATACAGTGATGGCCCTGGATACCATAAGTGAATGTGCATCTCCTGTGGATACGGTCCTTGTATATGATCACACAAGGGAGGTAGAAGCTGAAATAGACGGGGATGAAATACTGACCTGCCAGCGGGCTTCAGCGATGCTGAACTGCTATTCCTCGACAACGGGTGCACACATCGAGTACACCTGGATGAATTGGGAAGGGAAATTGCTTGGCCATCAAATGGAATTGGAGGTGAATGAACCGGGAAAGTACTTTCTGCATGTGATGGACAAGGAAAGTATGTGTGCAGATATGGATTCAACGATTGTGGCAGATAACAAGAATTTCCCTGTAGCTGCGATCGGCGATGTGGATCATCTGGATTGCAGAAATGAATCAGTGATTGTCGAAGCGATGCAGGCGCCAGGGAATGAAAATGTCGTGTATACCTGGCAAGGTCCTGAGAATGCATTTCTGTCAAGTCGGTTTGAACCAGCCGTTGAAGTCATGAAAAGCGGAATGTACTACCTGATCGTAAAGGACACACTGAGTTTCTGCTTCGAAGAGGATTCTGTGTTCGTTGAGGAGTTCAGGGAAATTCCGGTGATCGATGCGGGGCAGGACCAGCAATTGACTTGTCTCCAGGTTTTGGCCGATCTCGGATCTGCAATAAATCCACAATCATCTGACTATTTGTATGCCTGGTCAGGTCCCGGAGTTCCTGCAGGGGCGGCAAACCAATATGGTATCCAGGTTGACCAGGAGGGGATGTACCATCTCTCTGTGACGAACCTCCTCAACGGTTGTGAGGCAGATGATTCCGTATATGTGGCCATTTCCGGGCCTATTGAGAGTGCTCTTGTTGAGTTCCAGGATCTGACCTGTTCAGGTACAAATGACGGGATGATCATCATCGAGGAGGTTTTTGGCGGAACCGCCCCGTTTACTTACCAGTTAAACGGTCAGCCTGCTTCTCCTGCCGGTGTGTACACGGACCTGGCACCGGGAAATTATCATGTACAGATCACGGATCAGAATGGTTGTACCTGGGAATCTGAGATTCCGATTGAAGACGGGATCGAGTTGAGTATTGATGTTGGGCCAGACCTGATCCTGGATTATGGAGACACATACCAGCTTGCGCCGGAATTGTTACTCTCAAACGGGTATATCGATTCCATTGTGTGGTCGCCCCAGGAATTCCTTTCCTGTTCAAATTGCCTGAACCCGGTACTTACCGGCCTGGGAAATCAGGCGGTTAGTGTCACGGTATACACTGAATTCGGGTGTTCTGCTTCGGACGCGCTCAATCTCCAGATCGAAGAGAGCTATGAAGTCTATATCCCGAATGTGTTTACGCCAAACGGTGATGGAAAGAACGATTACTTCACCCTGTTTGGCGATGACAATGTGAAGGTGATCAATAAATTGGAAATCTTCAACAGGTGGGGGGACAAGGTTTTTTCCAGGAGCAATCTTCATCCAGGAGATACGGATATGGGCTGGGATGGCAGATTTAACGGAGAAATCGTCAACTCTTCAGTTTACGTGTATGTCTTTGAAGTGGAATTGCATAATGGCCTGAAAGAGACCTATAAAGGAGATGTGACCCTGTTAAGATAGGAAACCGCCTTGTTTACCCGTTTTTGCAAAGTATCATTATATATCATACTTTTTTTTAATGACTTCTCTATCTGGCTGAAGTCCAATGTAAAGTGAATATCAAGAATCGACTATATGTGGGTTATTGGTACTTCATTTTCGGTGGATTTTCCGGCTTGAATCCTGCCTGAACCACTACTCAACAAACAGTTTTATTGGAGTTATTGAATTATTTGATATTCAATAAATTGCGATATGATAATTATTTTGATATGTAAAAATTATTTATATTAATTTTTAAGATATATCTTTGTCCCGTTCGACCCCCTCATACTTAATGTAATACGTATAGCGTTATGGGACAATTTAACAAATTTATAATTCCATTTGCTTGTGCTTTCTTTGCTTTTGCACAATCTGTTTATTCGGAAGGCTCCAGGCAGCTGTCTCCAACAGCAAACGATATTGTGCTCCTGCACACAAATGCCTCAGGATTTGCGAATTTCGCAGCCTATGACGGAGATCCGTTATCTCGACTGAATATTCATATTGAGGATTTCAGTACAGAGACCGTGTATATAGGTCTTTCGGCAGAGGCAGACAACAATGGCAACCTGACACCACCAGGCACTTTCTGGTTCCGCATCAAGGATCCGGACGGCGTGGTCGTGCACGGGCCTTTCCAGGTCACGACCTCAAATGACAATGCAGAAACCTGGGCGCTTGCCACTGCCGGACCTGATGTCATCGACCCGGTAAACGGATACCAGACCGCAGGTGTGAACTATGCGGTGTTTGATCCCTCGACGGTCGGCAAGAATGGTGATTACTATATTGAGTTCAGTGAATCCCAGAATGCCCCGCAGAACAATATTATCAATATCCTCTGGTACGATTTTACAGTAGTGGCCGGCGGCACAGAACAACCCGGGCGTCTCTGGTCCAACAGGTGGGCCCTGAGGACTCCCCAGGAAACTGGCGCAGCTCCAGAATGTGAGTGGGACCGGCCGTTCAACGGACAGTTCTATTCATACACGATCGATGGATTTGTTTCACTTGTAGATTTCAGTGGATCCGGATTCCAGGGACTCTCCTTTACCGTGGCCTTTGGCGAATTTGGACCCGGGAATACCGGTAATGTGATCGAGGATCGAAAGTCCGTCAACATAGGTGATTCAACGGCGACCGCAGCCGATCATCAGGTATTCCTCAATGATCCTGATCCATCGGTTTATCCGTCTTCACCGGATATTTGCGGTACCGCGGAATATTTCGGGGCTTCCTGTGAGGGTGATGATATTTGTATTTCCGTCGGGATCACCCAGGAAGGGCAGGTCGAGGTATTGCTCGATTTCTTTGGCGATAATGGCATATTCGATCCGAATACGACGGATGTCCTGCTCGCTGAGGTGTTTTTCGCTGCGGATACAGCCTGTATCCCGTGGGATGGCCTGAAAGGGGACGGCAGCCCATTGGATTTTAACGAACAGGTTGAAGCTGTGATCCGCTATTCACAAGGAATTCAGCACTATGCTGCCTATGATGTCGAATTCCTCCAGAACGGGTTTTGTGTGCAAACCATCAGGCCAACCTGTTCCGGCATGTCCAATCTGCTCTATTGGGATGATAGTAATATTACGGATTTTGTATCCACGCCCACAATTGATGAAAGCGATCCCGGGACAGGCCAACCGCTCGTCCAACTCAGCGGATGCACATGCGGTGCAGGTGGTTGTCGCACCTGGAACAATTTCCAGACTGGAACGAACCCGAATGATTGTGATGGACCACCGGCAGGGTATGGGGATGAAAGGACATTGAATACCTGGTGGTTTGCAGCTTCAGTGACAGTTGGGCCGGTGAATATCCCCGTATTGCAGGTCATGGCCACTGGCGACACCCTGATCTGTTCAGGTGACAGTACGGCGCTTTCCGTTGTGACCAGCCTGATGGATCCGGGATACACCTATTCCTGGTCAGGCCCCGGCGGTTTTACTTCTGATATGCAGAATCCCGGATTTGCCTCAGAACCAGGGGACTACATTGTGACAGTAATGGATCCTGCAACCGGGTGTATGGCGACAGATACAATTACAATTGAAGTGGCCCCGGAAATCATGACAACGCTTGATTTTACCTGTGTGATGGCCAATCAGCCCAATGCGGATATCGACCTGTCAGTATCGGGGGGAATCGCACCATACAGCTTTTTGTGGTCCAATGGTGCCATGACTGAAGACCTGACAAACGTGCCTGCCGGTTTCTATTCCGTTACGGTGACAGATGACCTGGGATGTGAAGCCACTGATACAATCACGGTGCAGGGGTGCTGTATGCTCGAATTTCTCTGTCCACCACCAGTGACAGATATTTTTGCCTGTATCACGGATATACCTGCTCAGGATACGGCACAGGTGTTTGTGACCGATTTTTGTGAACCGCTGATGATAGAGATCGTGGATGCGAATAATGGAGGAACCGGTTGCGAAGGCGACACCCTTGTGGTAACCAGGACATATTTCATCACGGATGGTGCCGGTAATTCTGGGACATGCACACAGACGATTGATATCGTTGATGACCAGCCCCCGATCCCGACAGGCGGGTCTTGTCCCCAGGATACATCGATCCTTTGCGGGCAGCCGGCCGGTACGGATTTACTGGGATTGCCCTCCTATGTCGATATCTGCACGCCCGGAGTTGGGATATCCGTAACCTTCAGGGATGACAGTACCGGATTTGATGGTACCTGCACAAACATGATCCTTGGCCAGATCCAGCGTACGTTCTTTGGTGAGGACCTGTGTGGAAATATTGACAGCACCTGTGTCCAGACGATCTCGGTAATCGACACCGTACCTCCCATCTTTACATTGCCTCCTGATGCAATCATCGATTGCACCAGTGACTCACTGACATCGACAACGGGAATGGTCACCGGAGTAGCTGACAATTGTACGGCCACCACTGTCGATTTCACGGACCTGGTTGTGCCAGGTGAATGTCCTGTTATCGATACGATTTATCGCACCTGGACTGTGACCGATGCATGCGGCAATGTGGCAACAGGTGTCCAGGTGATCTCCAGGACAGATACACAACCTCCATCCTTTATTGTGCCGGGTGATATTACAATCAATTGCACACAGGATTCCCTTCCTGCGATTACTGGTGATGTAACCGGAATCCTGGATGACTGTTCTTCCACTACTGTGGAATTTTCGGATCTCGTGAGTGCCGGGACGTGCCCGGTAATTGATGTGATCACAAGAACATGGACCGTCTCTGATGCCTGTGGAAATGCGACCACTGATGTGCAGATTATTACCAGGATTGACAATACGGATCCAACGTTCACTGTGCCTGCCGATATTGTCATTGCATGCGATGAGATGCCGACAACGGGTTTGACCGGAGATGTGACTGATGCTTCCGACCTGTGCTCTTCAACAAGCGTCGGTTTTACAGATATCACCGTACCAGGCGAATGCCCTGCGACGGATACGATATTCAGAACCTGGACAGTGCTCGATGCCTGTGACAATTCTGCAACTGGCGTACAGGTGATCACCCGCGTGGATACAGTCGCGCCGATAGTCCTGCCCGGCACTTGCCCCGAGAATTTTACGATTGCTTGCAATGAGATGCCTGGTGAACTGGGTGAGCCCGGATTCAGCGATAATTGCACTTTGGTGACCCTGTCCATCGATGTGGATTCTATCGGTTTTGTGCCTCCCAGTTCCGAGGGTGTGATTACACGGACATTTTACCTGACTGATGCTTGCGGTAATGTGGATAGTAGTTGCGTGCAGGTGATTACCGTGGTGGATAACCTGCCTCCCATGGTCACCTGCCCTCCGGATATCGAAGTCCAGTGCGGAGATGATACCGGCCCGAATGCAACAGGAAATGCCCAATTGACCGATGACTGTGGCGATCCGTTGAACCTCGAACTGACATTTACCGATGTGACAACCGGATTTGGAGGTGGTTGCGGGGCAGGCACAATTATCCGGACGTTTACAGGCACGGATCCTGACGGCAACGCTGCAACCTGCCAGCAGAATATCACGGTAACCGATGATATCGTGCCGGTTTTTGACGTTCCGCCATCGATCACAGTTGATTGTGACATTGATTTTGATGACCTTTCCCTCACCGGGGAAATCTCGAACGTCTCGGATTGCAGTGCGATCGCAGATACTTCTTACTCAGATATGTCAGGCATGATCTCCTGCACGGGTGTTGGGGAAATCACCCGCACGTGGTCTGTAACCGATGCCTGCGGAAATGTAGGAACTGCGGTCCAGATGATCTATATACAGGACACTGTGCCGCCCAATCTGATCCCGCCCCCGGATGTGGTGATCAGCTGCGAACAAGATCCGCTCGATACGATGGTCACTGGTTCAATAGTTGTCGTCAGTGATGCATGCAGCATGAATTTCATGCTCTCATATGAAGATGATAATTCAGGTTTAACTGGTTGTAACGGGACAGGCGTCATCATCAGAAGATGGAATGCCAGCGACGAATGTGGAAACATGGCCGTCATGGAACAGACGATCACTGTTGTTGATAATACCCCCCCTGTCCCGCTTTGTAATGATATTACGCTGAATTTCTATACCGGAGAAATCCTCACGATTTCCCCGGATGATGTCGATAACGGCAGTTCGGATGCCTGTGGCGAGGTGAGCCTCAGTTTATCTCAATCCGTATTCGATTGCAGGGACTTCCGGAACAACGCTGTGCAGACAGCCCAGTTGATCGTATCTGATGATTGCGGGAACAATGCTGCCTGTGAATTTACAGTTACGGGTGTTGGCGGCAGCGGGATCATTGCTTCCTGCCCGACCACGGATATTTTCGTGCATCTTGGATCAGGTGAGTGTGAAGCTGCTGTGAGCTATCCGATCGGGGGAGAACCGGAATGTGGCAATTTTGAGATTGTCGTCGAGCAGATCGATGATTCAGGCTATACATCAGGGGATATCTTCCCGATTGGTGATTACGTCCAGGAATACATTATATACAATGTGCCAGACGCATCAGCACCTGCAGATCTTGTGCCGGATACCGTCAGCTGTGCATTCAATATCCACGTCATCGAAAATATACAGACAACCAATAACCTGAACTGCAATGGGAATGTAAATATCTCCTTTGACCAAAACTGTGAACTGGTCATCAATCCGGACATGATCCTGGAAGGAGGGAACTACAGTTGTTTTGATGATTTTTTCATCGAAATCGAGGACGTTGCCGAAGGGTTTGGCGAGGTGATGATTACGATTGATGATGTGGTGCTGGGTCAATATTATACAGTTACCATTACAGATACGAAAACGGGTATATCCTGCTGGAACAAAGTCCGTTTTGAGTACAAATTCCCGCCTTTCACGGAATGTGGGGATCGGACAATCCTCTGTACAACCCCGTTGCATCCCGTGTTTACAATGCCGGATGGGGAAATGCTGCCTTACGCACCATCAGCCGGCAGCGATTGCGTAGAGATCATGTATGACTGGGAGGATGAGGTATTTGAAGGATTGTGCGGTGTGGATTCCGTTTATCGTTCCTGGACGATTACGGATGAAGTCGGAAATGCGGCTACCTGTGTGCAGCGGATTTTCGTGCAGCCGGCAACCTTTGATTCACTTGAATTCCCGGCGACGTACTTCGGGCCCTGTGACGGATCGACGGATCCTTCTGTGACGGGGTACCCGTTGATCAACGGGGAGTCCATTGTCAACAATCCGCAGTGCAATATCATGGCTGTCTACGACGATGTAGAATTCGAGGAGTGTGGTGCCAGCACAAAGGTTGTCCGGAAGTGGCGTGTGCTGAACTGGTGTACGCAAGAAACAATTGAAGGAAACCAGGTCATTAAACTGTTGGATGAAGAAGGTCCTGAAGTGGTATGTCCTGCGGATATCGAAGTTGGGACAGATTTCTGGTTTTGTCATGCCAATGTGCCGATCCCGCCTGCCCAGGCTTTCGATGCCTGCGGGAGCGACCCGATCACATTTGAACTTGCATCAAGTGCAGGTGAAGTGACACAGGTGGGCGGCCAGTATGTCGTCACGGAAATGCCCCTGGGTACCAATCAGGTGACCTGGACTGCCATCGACGATTGTGGAAATACATCGAGTTGCACAATTCAGGTGACGGTAAAAGACGATGTTCCGCCTGTTGTCAACTGTGATGAGCATACGGTTGTCAGCCTGACCAATGACCGTCCATTTGGAATTACCCTCGTGGATGCTTCAGTGCTTGACGACGGTAGCTACGACAACTGCAGTGAAATCTCATTCCGGGCCAGGCGGATGACAAGCTGCATCAATATTGACTGGACATCCAATGGTGCAGGCATTGATGATATTCCGAATGGCATTGTCAATTCCAGGGACAGGGGTACAGTGCACCGGCCAAAGATACCCTTTGCATGCTGCGATGTGGCCGCAGGACCTATCATGGTCGAGTTGGAAGTGACAGACGAAGTGGGAAATATCAATTATTGCATGGTTGAGGTGACCGTGCAGGACAAGATCGCCCCGTACATGGAATGTCCGCCTGACATTGTGGTCAGTTGCGACTTCTGGTTTGACGATCATGTGACGACAAACCAGTTCATCGACCTTTCCGAGGATCCGCTTGGAAATGTGTTCGGGACGATGCTGGATGCATTTGAAAATACCGAGGAGGACCGCAGGGTGATCACGATCAATGACCCGGGCAGGCCCACAAGCCCCTCGGATCCGGATTACCTGGCACAGCCTTATGACTGGGGTCGCGACGGATGGGCCTTTGATAATTGCGATATCGAGCTGGATGTCTTTGTGACCATCGTGGAAGACTGCAGTGGCGAAGATCCTGCGATACCGGATATTCCATCCTGGCTGATCTCTGCTGACAGGGCAGATGACGAGGTGAAGTATATCAAGAGGAGGTTCAGGGCCACGGATCTCAGTCCGCAGGAGAATGCCTCTACCTGCGAGCAGAATATCTGGGTGGTTGACTTCGATCCGTTCTACATCAGTGACAATACATGCACAAACACGGATCCGAGAGACGGAGTGATCTGGCCATGCGACCTTGAATACACGACATGCCCTGATTCCATTGACTATACAGAGCCAGTCATTTTTGATGATAATTGCAGCCTCATCGGAATCACATATGATGACAGCAGGTTTGATTTTGTGGACAGCGCATGCTACAAGATCCTGCGTGAATGGACCATCATTGACTGGTGCCAGTACAATGCGGCAACAGGGGCCGGTCTATGGAAATACACCCAGGTGATCAAAGTCATCGACAGCGATGGACCAGAAGTGATCAATTGCCCGGAAGGGCCTGTGACACTATGTGCATCTGACCCGGGTGTGAGCCTACCGGATAACAACCAGGTATTCCTCAGTGAGGAAGATCCGGATCATACTTCATGCAGTGTGCATATCGACGTGAGCCTCGATGTGCAGGAACTTTGCAGTGATTATGTGATCTATGATGTGAAGGTCTATCCGTTTAACGGCATCGAATTCCTCCAGCTCGTAGACAAGACAGAAGTTGCGCTTGATGAAGCAGGAGTTGCCATATTGAACCTGAACACCAGGAATGCCGCAATCCCTGCTATCAGGCAGAATGGCCTACCATATAACAGTCCATTCTGCGGTGATTACCACAGGGTATTGTGGAGTATTGAGGATGGATGTGGAAACCTGAGCACATGTGAGTACCTGCTCAGGCTGGAAGACTGCAAGCAACCCAGCCCGGTATGCATCAACGGATTGAGTACGGTTGTGATGCCTCAAGGAGGAAGCGTGACGATCTGGGCGAAGGAATACGATGCCAGTTCAATTGATGACTGTACCCCTGCGGAAGACCTGCTGTTCAGTTTCAGCGGGGACTTCCACCAGCCGAGCATGGAATACAATTGTGAAAATGTGCCCGCTTTCGGAGCTGAACTTGAAGTGCAGATTTGGGTTGCGGATGCAGGTGTGGATGCAGATTGTGACGGAACAATCGACTGGGATGAGAAGAACAGGGATTTCTGCACGACCACCATTGTGGTAACGGACAATGAAGGTGTTTGCGGCTCGGGAACGGCCGTGATAGAGGGGGATGTCCTGACGCATGATGTACAAGAGCCGGTCGCACAAACGACGGTCAGCCTGCAGCATCCAAGCCAGGCATTCCCAAGTGTGATCACTGCCGAGGACGGGAAGTATGCATTCACCGGTGTGCCGGCAAATGGCCCGTATACGATTACGCCGTTGAGAAACGATGATCACAAGAACGGAGTAAGTACGCTTGACCTGGTCAGGATCCAGAAACACTTGTTAGGTGTGGAACCATTTACCTCGCCTTACCAGTATATCGCAGCTGATGCGAATAATTCGCAGTCAGTCAGTGTCATCGACCTGATCGAATTGAGGAAGCTGATCCTCCAGATGACGACAGAACTGCCGAATAACACCAGCTGGAGGTTTGCGGCAAATGGACAGGAATTCGCTGACCTTTCGAATCCCTGGCCATTTGAGGAATCGATTACACTCGAAACAGTCGAAGCTGGCCAGGATTATGTCGATGAAAACTTCATGGCGATCAAGGTTGGTGACCTGAACAATACCGTGGTGGCAAATGCAACACAAGTGGTTGTACGGAATCCGCAAAGTGAAGTGGCAGTCGAGGTGATTTCGCCTGAAGCGCTCATCCAGGGTGAGATCTATGAGCTTGAGGTGATCGTGCCTGCAGAGTTGCTTGGCTTCCAGTGGACAATGGATTTACGTGATCTGGACTTCATCGGGATCGAAAGTGACCAGGTCGGGTCAGAGGATTATGCACTGCATGATCGGATGCTGGCGATGAGTTTTGTGCGGGCAGAAAGGGCCGCCTACGCGGATGGCGGGCCCGAGCCGGTGAAATTCAGGCTGATCGTCCAGGCAAGCACATCCGGGCAGGCTGCGCAGATGATCGGTTTGAGTGATGAGATCACACCTGTCGAAGGTTACCGGAACGGTAGTGGTTCCGACGGGGCAATCGAGGTTGTTGAACTCGCACTTGACTTCGGCAGCCAGCCCGGATCGGCTGAATATGCATTGTTCCAAAACCAGCCAAACCCGTTTGTGGACCAGACGATCATTGGATTCACACTTCCCGGGGATATGGAAGCGACAATAACTGTCTTTGATGCCGCAGGCAAGGTCCTCAGGGTAATTGAGGGGGATTATGCGAGAGGTTACAACAAGGTTGCCATTTCCAGTGGTGACCTGCCGGCTGGAGGCGTTGCGTATTACAACCTGAAAGCCGGGGCATTTTCGGCAACCAGGAAAATGATCCTGATCAAATAAGGATGATTTTTCCTGCTTCCAGGAATAAGAACGGAGGGGAATGGGCCAGCGCTCATTCCCCTTTTTCTTTTTATCGGGAATTCGCTATTGGATCGTAAGCCCGCATTCAATTTGATCCGGGAAAGGTTCGATTGCGACCGTGTATAAAAAATCAGGACGAATTAGTGAAATATTAATATGAAATAATTATCTTCGGCCAAATTGCTGATTCATAAGCAATTAAACATATGAAAAATCATCTTTGATGAAACCTCGAAAACCAGCGCCATATCCTGTAAAATTTCACCGAAATACATATTTAAAATAAACCTAATCTGTCTCCCCATGAAAAAGCATTTACTTATCTCCCTGGTCGTTCTCATTGCGGTTCCATTGTTTGGGCAACGCGTTGAATTCAAGGCGAAAAAGATTGACCTGAAGCGGTCAGAGCTCGATATGAGTTTCAGGGATTACTCGGTTTACAACTTTGAGTCCGGTGCGGTCTTTGAGTACGTGCAGAACAAAAGGAATGTATCCTTTGATCTCGTGTTTGATGAACGGGAAAGGATGCCCTGGTCCCTCGATATTGAACCGCATGATCTCAGGGGGCCGAATTTCAGGGAAGTCGCAATCACAAAAGATGGATGGGAAGTATTACCCCGAAGACAAAATATCACCTATCGGGGCAAGGTGGATCACGCCCGTGGAGGAGAAGTGCGTATGACGATCGCGGAAGACTTTTTCATGGGCATGGTCACAATTGACAAATACGTATTTTATTTTGAACCATTGAACGGATTGGTCGCAGATGCCCCGAAGGACCACTATGTCCTGTATGATACCAGGGATGTGATCGCAGATGGAACCAGCCACTGTGGGGCGGCCCAGGTTGAAAAATATGCGCCTGACGAAGAAACAGTTCAGGAACTGCAACAGAATCGAAACAGCCGTGTGTGCCTGGAGGTAGAATTAGGCATTGCTTCAGATTCAACAATGTTTGATCGATATGGGACTGTACAGAATATCAACGACAGGATCATCTCGATTACAAACATGACAGAAGCGCTTTACATCCCGTTCGAACTCAATTACCTCATCACGGACATGTTTGTGGCGACGAACAACGATCCCTGGTCGGGGGTAACCGCACCTAACGGATGGTCACTTGAAGCCTTTGACATCCTGAATGACTTTTCTTCCTGGGCGCCGGGGAACCTGAATACCCATGATATAGGCCAGTTCTGGACGACACGGGACATTGAAGGATGCGGGGGCAGTGGCCCTGGCCTCATCGGCTGCGCCCAGGTGATCGGAGGCGTGTGTGGTGCAAGTCGCTATAATGTGTGTGAGGATTTTACGAATGATTTTGCGGGCCTTACAGTGTTGAGTGCCCACGAGATCGGGCACCTGTGGGATGGCACCCATGGCGCTTCTGACCCGAGTGCAAACCCGGCAAATCCGACAACCATCATGCATCCGTTCATTACCGCAACAGCCACAACGTGGTCAACGGGGAATACGACAAGGTTTAACAACCATATTGCCTCAAGGACCTGCCTTGATGGCTGTGGGACATTGTGCGATATCAGTATTGATCTTGTAGCCATTTCAGCAGAGTCCTGTCCTGGATTCAATGACGGGGCACTATCGGTGAGTGCTTCTTCTTCAAACAGTCCGATCACATACATGCTTACAGGGCCGACCAGTGGAGAAAACACGACCGGACTGTTTTCCGGTTTGCCTCCGGGCGACTATGAGATTATTGTCCTTGACGATCCATTCTTCGATACCTGCACGGATACGGTCAATGTGACCGTGCCAGCCGCTGTGGACAATGCTGACCCGACCTGTGCGACCCAGGATATCGATGTTTTCCTCGATGCGAATGGAGACGGTTCGATCACGGCCACAGACATCGATGATGGGTCTTCCGATGCATGCGGGGCCGTGACGCTTGCTGCTTCACCCACTATGTTCAATTGTGGAGATGTCGGACAGAATACAGTCACACTGACCGTAACAGATCCGAATGGAAATTCGGCGACGTGTGATGCGACCGTTACCGTGATCGACAATATCCCCCCGGATTGTATGGCTCAGAATATCACGGTGATGCTCGATGAGAACGGAGAAGCTACCATCACCCAGGATGCCCTTGACAATGGTTCAAGCGATGCATGCGGAGTTGCCATGGTCGAGGTTGATCAGGACCTGTTTACTTGTGAGGATATCCCTTCAGTAACGGTCAATCAAACGGTCACCGATGTGAACGGGAATGCCAGTGTTTGTTCAGCTACTGTCACCGTGGAGGATAACCTGGCGCCGATCATCGATTGCCCGCTGGATATCATCATCACGCTTGGCGGAGGGGAATGCAGAACGATCGTAGATTGGCCAACACCTGATGTTGAGGACAATTGTGAAGTGGCTTCGATTGTCCAGACCGGCGGTCCGCCATCCGGCAGCTGGTTTGAAAAGGAAACGACCACAACGATTGAATATACGGCGACAGATGGAGTTGGCAACACAAGTGTATGCACATTCGATATTGTGATCAATCCGTTTCCGGATCCCCTTCTGACACTGACCTGCAATCCAGGACTGAATATTTCCCTGGATGATGCATGCTCTTTCCTCGTCAGTGCGGATATTTTCCTTGAAGGAGGGCCGTACATGTGCTACGAAGATTACCTCGTTTACATTGAAGGAGTACCAGGAGAAGTGAACAATACGACCATCGGCCTGGAGCCCGGGACCCACATGGTTACAGTAACTGATCCGAATACAGGTATCTCTTGCTGGAGCAATGTGCTGTTTGAAGACAAGATCCCGCCCGTCATTGAATGCCCATGTCCGGCTGATGGACAGGGAGTCAGTTCGTTTACCGGCACCCTGGATGCAAGCAGTCCGACATGGACAAGGCCTTTCGGTGATCCGCCAAATTGCGCACCATCAGGTGTCGGGGTCGATGTGCCATACCAGACGTTTGACTTTTACGTGGACATGCTGGGTGCAAATGCGTTCGAGGTAGTAACGTTTACCGCACCGAGCAATGACAGCTACCTGGCCATCTACGAGGCTCCGTTCAATCCTGATGAGCCATGTACGAACCTGATCGACCAGGATGATGATGGTGGCCAGGGCTTCCTGAGCCAGGTGAGCGCAGAACTGCAAGCCGGGGTGCAATATGTACTCGTGGTGACAACTTTCAATAACAGCGGAGATGATTTTGGCGATTTTGAAGTGCAGATTTCCGGGAATGCAACTGTCTATGCCGGAGCACCGATATGCTTCATTACCTGCATTGAGCTGGATGGAATCCTGAGCGGGAATGTGCCGCTTGACCTCTTGCCGGTTGCCACCGATGCCTGTGGTCCATCCACCCTGAATGTCCTGAGTGTTGAAGCTCCGGCAGATATCTGCATGACAGGGAATGCAAATGTAACCTGGGTTGCGACAGATGAATCAGGGAATACCTCCACATGTACACAAAGTTTCATTCTCGTACCCCTCACCCTTGATGACGTGGAGTTTCCGGAGACCTACTTTGGCACCTGCAACGGGAGCACGAGTCCGCTAGTGACCGGATTCCCGACTGTCAATGGGTATGAAATCGTGGAAGAATTATGCAATCTGTTTACAACGTATTGGGATAGCCCGATCAATGATTGCGGAGGCGGGTCAAAAGTGGTCAGGCACTGGACAATCGTAGACTGGTGCCAGCAGGAGGTTGCGGAAGGTACCCAGGTGATCAAACTCAACGATACTGAAGGACCTGAAATGACCTGCCCCGAGGACTTTGAGGTGGGCACAGACTTCTGGTTTTGTTATGCCAATGTCAGTGTGCCGAAGCCTGTTGTCTTTGATGCCTGTGGTTCTGATTATACCCTTTCACTGTCCTCCTCGGCTGGAGTTGTTGCAACAGTTGGAAACAACTTTGTGATCAATGAGCTGCCTCTGGGTGAAAACCAGGTGACTTGGCATGCCACGGATGCCTGTGGAAATGAATCAAGCTGTACATTTATTATTGAAGTGAAAGATGATGTGCCACCTGTCCCCAATTGCGATGAACATACCATTGTGAGCCTGACATCGGACAGGGAGCAGGGATTGACCCTTGTGGATGCAAGTGTGTTTGATGACGGAAGCTACGACAATTGCTCCGAGGTGACCTTCAGGGCAAGAAGGATGACTTCCTGTATTGATTTTGACTGGACATCGAATGGTGCCGGGATTGATGACATTCCAAACGGCATCGTCAATTCAAGGGACCGGGGGACCGTACACAGGCCCAAGGTGCCTTTTGCATGCTGCGATGTGGCGGCCGGGCCGATCATGGTTGAGCTCGAGGTAACCGATGCTGTTGGCAATATCAACTACTGTATGGTCGAAGTAGAGGTCCAGGACAAGCTCGCACCATTCCTTGAGTGTCCCCCGGACATCGTGGTCAGTTGTGATTTCTGGTTTGACAGCCACGTGACAGTGGGGCAGTTCATCAGTCTTGATGAAGATCCGCTGGTCCATGTATTTGGTACCGTGATCGACGCGTTTGAAGTAAATGGCAACGAGGCTGCCAGGCAGCAGATCGTGATCAATGACCCGGGAAGACCCTCGAGTGCTTCCGATCCGGATTATCTGCCACAACCTTATACATGGGGTGTTGATGGCTGGGCGGATGATAATTGTGATGTAGACCTGGATGTGTTCATTACAATCCTTGATGATTGCAGTGGCGACGATCCTGCGATCCCTGCGATCCCTGGCAACCTGATTTCAGAAAACAGGGCGGATGATGAAGTAAGGTACATCAAGCGGAGGTTCCGGGCCACGGATCTCAGCCCGCAGGAAAATTCGACGACCTGTGAGCAGGAGATCTGGGTGGTCGATTTCGATCCGTTCTTCATCACGGATGAGACCTGCAACAACAGCAATCCGAATGACGGCGTCATCTGGCCGTGTGACATCGAATTGCATGAGTGCGGACCGGAATTGCCTTATGAGGAACCCGTCGTCTTTGACGACAATTGCAGCATGATTGCCATTTTCCATGAAGATACGCGCTTTGATTTTGCAGATGATGCATGTTACAAGATCCTGAGAGAATGGACGGTCCTGGACTGGTGCCAGTACGAGCCCAACCTCGGGACAGGAATCTGGACGTACACCCAGGTCATCAAAGTCCTGGATACGGATGGGCCCGAGGTGCTCAATTGTCCCGAGGGGCCGGTTACACTTTGTGCCTCCGATCCCGGCGTTTCCCTGCCGGAGAATAACCAGGTATTCCTGGGAGAGGAAGATCCGGCAAGGTCATTCTGCAGCGTCCACCTGGATGTCAGCCTGGATATCCGGGAATTGTGCACGGACTATGTGACCTATGATGTCAAGGTTTACCCCTTCGACGGCATAGAGTTCCTGCAGCTTGTAGAAAAGACAACTGTAGAAATGGATTCCCTTGGATATGCAACGTTGTCACTGAATACGCGGAATGCAGCCATTCCTGCGATTCGGCAGAATGGCTTGCCGTACAATAGCCCATACTGCGGCGATTATCACAGGGTATTGTGGAGTATGGAAGATGGCTGCGGAAATATCAGCACCTGCGAGTACCTGTTGCGTCTGGAAGACTGCAAGCAGCCCAGCCCGGTGTGCATCAACGGGCTGAGTACAGTCGTCATGCCTCAGGGTGGCTCCGTGACCATTTGGGCAAAGGAATATGATGCGAGTTCGATTGATGATTGTACCTCTTCGGAAAACCTGGCATTCAGTTTCTCGGCTGATTTCGAGCAATCCAGTATGGAATACAATTGTGATAACGTCCCGGCTTTCGGGGCAGAGCTCCAGGTTGAGATCTGGGTTGCAGACGAAGGTGTGGATCACGATTGCGACGGCACGATCGAATGGTCTGAGCGGAATAAGGATTTCTGCACGACCACCATCGTAGTGACGGATAATGAAGGGGTCTGCGGGTCAGGTACAGCGGTCATTGCCGGCGATGTGCTGACTCATGATGCACTCGAGCCTGTTGGTGAAGCAAGCATCACTATGACCCATCCGACACAGGTGTTTCCGAGTGTGCTTACTTCCAGCGATGGCAGGTATGCGTTTTCCAGCATCCCGCCAGAGGGCCCGTATACGATCACGCCGGAGCGCAACGACTTCCATAAAAATGGTGTCAGTACGCTCGATCTTGTGCGCATCCAGAAACACTTGCTGGGTGTGGATCCCTTCACCTCTCCATATGAGTATATCGCGGCTGATGCAAACAATAGTGAAAGCGTCAGTGCTCTTGATCTCGTGGAAGTCCGCAAACTGATCCTGGGTACTTACGATGATTTCCCGAACAACCAGAGCTGGCGTTTCCTTGCCAGTGACCAGGTATTCGAGGATCAATCTGCACCATGGCCGTTCAGAGAGTATATTGTTAAGGACGAACTGGAAGCAGGTGCGAGCTATCTTGATGAAGATTTCATGGCCATCAAAATCGGTGACCTGAACAATACGGTTGTAGCGAATGCCACGCAGGTTGTGGTACGTAACGCAAACGGGCTGTTCAACTTCGTGACGCAAGATCGCGATGTGGTAGCAGGCGAGACTGTTGAAG
>JARQTN010000051.1 GCA_029976695.1 Lewinellaceae bacterium
CCATGGATGTGTTTGTGACCAAACTGAGGAAATATTTGAAAAAGGATGAGGACATCGAGATCGTGAACATTCACGGAAATGGTTTCCGGATGGTGGTCGACGAATCTGATCCGAATGAAAACTGACCCAAGTGTGGGATACGGCTATGCTGCCAGGAAGTTTGCCATCTTCTGGCGTGAAATTTGAAGTTTTCCGACAGATTGATGAATAAACCCTGAAACATCCTGAAACTGAATACGTTATATTTGCACTTGCAAGGATTTATATGACCCGTTTGAGAAAAACATATCGCATCATTGCCGTCATCATGACCTTTCTGGTGTTCACTTCATCAGCTGGCATCTCAATGGATATGCATTTTTGCGGGGGCGCATTGAAGTCTGTAAGTTTTTTTGGAAAGGCCAAAACGTGCCATGAGCTGGCAAAATCTTCTCCTGTGCCCATGATGGAGAATTGCCCCCACCATAAAAAGATGATGGCGGAAAAAATGGCCTGCAAGGAGGACCGAAACTGTTGTTCCAACAAAACAGTTTTCCTTGAGCCCCATCAGGACCAACACCTTCATATCGCTCAATTGGCTATCCCGGACCAGGTCAAACAATTTTTATTTGCCTGGTCGGCCGTATTCCTGCTTGTAGATATTGTGGCTGACCAGGATCTTGTACCATTTGCCAGGTACAAACCGCCATTGATACGAAAGGACATTCCTGTCCTGAACCAGTCCTTCCTCATTTAGCATTTTCTTTCTTTTCATCGCTTTACCGGTGTGACCTTGCTGTGCAGGGCTGCGGGTGATGTTTGCTCTTGGCTGCAAATGCCTTTCAGGTCAATCGGCAAGCTGGATTTTATAAAAGGAAAGAAAATGAAGCATGTTAAATAATTTTATTCGGTTTTTTCTTGAAAACAAGCTTGTTGCATTTTTAATGCTCATGCTGTTTATTGGATGGGGCCTGGTCACGGCGCCGTTTGATTTTGGCATGAAGCAAATTCCCCGCGATCCGGTTGCAGTCGATGCCATTCCGGATATCGGGGAAAACCAGCAAATTGTGTTCACCCCTTGGATGGGACGGTCGCCCCAGGATGTGGAGGACCAGGTGACCTATCCACTGACTACGGCGTTACTCGGCATTCCGGGTGTGAAGAGTATCCGGAGCAATTCCATGTTCGGTTTTTCAAGTATCTATGTCATATTCAACGACAAGGTCGACTTTTACTGGAGTCGCAGCAGGATTCTTGAAAAGCTGAATTCCCTTCCTGCCAACACGTTGCCCCAGGGTGTTCAGCCTGCACTCGGGCCCGATGCCACCGCGCTGGGCCAGATTTACTGGTACACCCTGGAAGGCAGGGACCAGGACGGGAATCCCACCGGGGGCTGGGATCCCCACGAATTGAGGAGCATCCAGGATTTTTACGTACGCTTTGGCCTTTCTTCTGCAGAAGGGGTATCAGAGGTCGCGTCGATTGGCGGGTATGTCAAGGAATACCAGGTGGATGTCAACCCTGATGCAATGAAAACCTATGGGATTACCCTTGACCAGGTCATGTCGGCGATCCGGAATAGTAACCTCGACGTCGGGGCACAGACTGTGGAGATCAACATGGCAGAGTATTTTGTACGCGGCCTCGGCTACGTGGAAGAGATCGGGGATATCGAAAAGGCAGTGGTACAAACCAGGGATAATGTGCCGATCCGCATTGGCGATATTGCACGGGTCAGCCTTGGCCCGGCCACACGGCGTGGTGTGCTGGACAAGTCAGGCGCAGAAGCCGTTGGCGGTGTGGTGGTCGCCCGATACGGAACCAATCCGCTGGCCGTCATCCAGAATGTGAAAGAAAAGATCCGCGAGATTGAGCCGGGATTGCCGTCTAAAACACTGGCCGACGGTACGGTTTCGAGGGTGAAAATTGTCCCTTTCTACGACAGGACACAGCTGATCAACGAAACGATCGGTACACTCAGGGAAGCGCTCACCCTGGAAATCCTGATCACGGTCATCGTGGTAATCCTGATGCTTTTCAACCTGAAATCCTCCCTGCTTGTTTCTGCCTCGCTCCCGGTAGCCGTTCTGATGTGCTTTATTGCCATGCGCTATTTCGGGGTCGACGCCAATATTGTGGCACTATCCGGTATTGCGATTGCGATCGGAACAATGGTAGATATGGGCATTGTGCTCGCGGAAAGCATGGTCAACAGAATGGAGCATGCACCGCCAGGGGAAAAACTGCTCACGACGATCTACACAGCGACCACCGAGGTCGCTTCAGCGGTGATCACGGCAGTTGCCACAACAGTGATCAGTTTCATCCCGGTCTTTACCATGCAGGCTGCAGAAGGCAAGCTTTTCCGGCCTCTCGCATATACCAAGACCTTCGCACTGGTCGCTTCAATCATCATTGCAATTACGATCATCCCCGCGCTGGCGTATTCCGTGTTTTCGGTCCGCACCCGAAAGGATGTTTTTCGCTACCTGGGCAGTATATTGTTGATCATAGCGGGTCTGATCAGCATCTTTTTCATCCAGCCTGTGCTGGGTGGGGTCGTTTTGCTGGTTGGGGTTGCCAGCCTGCTGGGAACCTTCATCCAGCGTGCATTTCCAGGCTATGCAACTGGTTTTGACCGGTTCAAGAATATCATCTATGCAGCAATTGTCACCTTCCTGCTTGCCCGTGTCTGGATGCCGCTTGGTGTGTCAAAGACTGTGGTGACCAATTTTGTTTTTGTCGGTGGCATTATCGGGATTTTGATTGCATTCTTTTACCTGGTCATCCGGTATTATGAACCTGTACTCAGGTTCCTGCTGAGGTTCAAATTGCTCTTTATCGCAATCGTGGGTTTGATCGTATACCAGGGATATGTCGTTTTCCAGGAAACCGGGGAGGAGTTCATGCCCGCCCTGGATGAAGGTTCCTTCCTGCTCATGCCCACATCAATGCCACATTCCGGGATGCAGGAGAATATCAAGAACCTCAGGCTGCTCGATATGGCAGTCACTGCCATCCCGGAAGTGGAAAGCGTTGTGGGGAAGGCAGGTCGTGTGGAAAGTGCCCTTGACCCGGCACCCATGTCCATGTATGAGAATGTAATCCTCTACAAGTCCGAGTACAAGACAGATGAGCAGGGGCACCGCATCCGGTTCAAAGTCGACGGTGACGGAGCCTACATCCGTGATGAAAGCGGGGAACTGGTCCCTGACAGGAACGGTCAATATTACAGGCAGTGGCGTGATCATATCCACAGCCCCGATGATATCTGGAACGAAATTGTCCGGGTGACCAAACTCCCCGGCGTGACCTCTGCACCAAAGCTCCAGCCAATCGAAACCCGACTGGTCATGCTGCAAACGGGGATGCGCGCACCAATGGGGATCAAGGTCCGCGGATCAGACCTGCGGGAAATCGAGGCTTTTGGTCTTGAATTGGAAAAACACCTCAAGGAAGTTGAAGGTGTGAAAGATGCTGCCGTATTCGCTGACCGGATTGTAGGCAAACCTTACCTCTTGTTGGATATTGACCGGACTGCCATCAGCAGGCATGGCCTGACCATTGAAGATGTGCAGCGCCATATCCAGGCAGCTATCGGCGGGATGTCCATGACGACAACCGTTGAAGGCCGTGAAAGGTATGCTATCCGGATCAGGTATCCCAGGGAATTGCGGGATGATCCTCAGAAGCTGAAACGTGTCTATCTGCCTGCTCAGAATGGCGGACAAATCCCATTGGGTGATTTGGTAGATATCCGCTATGAACAGGGGCCGCAGTCCATCAAGAGCGAGGATGGCTTCCTTGTTGGATATGTGCTCTTTGACCGCGAAAAGGAATATGCAGAGGTCGAGGTCGTGCAATATGCACAACGTTATCTTGAACGGCAGATCGAGGAAGGTAATCTCGAGGTGCCGCGGGGGATCAGTTACAAGTTTGCAGGAAATTATGAACAGCAGGTCAGGGCAAGCAAGCGCCTTGCTCTTGTTGTTCCCATTGCCCTCGCGATCATTTTCCTGATCCTTTATTTTCAGTTCAGGTCTGTCACCGTGACAACGATGGTGTTTACCGGTGTTTTCATTGCCTTCTCGGGTGGCTTTATCCTAATCGGGCTCTACAACCAACCCTGGTTCCTGAATTTCGATGTGTTTGGGGTAAGTATGCGGGATCTTTTCCAGATCCATACAGTCAACCTGAGTGTCGCTGTGTGGGTCGGGTTCCTTGCCCTGTTTGGCATTGCGACCGATGATGGCGTACTTGTCGCCACGTTTTTGCGGGACAGTTTCAAATCGAACCAGCCTGAATCCATCCCGGCCATCCGGGATGCCGTTGTCGAAGGGGGGCTTCGGCGTGTACGACCGGCAGTGATGACCACGGCGACAACTATCCTTGCCCTTTTGCCGGTTTTGACCTCTACGGGAAGGGGTGCTGACGTGATGGTGCCGATGGCAATCCCGTCTTTCGGCGGGATGCTCATTCAGACGATTACCATGTTTACCGTACCGGTATTCTATTCCCTCTGGCAGGAATGGAAACTCAGGTGGAACAAACGAATAAAAAAAGAAAACTAGAATCATGCGCAAGATTGCATTTTATTTCATTCCCCTTTTGCTGGCCGGTATGCCATACCTGGCGGCCGGACAACCGCTTCAGGACCTTCTGCATATTGCCCGGCAACACAATCCTGAATTGAAAGCACTCCAGCAGGAGTATTTGGCAGGGCTTGAGAAAGCACCGCAGGTCAGCCAGTTGCCCGACCCCCAGGTGGAGGTAGGTGCATTTGCCGTCCCGGTGGAAACACGACTTGGTGCACAGAATATCCGGCTCAGCGCTTCCCAGATGTTTCCATGGTTTGGTACACTGGATGCACGGGAAAGCCTCGCCTTGGCCAATGCAAGGGCACTTGATGAGAGGGTGGCAAGCAGGCTGCTTGAACTTGAATACAGGGTCAAGGATGCCTGGTTCCAGCTTTATGGGATAGAGGCCTCACAACAGGTGATCCAGAGGAATATCCGGATCCTTGAGATATTGAGGGAGCTCGCGCTCGCAAAAGTTGAAAGCGGCAAGGCAAGCACCGCAGATGTGTTGCGCGTCGACCTGAAAATCGAAGCCTTGCAGCAGGAATTGCTGATCCTTCAGAACCAGATGGAAAAGCCGTCAGCTGAAATAAACCAGGTCCTGAACAGGCCAATTGAAACGGAAATTAAGGTCCTGGATACACTTGTTTTTGCCTCGATGCCATACCAGAAGGATACCCTGCTGCAAAATATCCGGGCAAACCATCCGATGATCCGGATGTTCAGCCTCCAGCAGGAAGCCTCCAGGAAGGCAATTGAACTAAATCACCTCGAAGGCATGCCGTCATTTGGGGCAGGTTTGGACTATATCATGGTCTCACCCCGCTCTGATGCCGATCCGTCAATGAACGGGCGGGATATCTTCCAGGTGAGTGCCAAGGTGAATATTCCGCTTTGGCGGGAGAAGTATAGAGCCCGGGAAAGGGAGGAAAACCTGAAGATAGATGCATTTGAGTACCGGAAAACCGATCTGGAAAAGCGCTTCCTTTCGATGATTGAGCAAGCCTATTCAGATTACGAAACCGCAAGACTCAGAATGGAACTGTATGAGAAACAGATCAGGATGACAAGATCTGCTATCCGGATCCTCGAGGCGGACTACAGTTCATCGGGCCGGAATTTTGACGAATTACTCCGACTTGAACAAGAGCTTGTAGACTATGACCTGAAAAAGATCCAGGCAGTTGTGGATAGCCAGGTCGCACGAGCCGGAATTGAACGATACATTACCTATCAAAATCCAACTCAATGAAAAATTATAGAACCACCCTTGCAATTTTGGTTTCCCTGGCCCTTGGACTGGCTGGCGGATATCTTATCTTCGGCGGGGAAAGCAATCAAATAGCCGGCCCAGGTACAGGGGGACAAGCGGCAGATGCTCAGGCTGGCGAGGCTTCAAATGAGCAGATCTGGACCTGCTCAATGCATCCCCAGATCAGGCAGAATGAACCAGGAGAGTGCCCGATTTGCGGCATGGACCTCATTCCCCTTTCCAGTATGTCATCCGATGATCCGCTAATGCTCGAAATGACGCAGGAGGCAGTAAAACTGGCTAACATCCAGACTACTGTTGTCGGATCCACAGGTTCTGCAGAGAAAAACCTGATACTTTCAGGAAAGATCTCGGCTGATGAAAGGCTGTCTGCAAGCCAGGTGGCGCATGTTCCCGGCCGAATTGAAAGGCTCTTTGTTACGTTTACGGGTGAACAGGTAAAGAAGGGCCAGAAACTGGTCACCCTCTATTCCCCGGAACTGATCACAGCCCAGAAGGAATTGCTTGAGGCGATCAAATTCGAGGATGTCAATCCTGGCCTCGTTCAGGCTGCGAGAAAAAAACTTAAGTTTTGGAAGGTCTCCCAGGATCAGATCAGGGAAATCGAGGAAAGCGGGGAAATCCACGAAATTTTTACCGTATTTACAGATGCAACAGGCATTGTGACCAACCGCAGGGTTGCCGTTGGCGACTATGTCAGACAGGGCCAAGTCCTCTTTGATATTGTCAGCCTGGACCGTGTCTGGGTCCTTTTTGACGCCTATGAGGAAGACCTGGCGGCAATCAAAGTCGGGGATCGCATCTCGTTTACCACCCCTGCGATACCGGACCGTAGCTTCAGAACAAGGATCAGTTTCATCGATCCGGTGATCAACCCCCGGACACGGGTGGCTTCACTTCGCGGTGAACTTCAGAACCCGGGCAATATATTGAAACCGGAAATGTTTGTGCGTGGGGAACTCAATGCCCGCATCTCTGCAAAAGAGCAATTGCTTGTTCCCAAGTCGGCGATTTTATGGACGGGCCAGCGATCTGTGGCATATGTCAAGATCCCTGATACCAACATCCCTACCTACCAGTTCCGGGAGGTCAGGCTTGGTGAAAGTGTTGGTGATGCATACCTCGTCGAGGAAGGGATCGAGCCTGGCGAAGAAGTCGTGACATATGGGAATTTTGCAATCGATGCAGCTGCACAGTTGAATAACCAGATGAGCATGATGAACAGGAATGTCATGTTGAAAGGGATGGATGCTGCAGAACGGTTACCTGATTACACGGAAAGTACCCCTGTCTCATTTAAGGAGCAACTGGCGGAGGTCACCGGGAATTACCTCGCGCTGAAGGATGCCCTCGTTGCGACAGATCCGGACAATGCCAGGGAGGAGGCTGGGGCATTCCTTTCAAGCCTGCCCAAAGTCGATATGACCCTGGTAGAAGGGGATGCGCACATGTACTGGATGGACCAATCCATTGCGTTGCAGGCACATGGAAAGAAAATTTCGGAGTTGGATGATGTGGAAAAGCAGCGTGAGCAATTCGATTTCCTTTCCCGGGTACTGATTCATACGATCAGGGTCTTTGGCGTCCCGGATGATACACTTTATGTACAACACTGTCCAATGGCTTTTGACGATGACGGAGCAGACTGGATCAGTCGTGAATTGGAAATCAGGAATCCGTATTTCGGGGACAGGATGCTCAAATGCGGACTTGTACAGGACACAATTACAAAAGAATAGTCCCCGCGCGGTAAGGCACCGATGATTTATTAATCATCCCAAACAATGAATCATCAAAACTTCCTGTGAATGGGTTGAAACAAAAAAAAGGTGCACCGTCAAGTACACCTTTTTTTATTCAGGAAAACAAGTTTCCT
>JARQTN010000052.1 GCA_029976695.1 Lewinellaceae bacterium
ACCGGGGCGGTCAACCAGACGCACCCGCAGAAGTTCTACCCGGTCTGTGCCAACGCCGGGACAGAGCCCTCGGCTACACCTGCAGATTACGGGGTTATCAATAGTATGCATACCCCATTCCCCGGGGCAGGTGGAAAAACCGAGTTCACCGATGCAACTGTCCCGAGCTCAAAATCCTGGGCCGGCGCCAATACCGAAATGCCGATCGCATTCATTACCGAAGACCCGGCAACGAAAACCATCTACCTCTGTTTCATGGGCTGTCCGCCTGTAGCGGATTTTGAAGCTGATGATTTAGAGCCGTGTACCGGCACAATTGTGAATTTCACCGACCTTTCGGAGTACGAACCGACCTCATGGGCATGGAAGTTTACGCCGACCACTGTCACTTATACCGGTGGGACAAGCGCATCATCACAAAATCCTCAGGTGTTTTTCGATGCCCCCGGGGACTATACGGTTGAGCTCACGGCTACAAATGCCTATGGTTCGGATACGGAGACGAAGGCGGATTACATTTTCGTGAATACTGAGCCCGTCGTCACCACGCAGCCTGTAGATATAGCTGCTGAATGGGGAGACAATGTTTCGTTTACATCCATTGCTTCTGGTGTGCCTGCACCGACGGTACAGTGGCAAATCAGCACGGACAGGGGCATGATGTATGCCGACCTGCCGGGTGAAACCAGCACAACACTGGACCTGTCGTGCATTACGCTTGAAATGGACGGATATATGTACAGGGCGGTGTTTACAAACATCTGCGGAACAGCTTATTCTGATCCGGCAGAACTGACTGTTTCGGAAAAAACGGTCACTGCCGTGATCACGGTCATTCCGAACCCTCAGCAGTACAGTGACCTCGTGGATATCAATGTACACATTGCAGGCGGGTACACTTGCGGGGAATATGCAGCGACCGGCGCGGACATTTATATCGGTACGCAGTTTATGGGGACTGTCGCATTCACTCCTTCCGGGTCAGACCTGTCGGCAACATTGTATGATGTGGCGCTCCTTGAGCCAACTCCATTTGGGGCTATGCCTACTGGGCAAATGGCACCTGGAAATCACATGGTTACAGCTGTACTTTCCGGGGTGAACCCGAATTACGATATCGAGAACCCGGGTGAGATCCTGGCGATTGAGTGTGAGGATGCCGATGTCACATACAACGGTGGACAGTTCTTCTCGGCCAACCCGAACAACGGCGACTTTTCTGCAGCCCTTTCCGCCTTTGTCGTGGATGATGATGACGGTTCGCGGGGCGAGATCAGGAATGCGGACCTGACCTTCAGGGAAGGGGATGAATACGGCGCCGTCCTGGGTACGGCAAATGTGCCCATTGGATTGATTGACCTCTCCAACCACCAGGAAGGATTTGCCACGACAGACCTGGATGGAACGCTCAGCAATGCCGAACAAAACGGCGGTGGGCGGATCTACGAAGTCTGGGCCGGTGTGGAAAATTATTATTGCGGCGACCTGGAGACACCGGTGACCATCGTGATCTCGATGCCCGGCGGGGAATATGTGACAGGTGGGGGACACCTGGTTATGACCAATACTTCCGGCTGGTATCCGGGGATGAACAACGCCGGGAAAAAGATGAATTTCGGCCTTGTGATGAAATGGAACAAGAGCGGGAAAAACCTCCAGGGCAAGGTCAATGTGATCTACCGGGGAGCCGATGGCAACAATTACAAGATCAAGAGCAATGCGATCAACTCCATGGTTGTCGAGCCCATAACGGAAGGGGAACTCGAGTTTGTAAAAGCCACGATCAGTACCAAGGCGAACCTGACCATGATGACCACGGATGGTACGGTTGACCTTGGCGGGAACCTGACCCTCGTGGTCACGGCCTGGGAATGCACTTCTGTGAACAGCGGGCAATTTGACCGGATCGGTGTACAGCTTGCCGGGAAGAAAGGTTCAGGGATCTACTTCACAAGCAACTGGGTTGGAGGCAATACCGAAGCCCAGACAATTGATGGTGGCAAGATCCAGGTGGGAACCTCAAACCAGCAAAATGCACTGGTCATCAATCCGGGGATCGAAGTCATGGAAGTCTATCCGAATCCTTCAGCCGGGCCGGTGACATTCACATTCAGGCTTGAGGAAAGCACCCATGCGACACTTGAAGTCCTCACTGCCTCCGGGCAGGTCGTTTCCCGCCTTTTTGAGGGTATGGTAGCAGGAGGTGTGACACAGATGCTGCAGCTGGATAAAGCCCTGCCTGCAGGCATTTATACCTATATCTTGAAGACGGATAAGATGCTTCATTCCGGTAAGTTTGTCCGGATTCGTTCATAATTTTGTCTTCTTGTACACACTAGAAAGGAGGCTGTACAAATTGCAGCCTCTTTTTCATTCGCATGAGCCTCCGGAAAGTGCCCTCCCATTGCCCGGAATCCGCAGAAGTTTCTTAAATTATTGCCTGTATTTTCCCCCGGATGATCTATGGTTAGAACCATTCTCTTTTCTGCTGCACTTTTCCTTTCCCTCTGTGTCTCCGCACAGAAATACTACCTCAGTACATATCTCGAGCAGGACGGGCTCGGTTCCTCAAGCGTGTATGCCGTTCAGCAGGATGTAATCGGCCAGATCTGGGTCGGCACCAAGGCTGGTTTGCATCTGTTCAACGGTGTTGAATTCAGGTTGGTGAAAAGGGGGATCCCCAGCAATTATATCCGAGACATCGAATGGTTTGGGGAAAACCTGCTGGTTGTCAGCCATGATGCCGGTTTGTCATTCCTTGAGCCGGGACTGGATACCTTTCACATGGTCGATGACATGCTGCAGGACGAATTGCAGGAGGGACTGCTGAAGTATCCGAACCGGCTTTTCTGCGGACCTGGCGGGAAGCTGTGGATCAGTCAGCCTGGAGGAGCCCTGCTTCGCGTCGAGGATGGCGTCCTCAGGGAGCAGCTCAATGAGGCACTTGCCCCGGATGAGTTTGAGACCCATTTTTCTTTTGCGCAAGTCAGTGACCGGGATTTTCTCCTGGCGAGTACAAGTGGCCGGCTGTATCTTTTCGATGGAAACAGGGACAAGCTTCTGCCCCTGGATAAAATCTCTCCTGTCCGGGAGATCGTCTACAGGGATGGCAGGCTTTATGCAGCCGGAGAAGACTTGTCGGTTGCCAGGTGGGATCCAGCCCGCAGGGATCTGCAATGGATCTGGAAGGCGGAAAATAAAGGGTATCAATACCGGTCCCTGGCTGTGGACACCCTGGGCAATGTCTTTGTCGGAACCCGGGAAAACGGCTTGTTCCATTTGTCTGAAGAAAACGATGCCTATGTCCTTGAAGAAGTGTTCAGCAACAATGATCCGCACCGGGTGGACAGGCTGCCTTTCCGGAACATCCATTCGATCTTCGTTTCTGCTGACAATGGCTTGTGGATCTGTTCGGAGGAGGGCCTGGGCCTGCTGCAACGCAGGTTTTTTGAAGGGGCGCATGACCTCCCGAATGATTATGCAACAGCGCTCGCTGAAGCCGGCGACGGGTCCGTTTTTGTCGCAATGGGTGACATTTACCGGATCCGCAAAGAAAAGCAGGAATATTTTGCGCAGAAGCTGGACGCCCCGAAAGTCGGTGTGTTCAATGCATTGGCCGTCGAGGGAGATGAATTGTGGGCGGGAACGAATACCGGCTTCATCGTGCAAATGACACTGGCAGGCCGGCTCATGGAAGTATACGATTTCTCCGAACGCGGCGCCGGGGTTTTCCGGGCGTGTGTGGATGCAAGGGGCCAGAAGTGGTTTTGCCAGTCCCCCCGCGAACAACCGATCAGCGGGGTGCTCATGATTGACCGAGAAAACAAGGTCCATCTGTACGATGAAACCAGGGGGTTTGACAACCGGATGCTCACGGTCAGGGAAGGGCCGAGGGGTGAAATCTATGCCGCCGGGATCGGGGCAAAAAGCTATCTCTACAAATGGATGCCCGCGGAGGAGGTTTTTATCAACATGAGCATCCCGTTCAATTTTCCTGTCAGTGCGAATTTTGAAGTACACGACATTGCCATTGACCGGAAGGGAGTGGTCTGGATGGCTACGACGGATGGTTTGCTCAGGCATGATATGGAAAGTGTGATCCGTCCTGACCTGGGCCAGGAATATACGGGCAAGGAGATCAGGTCGGTAGCCGTATTGCCCGACGAGAGCCTCTGGCTGTCGACAGACATCTTCGGGGTCCTGCGCTATCACGATGAGCAGGTCCTGCCTTTTGGAGAGGACAGTGGCCTGCCGACCAAGATCATGGCGTATCGCGGCATGCTGGTTGACCGAAATGGCAAACTCTGGGTGAATACGCTTGAAGGTGTCGTGCATACAAGCAGGGACGCACCGGTCCCATTTCCAACGCCCGAGCCTGTGCTCACTGCGTTGAAGTACAAAGGACTTCCTGTCAGGATCCGGAAAGACCGGGAAACATATGATTTTACAACGAACGGGGATGTTGACATCGATTTCATTTCATTGACTTACCCGGGTGAATTGACGGCATACCAGTATCGCACATGGCATTCTGAACCGGGACAATGGACCAACCTCGGCGCGCAGCATCGTGCCACGATCCCTTTGGACAATCCGGAAATAACGGCAATCGAGATCAGGGGGAGGAAGAATGGCGGGTATGACTGGAGTCCGGCCATGAAGATCCCCATAAGCGTGAGGAAGCCCCTGCATCAGAGAAAGGGTACCTATTTCCTTGCGGCATTTGCGGGTTTACTCATCCTGTTTTTGCTTTGGAGGGCAAACAGCAAGAAGTACAGGCGCAGGATTGATGCACTTGAAACACAACTAAAAGGAATGGGCAGGGAGGCAGAGATACCTTCACGGACCGGTTCCGACTTTACAAGGGCTCCGGCTGAGAGTGCCAAAGCGTGGGGTGATGAAATCAGCAGGGCTGCAGTGGAAATGCTTTACGAAGTGACCGAAAATACGGAGGAAGGAATGAAATGGGACCATATCATGGAACACCTCTCAATTGCCCTGATGAAGCTCCCCCTGACAACCGCCTTCGAGATCGCTTCCCTGAATAAATCGACAAATTCGTTTCTGGTTGACGGGTATTCACATGTGCGGCACGGATTTTACCAGCGGAGGGAATCCTGGGCCCGGAGCCAGTCCGTTTTCACCCGGGCCCTGAAGGCCCACAAGCTGATCTCCCTGCATGCCACGAAACGGATGCGGGAGGACCTGGGTCAATGGGCCGGTGATTTTGACCGTGTAATCGCCGCTCCTTTCATCATGGGGAGGCACGATGCAGTCCTGTGCATCATGGGAACGGAAGCGCTGGACCACGAGATGATGCACAAAACACTGCAGTCACTTGCTCACTATCTTGAATTGCTTGATTAATGCGCCGGATAAAACACATCATATGGCTGATCCTCCTGTCTTTGCCCCTCGGGTCGCTCCGCGGGTCTGATACCTTACTGGTCGGGATCATCATCCACCCGCCGTTCGTCATGGAGGATGCCACCGGGAACTATGAAGGGATCTCGATCTATTTGTGGGAGGAAATTGCCCGCAGGAAGGACCTGGAATACAGGTATGTCCTGTTTTCAGATAAACTGGGGATCCTCCGGGCGCTTGATTACCGTGAAATCGACCTTTCGATCGATCCAATGGATGTGAACCCGGCCCGGCTGAAACTATTCGACGTATCCCAGCCATATTTCATTTCGAGTATCGGGGTGGCGACGACCAGCAAGGATAAAAGCCAGCTCCAGGTGTTCATTTCAAATTTCTTTTCCTATGATTTTCTCCGGCTGATCCTGCTGCTTGTGATGATCATCTTTTTCTTCGGGTTTATCCTGTGGCTGTTTGAGCGCCGGCACAACAGGCGCCAGTTCCGTCCCGGCCTGATCGGCCTGTTTGACGGCCTCTGGTGGTCGGCGGTGACGATGACGACGGTCGGTTACGGGGACAAGGCCCCAAAATCAAAAGCCGGCCGGGTGATCGCCATGGTTTGGATGTTTACGGCCATCGTCCTGATTTCCGGTTTTACGGCCACGATCGCTTCAACCCTGACCGTCCGGGCACTGGGTTCAAATATTCAGAGCCTGAAGGACCTGAAAATGGAATCTTCACTGGGTACCGTGTACGCTTCTTCTGCATATACATTCCTCAACAAGCACGAGATCGAGATCCACAACCTTTATGACTCGCCTGAGGAAGCCCTGGCCGGGCTCTCGAAAAAAGAGACAGATGTGCTGGTGTACGACAGGACCGTGCTCGACTACCTGATCCATACAAATCAGCTGCGTGAATCGATCCAGTTATTGCCCGTTGATTTCAACCAGCATTACCAGAGTATCTTCATGCCGAAGGAAAACGATTTGATGGAACGGATTGACCCGGAGATCATCTCGATCATTACGGATATCACCTGGGAAGCGGTCCTGAAAGAATACAACCTGATGATGGAATAACCGGTATCCCTTCAAACAATGCCCGGGCTGCCCGTGCACACGATTGACACTGTGGGCAGCTTTCCCGCAATAGAGAAGTATGGTCCACTGCATGTGGATGCATTCGTCCTCCTTTTTTTGAACAATCGTTGTCTCGGAATCCCGTTTGGTGAAAAGTGCAAAAGTTTGTTTAAATAATCAGCTAAATAGTTAAACAAACCCCGGATGTCTATGTTTTTACCTCATCTTGCGCATACAAGTGCCAAATTATGACGGAACCAAACCAACTGCCAATTGTGGGAATTGATGACATTGCGGTCTATATTCCCTCCCTCTACCTGGATATCGAGGATCTTGCCCAAGCCAGGGAGGTTGAACCTGACAAGCTCAAAAAGGGGCTTGGTCTGAAGGCGATCGCCATGCCGGATGCGTCAGAAGATGTGATCACCATGGCAGCGGAAGCACTTGTAAGCCTTGTGGAACGCAATGACCTGAAACCTGGAGAGATCGGCCGCATTTACGTTGGCACGGAAAGCATGGTCGACGGCTCGAAACCGATTGCCTCCTATTTGCTTGGCATTCTCAGGCAGTACTACTCAAACCGGGAGATCAAAGACGATGCGCTGGCAAACACGGATGTTGTGGATATGACGTTTGCCTGCATCGGGGCTATTGATGCACTTCAGAACACCCTGGACTGGATCCGCCTGAACCCGGACAGGAAGGCCATCATCGTTTCGACCGACTGGGCAAAGTATGACCTTGGTTCGCCGGGAGAATCCACGCAGGGCGCGGGCGCGTTTGCCGTCCTCGTCTCTGCAGTTCCGGGCCTGGTTGCGATTGGCCAGGAGTGGGGGGTGGCCGCAAAATGCGAGCATGATTTCTTCAAGCCACTTCGCCATGATGTGAAGCAGGAGGATGTTGTCCGGTCGAACGGCGTAGCCGCACATCTGTTAGGCAGGGAAGTCGTGCGCATCCACCAGGATACGCCTGTGTATGACGGCCATTTTTCAAATGCATGCTATTCAGACCGGATCACGGAAGCATACAGGCATTTCCTTTCGCAATCCGGACCTGCCAAGACTCCATTGGAAACATGGAGCCGCCTGGTTTTTCATTTGCCTTATGCCTACCACGCCCGGCGGATTTTTGCCTCCCTGTACATGGAAGAATTGCAACGCCGGGGCAAATGGGAAAAATTTGCTGAATCATTGGGAGTGCAAGCCTCGCCAAAGTCTTCGGACGAGATCCGCGAGACCACAAGAGCTGTATCAAAATCAG
>JARQTN010000053.1 GCA_029976695.1 Lewinellaceae bacterium
CCGCAGAATGCATCTGCGGCCTCCACCTGAGTTTTTGAAAAAATGGATGAATCGGAGGCGCCGGATGCATTCCGGCGTTTATTGTCATAATCTCCACCACGCGGAATAAATTCCGCGCCCCACACCCATCATGAATCATTCATCATAAATTATTCATCACCTTCCAGCCACCCCATCACATGCCCATAGATCTCCTTCTCAAGATCAACAACCTCCCGGCGCACAAAAGCCTCCCCGGTAATATACTCATACAGCTGGATGTACCGCTCGCTGACCAGCTCGACGAAATCGTCCGGCATTTCGGGCATCTCCTGCTCCTCCAGGCCCTGGAAGTGGTTGTCCATCAGCCACTCGCGGACAAACTCCTTTGACAGCTGCTCCTGCGGCTGGCCGGCAAGCTGGCGCTCGTGGTAGCCCTCGGCATAGAAATACCGGGAACTGTCCGGTGTATGGATCTCGTCGATCAGGTAGATCTCGTTCTCATACACCCCGAACTCGTACTTGGTATCGACCAGTAAAAGCCCGCGGTCCCGCGCCATCTGGGTGCCCCGGGCGAAAAGGGCGCGGGTGTATTCCTCCAGTCTGGTATATAGGCCCTCGGAGACAATGCCCTTGCGGATGATCTCCTCCCGGGAGATGTCCTCGTCATGACCTGACTCGGCCTTGGTGGCCGGCGTGATGATCGGCTCCGGGAAACGGTCGCTCTGCTGCATGCCTTCGGGCATTGGTACCCCGCAGATCTTGCGGTGGCCGTCATCGTACACCCGCCAGGCATGCCCGGCAAGGTACCCGCGGATGACCATTTCGATCTTGATCGGATCACACTTTTTTCCCACTGATACATTCGGATCCGGGGAGGCTTCCAGCCAGTTGGGCACGATGTCCTTTGTTGCTTCGAGGAAGTGGACGGCGATCTGGTTGAGCACCTGCCCCTTGTACGGGATCGGCTTCGGGAGGATATGATCGAATGCGGAGATCCGGTCCGATGCGACCATGATCAGCTTGTCCCCCACCGTGTAGACATCCCGCACCTTGCCGCGGTAAAATGCCTGCTGTCCGGGGAAATTGAAGTTCGTTTCTTTTAATCCTTTCATCTCGGAATTGTTTCTTCTTTGGTTCACTGCAAAATAGTGATATTGTCACTCAATTAGGTGGCCGATCGTGAAAACACAATTCCAAAGCCCGCGTATGCACATCTGGGAAAGCCGCTTTTTCCGGACCACAACGACATATCTTCTTTTAGGGAAAGACTGCCTGCTCATAGACCCGAATTTCACGGATGAAGAACTGGCTTTTATCCGCAGTTTCGTGCACTCCCGTCACGAGGAAGCGGATGTCCATCTCTTCTTCACACACGCCGATTTTGACCATATCCCGGGATTTGCCTATTTCCTGAATGCCCGCACATACGGCTCCCGCTTGTTCCGGGATGCGGACATCCGGAAAAAAGCGATCGCCGAATGGAAACAATTCGACCGGGAGCAGTGTCTAACCAGAAAGTATGGGTATCCGTTTCCGGATCCGGGTGTTTCTTTTTCAAAGGAAAGGGAAAACTACCGCATCGACGGACATGAGATCCGGGTCATCCCGGCACCGGGGCATACGGCAGATAGCTGCCTCGTCCTGGTTCCTGAAATGGGTATCTGTCTGGCGGGGGATTACCTGAGCAATATCGAGATCCCGTTCATTGAGCATGACGTGCATGCCTACAGGGAAACGCTCCGGCAATTGCACAGGCTCGTCAAAAAGGGTGAAATCAAATACCTCGTACCCGGACACGGGGATATCGCGCTTGCACCGACTGATATGGAAAAAAGGATCATCTTTGCAGATGCGTATTTGTCAGAACTTATCAAACCGGATACTGTTTCTGATGACGAGATCGAGATGCAGTGGGGCAGGCGCTATCCCCCGATTCAAAATGTGCGCTCATTTCACCGGCACAACAGGGCATTCCTGGAGAAGCAGGTCGGAAATGTACTGTAACGAAAAGAAAAGTGTATCCCTGAATGAAGTATATACGGCTAAGTCCATTCCTGGTTGCATACCTCGGCATCCTCCTCTTCGCAGGCACGGGATGCAACCGGGAAAGCCAGGAAAATGCCCCGGCAAAGGGTCCAAACAGGGCCGCCCGGGAAATGCCCGTAGATGTGTTTATCACATTCCCCCAATTCCTCGAACGGACCATCCAGTCCACGGGCACGATCGTCCCCTACGAAGCACTGGATATCAGGCCGGAGCGTTCAGGCAAACTCGTCTACCTGGATGCCCCGGAATCACAGTATGTCAAAAAAGGCCATCTGATCGCCAAAATCAATGATGATGAACTCGTCGCCCAGAAAAAGAAATTCGAGATCTCGCTTGACTTTGCACAATCCGAGCTCGAACGGGGGAGGTCCCTGTTGGGCATCCAGGGCATCACGCAGGAGGAAGTGGACCGGTTGGCAAACCAGGTGAATACCATGGAGTCAGAGATCCGGATCCTGGATGTTCAGATCGAAAAGTCGGAAGTCAGGGCACCCTTCGCCGGCATCCTGGGCCTGAGGCAGGTAAGCCCCGGCGCTTATGTCACCCCTCAGGATGTCCTGATCGACCTGCAGCAAACCCATCAGGTGAAACTCGATTTTGATGTTCCGGAGAAGTACCTGCCCAATGTAAAAACAGGGCAGAAAGTGACATTCGGGATCGCTGGTTCGGTGCATACCTATGATGCAAAAGTGTACGCCTTCAGCAATGAGATCTCCCCTGCCACACGGACATTCAAGGTCCGGGCAATTGTTGAAAATCCGTATGGTGAACTGAAGCCCGGGCAGTTCGCGAAAGTTGAACTGGTCACCGGGACAGCTGACAGCGCGATCATGGTACCGACAGATGCAGTCGTACCGGTACTGGACGGGAAGGAGGTTTTCCTCATCCGGAATGGCAGGGCCGTTTTGAAATTTGTGGAAACGAACCTCAGGCTGGAAGATATGATCGAACTGACCGGTGGGGTATCCATCGGCGACACCATTATCGTGAGCGGCCTGCTTTCCATCGAAGACGGTGCGCGTGTCAAGGTTGCCAACGTGATAAATTCAGACCAAATGGCTGATTGATGAGTCTTTCTTCAGTAAGCATACACAGGCCGGTACTGGCCACGGTCATCTCGATCGTCATCCTCCTGTTCGGGTTTATCGGGCTGACATACCTTGGTGTGCGGGAATATCCCGTTGTAGATCCGCCGGTGATTTCCGTATCGACAAATTATGTGGGTGCCAGCGCCGATGTGATCGAATCACAGATCACTGAACCACTGGAGGAAAGGGTAAATGGCATCGCCGGCATCCGGTCCCTCAGTTCCACGAGCGCTGACGGGAGAAGCACCATCACGATCGAATTTGAAGTTGGGACCAATCTTGAAGCGGCAGCAAACGATGTCCGCGACAAGGTTTCGATCGCCCAGCGGAGCTTGCCGCCCGATGCAGATCCGCCAACAGTTTCAAAATCGGATGCGAATGCGACCACGATCATGGCGCTGACACTGCAAAGCGAACGCAGGGATTTGCTCTCGCTGAGTGAATTTGCCGATAATTTTTTCAAGGAAAGATTGCAGACTGTACCGGGTATTTCCCGCGTGGATATCTGGGGGGAGAAGGAGTATTCCATGCGCATCGAGCTGGAGCCTGCCAAACTTTCAGCATACGGGCTCACGCCGCTGGATGTCCGGCGAGCCTTGCTGGCGCAGAACCTCGAACTGCCCACCGGGCGGATCGAAGGTGACCGGACAGAACTCACCATCCGGACTTTCGGGTTGCTGAGCGAGCCGGATGAATTCGCCGATATGGTCATTCGCGAGCAGGACGGCGTGATCGTCCAGCTGAAGGATGTCGCTTCCGTCGGGCTTGAACCGCGCAACCTGAACACCACCCTGCGCGGGAAAGGCATCATCAAGATGGTCGGGATTGCGATCACCCCGTTGCCGGGTGCCAATTACATCGATATCGCCGATGTGATCTATGAGCGCGTCGAACGCATGAAAGTGGATGTGCCGCCCGACATCCGGGTCGGCTATGCATTTGACCGGACTTCCTCGATCCGCAAAGCCGTCTTTGAAGTGCAGGATACCATCATGATCGCCTTCGGCCTTGTGGTGCTGGTTATCCTGTTTTTCCTGCGCAACTGGCGGACGACCCTGATCCCGGTGCTGACCATTCCGATTTCCCTGATCGGCACATTCTTTATCATGTATATCGCCGATTTTTCGATCAACATCCTGACACTTCTGGGTATTGTGCTGTCCACCGGCCTGGTTGTCGATGACGCCATCGTGATGATGGAAAACATTTACCGGCGCATCGAGCAGGGGCAAAAACCTTTTCAGGCCGCGATTGAGGGTGCGAAGGAGATCTACTTTGCGATCATCGCCACATCCATCGCCCTGATCGCCGTTTTCCTGCCGCTGATCTTCCTTCAGGGACTGACCGGCCGGCTCTTCCGCGAATTCGGGATCGTGGTGGCCGGCGCCATCGTGATCTCCACCATCGTATCGCTTTCGCTGACCCCGATGCTGTGCTCGAAATTCCTCCGGAAAAAAGTGAGGTTCTCCGGTTTCTACCGCCTGACGGAAGGATTCTTCAAGGGGTTGTCCAGGTTGTACAAAAGGTCGCTTGTCGGCTTCTTGCGCGTGCGCTGGATGGCCTGGGTCATGACGCTTGCAGCTGGCGGTGCGATCTACTATTTCCTGCAACAGTTGCCCTCCGAACTTGCCCCGATGGAGGATAAAAGTGCTTTCCGCATCTTTATGACGGCACCGGAAGGAACGACCTTCGAGGTCATGGATGATTACGTCCTCCAGGTGCTGAACCTCGTCGATACCATGAAGGAGGTGAAGGCATACATTTCGGTAACTTCACCCGGCTTTGGCTCTTCCACTGCGGCAAATTCGGCTTTTGTCTTTGTGACGCTGGTCGATCCGAATAAACGGACGAGATCACAGGCCGAGATCGTTAAAAGCCTGTATCCGCACCTGGGAAAACTGAACTATGCCCGATCGTTTATCTCTGAACAACAGACGATCGACGTAGGCAGGGGCCTCAGGGGATTGCCTGTGCAATACGTGATCCAGGGACCCAATTTCGAACGCTTGAAAGAAGTGGTTCCCGAATTCCTGGAAGAGGCAGAAAACCACCCCGTATTTACAGTTACGGACCTGGACCTGAAATTCAATAAACCGGAACTCCAGATCGAGATTGACCGGGACAGGGCCAGGTCACTGGGCGTGACGGTCAGGGACATCGCTGAAACCCTGCAGCTCTTTTACAGCCGGCAGCGGTTCGGGTATTTTATCCGCAACGGCAAGCAATATGAAGTCATCGGTGAGGCCAGCAGGCAGTTCCGCAATGAACCGCAGGATCTGGCTGCCATCTACGTACGCAATGCTGCCGGCGACCTCATCCAGCTGAGCAGCCTCGTCAAAATGACGGAATCCTCGAATCCGCCCACACTTTACCGGTACAACAGGTACATCTCCGCGACGGTATCGGCAGACCTGGCGCCAGGATACACCCTCGGCCAGGGCATCGAAGCAATGGATGGGATCAAGGCAAAGGTCCTGGACGAATCCTTCAGCACGGCACTTTCCGGGGCATCAAAGGACTTCCAGGAAAGTTCGGGCGGGCTGTATTATGCCTTCCTGCTTGCACTGGTGCTGATCTACCTGGCCCTGTCTGCACAGTTCGAAAGTTTCATCGATCCGTTCATCATCATGTTTACCGTGCCGCTGGCACTGACCGGGGCCCTCCTGGCGCTTTATCTGGGCGGCCACACAATGAATATCTTCAGCCAGATCGGCATTATCGTGCTGATCGGAATCGTGACGAAAAACGGGATCCTCATCGTTGAATTTGCCAACCAGCGCCAGGCTGCCGGGTTGTCCAAGCTGAAAGCCGTCATCGATGCATCCACGATCCGGTTCCGGCCGATCCTCATGACCAGCATGGCAACGGTCCTTGGCGTCATGCCCATCGCGATCGCCCTGGGTAATGCCTCGACGAGCCGGATCCCCATGGGGATCGCGATTATCGGCGGACTGCTCTTCTCACTGATCCTGACCCTGTATGTCATCCCGGCGATCTACACATACCTGAATCGAAAATGAAAGCGATCCGATTTCCATTGATGATCATCTTCTGTATTGCCGCATTGGCTGGCGAAACCCAGGAAATCTTCACCCTGGAGGAGGCCATCCAGACAGGGCTGGAAAACAACTACAGCATCCGGATCGCCCGGAACAATGAAGCGATTGCAGCCAACAACAACACGGCAGGCAATGCCGGCTTCCTGCCTTCAGCCAGCATCTTCGGATCGGTCAACTATTCCTCCAACAACACGAAACAACAGTTCTTTTCCGGTGATGAACAGAACCGGACGGGGGCGGGCAATACGGCTATCCGGTTGGGCGCTGAAGTGAACTGGACAGCATTTGACGGCTTCAGGATGTTTGCCGTCAGGGACCGGCTGGACCTCACGGAGCAGAAAAGCAAGGCCCAGACCAGGGCCGAGATGCAGGACCTCGTGTACCGCATCCAGTTGGCCTACCAGGACCTGATCCGGACCAAACAGCAAATTGAAAACACCCGCAAATCCATTGAACTCAACCAGACCCTGCGTGAACTGGCCGAAGGAAAACTGGAATTAGGTGCAGCAACAAGGCTGGAGGTGCTCCAGTCGGTCAACAGGGTAAAACAGGACAGTGCGACACTGCTCAATTTTGAAAACCAGCTTCAACTCGCCAGGATCTCCTTCAACAGGCTGATCCTCAGGGACCCGGCTACTCAATTTGATGTGCCCGGAATATTTGAAGCTGAGATCCTGCCGAACTATGATGCGACCCTTGAGCTGGCCCTGCAGAACAATGACCAATTGAAGCTCCTGACCTATGATGAACAGATCGCGCTGGCCCAGATCAAGGAAGCACGGTCCCAACTCTACCCGACCCTGGACCTGAATGCCGGTTTCAATTATAACTGGTCAAGGTCGGAAGCCGGATTCCTGCTCTCCAACCGCACATTCGGGCCAACGATTGGCATCTCGGCGAATTATGACATCTTCACCGGAAGGAACCTGCAAAAGGATATCCGGAACGTGGAATTGTTTCAGGACAATATCCGGCTGACACGGAAAGAGATCGAGGAAGATATCAGGACCCAACTGGCTTCCCTGTACCAGGACTACCGGTCCCTTGAAGAGCTGAAACTGCTGGAGGTCAGCAACTTGCGAACCGCTGAGCAAAATACCGAACTCGCCAGGCAACTCTACCAGTCCGGCCGCGCGACAAACTTCGAAGTCCGGGAAGCCATCTTCAACGAGACGCAGGTCAATGACCGGCTGAGTGCCACTACGTACCGGCAAAAACAGGTCGAGATCGAGATCTCTTATCTTGCGGGCCTGCTCCTCCGGTAACCCTGTCAGGTTTATTCGTTCAAAGGATGATCTGCTGATGACAAAAATCACGTACATTCTATTTGCTTCTGTCGATCCGTTGATGTAAATCAGCAGAATACATGATTGCAATTAGTACAAATTGACCATACTAAGCGTATATTTGACACTAATCATTTTGAATCCATGGACCTGATCTACCATCCCATATTCAAGGAACACGACACGGGTATGCACCCGGAGAACAAAAAAAGGCTTGAGGTACTCGGCGACCTGCCC
>JARQTN010000054.1:0-6433 GCA_029976695.1 Lewinellaceae bacterium
ATGTGGAGCATTATGGCTCAAAACCGATGAGCATTACCTGGAGGTTAAAGACGCCGATGCCGGCCTATCTCTGGAAGGCTTCGGCTAAACTGGCGGTGGGTTAAGGCATTCTTTCTTCGATGCGTCCCAATTCCACTTTGCTACCTCGATGCTCCTTCCCTAAGCCACAAAACCTGCAACCCCGTATTTATACCCGGATCAATCAGGCAATATTACCCTATTGTTTTACCCACCCAATTTTTAGATTGAGGATAGAATAACGGGAAATGAAAGAGATGACGGCTTCTCATTCCAGATCCATTGCCATTGTGGACGACCATGTGGTTTTCAGGAGGATCCTGGCGCGCAGCCTTTCGCGGATCCTGCCGGGATGCCGCATCACAGAAGCAGAGAATGGAAAAAGGTTCCTTGACCAATTGCAAACCCAAACATTCGACCTGGTCCTCATGGATGTAAAAATGCCGGTCATGGACGGGATAGAAGCGACGCGAATTGCGACCCAGGGGAATCCGGGATTAAAGATCCTGGCATTGTCCATGTATGACGACCCGGAATTTGTCCTGGCCATGCAAAAGGCTGGTGCAGCAGGATACCTGACCAAAGGAAGCGACCAGAAGAAAATGAAAGAGGTGATCCGGCATATCCTTGAAGGGGGCACTTATTTCCGGCTGAATGAAACTACGCACTCTTCGGCATGAATTTCCAGTTGCGCAGACCGATGTAGCGTCCCGCTTTGATTCCGGCCCATCCTCTGTGCCTGACAACAGTCATCCTTCCACTTGAGGCGGCTCATCAGTAACGCATTTCATTTTTCTTCAAATTGTATGTTTGAAAACAACCCATCATGCTGAAATGTCGGCAAAACTGATCATGGCCAGGTCCGGTGCGAAAGCTCAACTCTGTTGCCTGTTGCTCATCCTGGGCATCAACCTTGATTTCCTTTCTGGCCAAAACTTGGCGTATGTGGACAGCCTCCTGTCCGTCCTGGATGCGGGTACGGCGGATACGACACAGGTATACCTGCTCCGGGAACTCTATTGGGAGCACAACCGGTCAGATCCTGAAAAAGCGAGAGGATACCTCCATCAAAGCATCCGCCTGGCATCGGAGATCCAGTATGAACGGGGAATCGCGCTCGGGAAATATGCACTGAGTGGAGATTTGAACATGACGGGTGACCTGGAAGGAGCACTTGAAGTGCTCAATGACGCCCTGGAAATGTTCGTCCAGCTGGGTGACTCCGCCATGGTGAATACATGCCGCCTCGATATTGGCTGGGTATATCAAATGCAAAGGGATTATGTCCCTGCACTGCGGTACATCACGAACGCCATTCACGGATATGAGTATGCCGGGGACGACAGAGACATGGCCCGTGCCTATAATACACTCGGCATCCTGTACAAAGGCCAGGAAAAGTATGCCGAAGCGCTCGATGCCTACCAAAAAGCATTGGAAAAATGCAAGACCATCGACCTGAAACAGGGCATCGCGGTTTGCAACGGGAATATTGCCACCGTACTCTATAACCTGAAACGCTATGATGAAGCCTTAACCTTTTTCCAGAATACCATCGAACTTCAAAGGGAAATGAATGACCGTGTTGGCCTGGTCAAGTCATATAACAATATCGGACTGCTGTATAATGACCTGGAGGATTATACACGTGCACTCGATTATCATCAGAAAGCACTGGAGATGTACAGGACAATGGATTATGCAGAAGGGATCGCACTCGTGCATTTGAATATTGGCCTCGATCATGCTGGCATGAAGCAATATGCACAGGCAATAGCCCATTACAGGGAAAGCATGCACATGGCGCTGAGACACGATTTTCCGGAAACGATCGAAAAAGCCTCCGGAAACCTGGCAAGGTCTTTCGCGGCAACTGGCCGGTATGATAGTGCCTATCACTATGCGGTGTTGAACAAGCAACACAGCGATAGCCTGCAAGCCGCAATGAATAACAAACAGGTTGCGGAATTTCAAACACAATTTGAAACCGAACAAAAGGAAAAACAGATCACCCTCCTGAGCAAGGACAATGAGATCAAGGAATTGAAATTAAAGCGAACACGCAACCTGAACTATGCCGGTGGTTTATCCAGTATCCTGGCGATCCTCCTGGTCTATTTTTATTTTCAAAACTACAAGCATCGCAGGACCGCCAGGGAAACCAGGATCAGGCATGAAGCCGACCAGCAGGTCCTGGAAATGGAGCAGCGCATTTTACATACTGTGATCGATACAGAAGAAAAAGAGCGAAAGCGGTTTGCCACGGACATGCATGATGAGCTGGGCCCGTTATTGTCGAGTGTCATGCTTTACCTCGATGAGATCCCGCGGGTATCGGGAAAGGAACAGGAAGAAATGGTTACCTATACGCAGGACCTGGTAGAAGAAGCGATCCGTGAAGTGCGTGATATTTCCCACAACCTGATGCCGGGTGCCATTTCCGGGCAGGGACTGGTGTCGGCCCTCCAAACGTTTTGTGAGAAAATTGAAAGGACGAAAGCAATTACGGTCAATTTTGAAGACAAGACCAATGGAGCAAAGTTCCGGCCGGGGATGGAAGTGGTCCTCTACAGGGTCATCATTGAACTGATCAACAACACACTCAAACATGCCGAGGCAAACGAGATAGACCTTGCATTGTCAAGAAAGAATGGCATGCTCGAAGTATCCTATTCTGATGATGGGAAAGGGTTTGACCCGGAAGAGGTTGGCCACGGTGTCAACGGGGGGATCGGGTTGCAGAATATCAGGGACCGGATCGCTTCGCTTGGCGGGGAAATCAGGATCCGGAGCGAATTGCACAAAGGCGTTGATGTGAGCATGCAGGTTACAGTATAGCTGAGGACAGACTGAAAGGATTGGAAATGATAAACACAATACCGAAACATGGGCCCCGTAAAAGTTACGATCGTTGATGACCATGCCATATTCAGGAAAGGCCTGTACACGATCCTCAGTGGAATAGATGGGATTGAAGTCATTGGAGAGGCAGAGAATGGAAGGGAATTCATCCATTTACTCGACGCGCATCATCCCGATCTTGTATTTATGGATGTGCGCATGCCGGTCATGAACGGGATTGATGCGACAAGGACGGCGCTCAATTTGAGCCCGGACCTCAAGATCATTGCATTATCCATGTTTGGGGAAGAAGAATACCTGCACCAGATGATTGAAGCCGGGGTAAAGGGGTTTATGTTAAAGACGATCAAACGTCCCGAGTTTGAGCTTGCCATCCAGCGGTTGATGGACGGCAAAGAATACTTCTCCATGGAGCTCTTGCCTTTTTTTACCCATAAATACCTGGACAGGAAGAAGAAACGAGTCTCCGAAACACACTTTACGCCCCGTGAACTGGAGATCCTCCAGGAGATTGCCAAGGGCCATTCAAGCAGGGAGATCGCTGAAAACCTGTTTATCAGCAAACGGACCGTGGATGGCCACAAGGCGAACCTGATCGCCAAAACCGGCTCACAAAATGTGCTGAAACTCCTGATCTATGCTGTCCGGCACGGGATCGTCCAGATCTGAAGAGGGCAGACCATCCAAATACAGGTATAAATACCCATAGGGATCAGGCATTAATACGCTATTGCTCATTTCTCTTAACCCGTAGCTTACGGATATGGTACATCGGTATGGTCCGTGAATTGCCTTGTATTCCATATGCATATGAAACTGCAAATCAAAAATATTCGGGTTATGAGAGAGCGACTTTTCCTTCTTTTCTTCTCCTTTTTTACGTATTCCATTATGACAAGCCAGGTAGCGATCAGCACTTCGGGATTAGCACCAGACAAGAGTGCAATGCTTGAGGTGATCAGCACAGACAGGGGGATGCTGATCCCCCGGATGACGACTGCCGAGCGGTTGGCTATTTCATCTCCTGCCACCGGGCTACTCGTTTTCGATACATCTACTGGTTCTTTCTGGTTTTTCAGTGGCGCAAACTGGACTGAGATCATTGCCGGGGACAGGATGGATAATATCCATGATGCGGATGAAGACACAAAAATCTCTACCGAGTTTCATTCAGATGAAGACAAGATCCGGTTTCATATTGAAGGCATTGAACGGTGGCAAATGGATTCGAGCCGTCTTGAACCACAAAATTCCGGAGGCTCGATTTTCGTCGGGGAATTTGCCGGGTACAATGACGATCTGACAGACAAGGGGAATATTGCAATTGGCCGCAGGGCCCTGCAGCACAACACAGACAGGTTTGGCCTTGTTGCGGTGGGAGATTCTGCCCTGTATGCCAATGGTGTTGGCGTGACCGAGATCACCCAGGCAAGGGGAAATACGGCTGTTGGTTCCAGGGCCTTGAAAATGAACAATACGGGGCTGAACAACACCGCGATTGGGTTCGAAGCATTGAAAGCGAATACAAAGGGACGCTTGAATACAGCGATCGGGGCCAACGCGATGAAACAAAACACAAAAGGCGAAAGAAACACCGCAGTTGGAAATGGGACGCTGATCTATAACCAGGGTGACGGGAATACCGGTCTCGGGAACGCTGCCCTGTATCACAACATTTCCGGAAGCCGGAACACTGCGGTGGGAAACTGGGCGATGATCAGCAAAAAATCCGGCCTGGATAATACGGCGATCGGACATCACGCGATGTACGCTGATACATCCTCAATCGGGAATGTTGCTGTCGGGGCTTCGGCCCTTTACTCGAATTTCGACAGATCCAGGTTGGTTGCCGTCGGTGATTCCACACTTTTCCATAACGGGATCGGCGCATCGTATTCATATGAGGCAACAGAAAACACCGCAGTTGGATCCAGGGCAATGTACACCAACACGAAAGGATACAGGAATACCGCGGTTGGTTATGAAGCGATGCGCCTCAACACGACGGGTTCTTACAACACCGCGATTGGCGTTGCAGCCCTGGATTCGAATACCACAGGAACGTACAATACTTCTGTCGGATCATATTCCATGCATTCCAATAAGACCGGCGATGGGAATAGCGCCTTTGGCTACAGGGCATTGTATGCAAATACGGAAGGTGAGAACAACATCGCAATCGGCAACTATGCGCTCTACAAGAATGTCGATGGCTATCACAATATCAGTGTTGGGGATGATGCGCTATATCAGAATACAGAAGGAAACTGGAATGTTGCAATTGGATCCAGTGCGCTCTATGATAACCAGACCGGTTTTGCCAATACGGCGATCGGGTTTCAGGCGCTTACAGACAATACTGCAGGTGTCAGGAATACAGCATCTGGTTGGCGCGCATTATACTCAAACGTGGATGGAGAATCGAATACTGCACATGGGATGTCCACACTCTATCACAACCTGTCAGGTGATTACAATACGGCAATCGGGTATCATGCAATGCTCTCAAATGTCTCAGGTTACGGGAACACGGCTGCCGGGTACAAGTCACTGGATTCGAACACGGTGGGGATTTTTAACGCCGCCTTCGGATATCAGACATTATTGAACAATAAGACGGGAGGCAAGAACCTGTCAGCTGGTGAGCGCGCAATGTATGCCAATATTTCAGGAAATTTCAATGTCGCGCTTGGTAGCAGTGCATTGTACCAGAATACAGACCGGGACCACCTGGTCGCGATTGGAGACTCAGCGCTATATAACAATATCGGGGGCGTCACAACATACCTCGGTACAGGGAACACGGCTGTCGGATCCCGGTCAATGAAATCAAATACAACCGGATATTACAACACAGCTGTCGGAGACAGGTCCCTGTACAACAATACCGGTGGTCACCGGAATGTCGCCTACGGGATGTGGTCCATGTACTATACCACTTCCGGTACGGATAACACCGCTTGCGGGTACCGGGCCCTTTACCTGAATGAAACAGGAGGGAACAATACGGCACTGGGTAATTTCGCCGGATATAATGCGAAGGGGCACCGGAATATCTTTATTGGCGATCATGCCGGTTACAGCTATACCGGAGATGATGTCCTTTTCATCGAGAATTCAACATCATCTTCCCCGCTGATCTATGGTGATTTCGCAGCTGACCAGCTGGGTATCAATATCAACCCGTCAACCGATCTCCATATCCGTGATGGAAGTGATACCGGCAGCGAGGCAACCCTAAGACTTCAGTCAGGAACGACAAACGAAGATGCACAGATCGAGTTTTTTGAACATTTCAATGGTGCCATGAGCCTGCATTATGACGGGGGCAATAACAAGCTGCACGTCAAAGATCTCGCGACGAATGTCAATCGTGTCACCTTTGAGCAGGATGGGTATGTCGGCATTGGGACCACAACACCTGAGAACCTGCTGCATGTGGATGGTGGCAAATTGCAGATCGGATCAGCAGAAACCTTCGAAGATGGCGGGGGCTATGAAATCGCTGTCAATTCGGATCTCCGTCCTTTCGATGACAACTCAGTCGACCTGG
>JARQTN010000054.1:6533-16092 GCA_029976695.1 Lewinellaceae bacterium
GAAATCGCTGTCAATTCGGATCTCCGTCCTTTCGATGACAACTCAGTCGACCTGGGAAACGGTTCCTATCGCTGGCAGGACATCTTTGCTGTGAATGGCACGATCAATACATCAGACGAAAGGGATAAGGAGAATATCAGGGAAAGCCACTACGGCCTCGATGAAGTGATGAACCTCCACCCGGTCATGTTCAACTGGAAAGGAAAGGCATCACAGGGAGACAAGATCGGCCTGATCGCACAGGACCTGATGACGGTCATCCCGGAAGTCGTGAAAACAAGCCGCTGGGTGAAGGATGAAACCTCCGGCCAGTTGCAACATCAGGCACTTGAAAGATATGGTGTGTACTATGCCGACCTGATCCCGGTACTGATCAGGGCCATCCAGGAGCAACAACAGCAAATTGAAAGCCAGCAGGCACAGATCGATGCCCTTTTGCAGGCAATGGAATGATCAGGGGTTTTCCCAAATCCGTCCGGTGGCCGGGGATGCATATCTCTCTTCCGAAAACGGATCATGTTGCGGTGCGGGTGTTTGATATGCAGGGCAAGATGGTGAAACAGATGTTGGAAAAACGGCTCACGCATGGCAGCTATGAGATGAGCTGGGATGGCATGGCAAAGGCCGGCCATCGTTTGTCCCGGGTCAGTATTCATCGAATTGGTGAACACGGATACACAGCTTTCCAGGGCAATCAGCTTGTTGCAATAAATGAGTGCGCGAAATATTGAAAAGATTAAAATGGAAATACAATGAAAAGACCAAATCAAAAAATTATGCTCTACCTGGTGGTTATCCTGGTCGGGATCGCATTTGCCGGCAGGGCGCAAAACAATGTGGGTATCGGGACTGATGCACCGAAGTATCCCTTGCATATCTTCAAGAACAACAGTGACCACGTGTACCTCACGTTTGGAAATGCAACGACGGGCGACAAATCAGGTGATGGCGTACTTGTCGGAATAGATCCGGGGGAGAACTTTCGCATCCACTCCTATGAGGAGAATGACATCCTGTTTTATATCAACAATGACAGGAAAATGTCACTCAAGGCAAATGGATACCTAGGGATCGGCACATCAAGCCCGTTGCAGCGGCTGCATGTATCCGGATCCGGCATTTTCAGTAGTGACCTGATTGTTGGGGCGACTGACCAGAACGCAAATGCGTATCTGTCGTTTTTCGATGCCAGCAAGGCTGCGTTCCGGGCAGGCCGCGTTTCGAATAACAATTGGAAGCTGGACAGCCTGGGCACGTATTCATTTGCTGCCAATTATAACACCCTGGCAAAGGGAACAGGAGCGACGGCCTTTGGCTATCTGACGAAAGCGACAGGAAGTTATTCCACGGCAACCGGTTACAAGACGGAAGCTGCGGGCAGCTATTCATTTGCTGCCGGATATGAGTCCAGTGCCACCGGCAGGCATGCGGTTGCCATTGGAAGGGCCCTGAAAGCCCCTTCGGCGTATGAAGTTGTCTTCGGTGTGAACAATGTCGATTATAGCCCTGATGATCCCGACGGCTGGGATCCGGATGACAGGCTCTTCACGATCGGCAACGGCAGCCTGACCACGATTCTTGAGCACAATGCCCTGACCGTCATGAAAGACGGGGACGTGGGGATTGGCACCCCGACACCGGACGAGAAACTGCATGTGTTCAATACTGCCATCGATGTGGCAGTAAAGCTCAATTCCGGTGCTGATGACCATACTTCGCTGATGTTGTTTGAATACGACGATTATGGATTTGAGTTTGACTACAATGGCGCGGACGATAAACTTTACTTGTGGAGCCGCAAATTTGCAAATGATGAAGCGATCCGGATGACCTGGGAAAAAGGAGGGGATGTCGGGATCAATACGACCAATCCAGTGGCCGGGTTGCACGTGCACGATGAGAACTTGCTCCTTACGGATGCGGGTTCTGTCGATGCAGTAGAGCTCAGGTCCAGCGGTGCGGGTGGTGCAGGTGAGGTGCGTGTGTACGATGCGAGTGGTGATGCGACCATCATCCTGAAGGGTGCTGAAACAAGTGGTACCGGGGCGGAGGTGACACTCGATGATGTGAATGGAAACACCACCATCTGGCTGGATGCAGACTATAACGGGAGCGGGCGTGTGACGACAGATGAACTCGAGATCCGTGGAGGATCCGACCTGTCGGAGTATTTTGATATCGAGGCCCATTCCGGGATCGAGGCCCTGCCGGGAATGGTTGTTTCGATTTCCCCGGATGGCAGCGGGAAACTGTTGTTGTCCAGCCGGCCATATGATCCAGCGGTTGCCGGCGTGATCAGCGGTGCAAATGGCGTGCAAACGGGCCTGATGATGGGACAGGAATCATCCATTGCCCACGGGTCCACCCCTGTCGTGCTGACAGGCAGGGCCTATGTGCTGGCCAATGGACCGGTGAGGCCGGGCGACCTGATCACAACTTCTGCGACACCCGGACATGCCATGCGTGTCAGGTCCTACCGGAAAGCACAGGGTGCCATCCTGGGAAAAGCACTTACCGGACTGGACAAGGGCCCAGGATATGTGCTTGTACTGATCAATCTGCAATAGCTGTACCGTCATGATGAAGGATCTATTCACAGCACTCCTGAGTTGCCTGTTTTCTCTCAGTGCATTTGCACAGGATGAAGGCCCCGGGCTGATGAATTCCGATTCCTGCCACAATGCAATAGTCAAATAGGTGAGTAAAACATTTTTTCAATTGAAACCATCGAGATGCAAACCCTTGAAAATTATTCCGGCGAAAAAAGAAAAACAAGCAGCATTCAGATCTATGGCGACACAGAATTGACATCCCTGCTATACCAGATCCGAAAAAGGCTTGCAAGGATAGAAGCCTATTTGCTGGCTGAAGTGGAAACGGAACAGCATATTCCGGCCAACGCAACAGAACTGCTTCCCCACGAGGAACATAAAGTTGCATTTCTTTCCCTGGAGGGGGTAGATTTCGTTCTGCCCGGTGATATCGTGCAGTGCAGGGCCAGGGGAAACTATACGGATATTGAGCTAACAAATGGAAATCATCTCCTGCAGTCGAGCACCCTGAAGGAGATCCAGGGACGATTGCCGGATACCCTTTTCCTGCGCGTGCATCAGTCCCATTTAGTCAACAGGAAGTATATCAGGAAATATATCCGTGCGCATGGGCACTACCTCCAGCTTGACAATGGTGCGCGTGTCCCGATTGCACGGTCCAGGGTGAAGGATTTTCTATGTGCCATGGGGGTAAAGAACCAAAGCCAATCCAATTCGCGCATCTTCAAATTGCAAAAAGGATCTGTGGTGAAGAAAATGATCCTGGCCTTTTTTATCATGATATTCGCCGCTGGTTCATTATGTGCACAGCAGCGTTGGGGCGAGATTGTCACCAGGAAGATCCCGGACCAGTTGCGAATGTCCTCCATGCTCTGGCAATTGGGTGAATACAGTAAAACAGCACCAGGAGATGCGATCTCAAAGGCGATATCCAAGAAGTTGATCGTCCGGCCTGATGGAAAGATCAATGCTGAAATCGTTTACGGTCATGACCCGGAAGTAGAGATCGACCGCAGCTTCCTCAATGGATTGGGTGTCGAGCTTGGCACGTCGTGGCGCAACAGGGCGAATGTGTGGCTGACGCTGGAAGAAATGATCCCCACTGCGCGAAAACTTGCGGAGGGATATGTACTGGAAGCAGCCACCCTGCCGGATATGGCTGATGAAGGTCCCGGGTTGATGGGATCCCAGGACTTCATTGATCACGGGTCTGATGGTTCGGGGATCCGAATTGCGGTGATCGATGGCGGTTTTGAGATGCTTACCGCAGCTCAAAGCGGTGGCTTTGCCCCGGCTGCTACGAGGTACAACCACACATTCGGTGATATCGAAGATGGATCTCAGCACGGTACCGCATGCCTGGAGACAGTCTTTGATCATGCGCCGGGTGCTACATACTTCGTGCACAGGGTCTCGACATTGACGGATCTCGGGCAAGCCGTAGACCAGGCGATCGATAACAATGTCGATATCATTTCCCATTCCGTAAGCTGGTATAATACAGGATGGGCGGATAATTCCGGAGACGCCTGCGCAGCAGTAGGCGATGCGACAAGCGCGGGAATGCTCTTTTTTGTCTCATCTGGCAACAATCATGGCGGTCATTGGCAGGGTTTCCTCCAGGATGCTGACGGCGATGACTGGCATCAATGGTCAGGTGGTGACGAGACCAATGAATTTACCGTTGGTGATGGTGAGGAGGTGATGGTTTCTATGCAGTGGAATGCAGACCCGGATCCCGTACATGATGATTATGACCTGTACCTGTACAGGGTATCGAACAACTCAGTCCTAGAGTCTAGTACGAGCGACTGGAGCTATGAGACACTTTCATGGACGAACGATACAGGGGGCAGCCTGGATGTGTATATTGCTGTCAAACAGCATGGCACCGATGTCAATGAATTCGAAGTGATCAACCGGCGCGGTGGCACGGATCTCGAATATCATTCATCACAGGGTTCAACCATGTCGCCCTCAAATTCAACCGCTCCCAATTGTATCTCGGTAGGTGCGGTGGAGCGCTGGCATTACGGTGATCCGCCGGGCTCCTCGGGAATTCTCGCTTCATACAGCAGCCGTGGTCCGACCAATTCGGGTAACCTCACGCCCGATATTGTCGGCCCTACTGAAACAACATCATTTGCGTATGGTGGAAACTGGGGCGGGACAAGCTGCTCCACACCAAATGTGGCGGGCATGGCTGCGGCACTCTGGTCGGAGCATGATTATCTGAGTGCTTCGGGTGTGCGTCTCCTGCTTTTTCGGCAGGCAGAGCTTTTTCATGACTGGGGTGACGGAGGTCATGATATTCTTTACGGGCGTGGCGGCGCGGCCCTGTTCAGGTGGATCGGCAATGCGCGTTTTATCTACCATGCAGGTGGAAATGTGTCTGGTGTCAGTACATTGCCTTACCTGAATATCGAGCAGGCCGATGCGCTTGCCCCTTCCAATTATACGATGATCTTCCTGGGTGAATCCATCCCGGCACCGCCACCCGGGAGCGAAGTCATTGACAAGCAAATGCTTTACATCAGTGCCATCCAGGCTACCGAGATCGAAAATTGATCCCGGACAATACGGTCAGGTCAGCAATTATGCGGCATAGACGCCTTGCCAATTGGAAAATCGCACGGACTGTCCGGGTAACCGTCATCAGATTGTATCATCCGGATCAATTGGATTACACATCCGCAGGTCTGATGATGGGGTGAATAGTCCGGACATAAGCGTCCTTGAATGGTTTTCAGCAACGATCGAAAAGATACATACATATGCCTGTAATCCTATTGAGAATAATACCGAATCTCCTGATTCCCCTGTTTTTTGATCAATTGGATATCTTTAACCCGATTGATGCATTAATTTTCTGTCAGCGTATTTATAAATTGGTTACAACTTCCTGATAGACTCCATCGTGCAAGGGTTAACCCAGACATTTTCAAAATGTAAAAGGACCACGTTTGAAGTACCCGTAAATATCAACTTAGCTTCCTGTTGAGATCCCAACAGAAGTGCATTTTGAAATGCGTTGGCCCGCAAAGGGTGAATGTTGGCTGGAAATTGTATTCCAGGTATATAATGAATGGAAGGAATGATCATAAATTGATTTTCAGTTTGTGCAGAATCCGGGTTAAAATATGAGAGCACCCGGTTCTGAGTATCAGAAATATTGAATTCAGTGATTCACATGACATCAGGAGTAAATGCATTTCGAAATGCTTCGTCACGCAGTGGGGGTGGCTCGCTTCGATATTTTTGTGGCCTGATCAATTGAACGAATGATTCTTTTATTGATATCCAGTTTATGCAAATCAGCGTTAAGTGTCATGCATGTGAAGAGAATAAGAGGGGTGATCATCTATTGCTTGGGATTCTTGAGCACCCTGGTTCTGGGGCAGCATGAAACGTTACCTGGTTCGGCTCATTCCGGCATTTATCGCCATATCACGGTTGCGGATGGACTCCCGTCCAACATCATTACTGGAATTACGAAAGACGACAAAGGGTTTGTCTGGGTATCGACAGATCAGGGGTTTTGCAGGTGGGATGGCCTGAGTTGCCTTATTTATCAGCATAGCCCAACGGATACCAACAGTTTGCCAGCCAACAGCATTTCAAGGAATGCATTTATCTGGGATCAATTCCGGCAGAAACTCATTATTGGCCACGAGAAAGGATTGTCATTTTTTGACCCTGTTACCCGTCGTTTTTCCCACCTGGCCATTCAACCTGCGGGTGGAAATGGTTTGCCCGGACCGGTAAATACTGTTTTCAGCAGTCAGGATGGAATGCTATGGATAGGTACGGATAACGGCTTTTGTCAAATCGACAGAAAGAACCGGATTGTGCACTGCTTTATGTTTCAGGAGGACCTGATACCAGGTGTTTTACTGGATTTCAAAAATTCCAACAAGGTTCACGATATCGCTCAGGACAAAAAAGATGACAATATTTTATGGCTGGCAACCCTTGCAGGGCTGCTGAAATACAATAAGGCCAGTCATTCCCTCGATTGGTTTTATTATCCTGATCCCCGATATCTGCGCGAGATCAACCAGTTTAACATGGTTGTCACCCTGGAAAGCGGTGAAATTTGCCTGGGGACATGGAATTTTGATCTTTTATTTTTTAATCCCGAGAAAGAAACCTTTTCCAGGCGTTTCGGGCAAAATGAAAAAGGGAGGTATAAAACCAGGGAAAGGCTGGTTCCTTATTTGCCTGCCGGGAGTGGCAGAGTTTGGATTTCTTCATTGGAGGGTGTAGGAGTTCTTGATCCTGAATCTGGAAAAACAAGCATTCGTGCTTCACTTCAAAACCCTGGCGGACGACGCATCGCACCTGAGCTTTTTCTCAGGGATGAAGATCATCTCTGGCTGGGTTCTGAAAACGGGATTTTTATATTGCCTCCGGAAAGCAGGCTGGTGCGCAACTATCTATTCAAGCCATTGAATGAGAACTATTGGTATCTGACCCGGGCGCTCATGGAATTGCCCGGTCAGGATCAAGTGGCCATCGGATATGGACGGGGTGAAGGGTTGCATTTCTTTGACTTGAACTCAGGCAAGTTTCACCATGTTGCAATTCCGGGTGAGAATATTTTGGAGAATACTGTTTCAGGCTTCCTTCAGTTGGACCCTGCACACTTTCTGTTCCTTTCACGGAGTCAAATTCTTTCCTATGACCTGACCACCCAGCGGATCGAATTCCTTGTCGTCAATCAGAATCCGCTGACTACGTGGAATGACATCAAGAAGGACTTGAAAGGAAATATTTGGCTCGCTTCAAACAACGCAGGAATTCAGCGACTTGATCCTGTGCGAAAAAGCATAATCGACGTGTTTAATTGGGGTGAAGTGTTGGGTAAAGGATTTGAATTGCCAAACTTCAATGAGCTTCATGTTGACCCTGCAAACCGGATCTGGTTCAGAAGAAAGGGAGGATCGTATGGATTTTATGATGCAGAAATAAACGAACTCAGATATTTCGATGAACCAGATGAATTTCTCGATATTACCTGCTTCGTGGGTGGACAAGGGGATACTTTGTGGGTCGCTGTAGCAAACGACGGCATCGGATATATAGACACAAAATCTCCCGATAAAGGGGTGGAGATCTTTCATTCATTTGACGTACTGCCAGTGAACTATGTTTCCGACATGATTATGGACAAACAGAACAGGCTATGGTGTTTGACGGGGAATGGAATACTCAGATTGTATCCGGGGAAGGAAGGGTATGACCTGTTTGAGGAGAATTACGGCATACTTATCAGGGATCCATGGTCTGGCAAGAACAACTTGCTCCCCGGCAAGCTGCTTTTGATGGAAGACGGTCGCATTGCAATCGGTTATCGACATGGTTTAGGTTTTTTTCATCCTGATCTCTTGGTCAGATCCTTTACCATTCCCGTACCCTATCTCACCTCACTTGAGATAAACGGTAAATCGATCGGAAATGCTCCAATGGAAGGAATGACCTTATCCCATGATGAGAATAATCTTTCGTTTACATATTCTGCACACGACCTTTACCAAAGCGGGATCAAACTGCAGCATAAACTGGTTGGAAGGGATCTCGAATGGAAGAATGCAACCTCGGAACAACCCATTTTCTATCCCAATCTCGCTGCTGGTCGATATCAACTGCAAATCAAAGCAGTGCATTCAACTGGCCAGGGAGAACCTGCAATCGTCAGTTTCCCGGTCAAGATCTGCCTTCCCTGGTGGAGGACACCATGGGCATATGCTATATATCTAATCCTTACCATATTGATCACCGTTTTTGTATACCGGATCCAGGTGAAAAGACAGCTGTCCAGCCGTGAAGCGACAAGGTTGAGAGAACTGGATGAATTGAAAACAAAACTTTATGCCAATATCACCCATGAGTTTCGCACTCCGATCACAGTGATCACGGGCATCTCAGCTGAACTGGCAGATGGAATAACGGAATTGGACAAAGCGGATTACAGGCAAAAAGTTAAGACTATTGAACGAAATAGTACAGCACTTTTACACCTGGTAAATCAGATGCTTGACCTTGCGAAAATTGAAGCGGGCAAAATGGTTTATCAGCCTGTACGCAATGATATTATTGCCTGGTTAAAATATATCGTGGAAAGTCACCAGTCGTTGGCCGAATTAAAAAAGGTGCAATTAACTTTCCATTCAGAAATACCCGAACTGGAGATGGACTATGATCCTGACCAGCTTTCGAAAGTGGTGACCAACCTCCTGACAAATGCCATAAAATTCACAGACAGCGAAGGAAATGTGATATTTCATATCGACCATGAGAGGCATCCTGATACATTATGGATCAAAGTAAAAGACAATGGTATCGGGATACATGAGTCAGAAAAACAGCGCATATTCGACAGGTTTTACCAGGTAGAGCACGCCGGCAGGACAATCCATGCCGGAACGGGTATCGGGCTTTCTCTTACAAGGGAGATCGTTGAGATGCTGGGTGGTTCGATCAGTGTTTCAAGCAAGCCTGGTCAGGGGGCAGAATTTCATGTGCGTTTGCCCATTACGAGAAGGGCACCAGTACAAAGCCATGAAGCTTTTTCTTTCGATATCACACCACAGCGAAGTCTCTTTATTCAGCATCGTGCAGATGTGTATGAAGATGAATCGGTTCGCGGAATGGATGAGCCAGAGATCCTGATCGTTGAGGACAATCCTGATTTGGCCGGATATATCAAAGACATCATCAGCAAACACTACAAGGTCAAATGGGCTCCTGACGGAGAAAAAGCGTTGAACATTGCGGTGGAGCACATTCCTGATCTCGTGATTACGGATGTTATGATGCCGGGCAAGGACGGATTCGAATTGTGCAATGATTTAAAGCACGATAATCGAACTGACCATATTCCAATCATCATGCTGACGGCAAGGGTTGCTGCAGAAGACCGGATTTCAGGTTTTGAAAAGGGTGCAGATGCCTACCTGACAAAACCCTTCAACAAAACAGAACTATTGGTGAGGATTGAGCAATTA
>JARQTN010000054.1:16192-28118 GCA_029976695.1 Lewinellaceae bacterium
CTACCTGACAAAACCCTTCAACAAAACAGAACTATTGGTGAGGATTGAGCAATTATTGAAAACGCGCAAGAAATTGCAGGAGAAATACGGGAATCTTGAGGTCGGTTCGAATAGCAATCGGGTAGTATCCAGTCCGGAGGAAAAGTTTGTTTTGCAGGTTTCCAAAGTGATTGAAAAGAACCTGCACAAGGATACCTTTAACGGTTCCGATCTTTCCAGGGAGGTACATCTCAGTAAAAGCCAGCTTTACCGCAAACTAAAGGCAATCTCGGGGAAATCAACAGCTGTATTTATCCGGACAGTTCGGCTGAAAAAGGCAAAAGAATTGTTATTGAGTACCACACTGAACATTTCGGAAATTGCCTATGCAGTTGGATTCAAGGACCCGGCATGGTTCAGCAGGGTTTTCCGGGAAGAATTTGGCATTGCCCCCACTGAATTCAGAAAAGGTGGTGAGTTGCCCTAATCACCTCAATCTGCCTCATTCGATGGCATTTGCATCAATACTCCAAGCGTTTGAAATGATAGTACAAAACTGATTATCCGGGTCCATGTATTTTGGACCAAAACAATTCATGATGAATAATACTCGGATATTTTTATGCTTTTGTTTCATGGCAATCGGTTATGTCCTTCATGGTCAGGGCGTTGGTATCAATACCGATGCATCAGTTGCTGACCCGTCCGCGATACTCGATGTAAAGTCGACAACCCAGGGAATGCTGGTTCCCCGAATGACCGTAGCGGAGGCATATGCCATCAGTAATCCGGCTGAGGGATTGTTGGTTTATGCAACGGATGTCCAGAGTTTTCTCTATTTCAAATCAGGCAATTGGAAGTATCTGACAAGTGAGTTTGCAGGCATGATAGCTGATTTCGATTTTGATACGAAGATTACGACAGGAAACGGGGTGACGCCAGATAATGACCTGATAGAGATCTATCACGGCAACTATATGAATCCAAGTTTCAGAATCGACTCATTACGTATTGAGCCGTTGAATGGATGTGTTTTTCTGGGTAGGGATGCCGGTAGGGATGCCAATAGCTATCAAAACATCATTGCGATTGGAGACTCCGCACTCTGCAATAACAATGGAGTTGAAAATATTGCAATCGGGACAAAGAGCCTGAAAGCGAACAACCTGGGTAATGAGAACATCGCAATAGGAACCAGATCGCTTTCAAGCAACATCGACGGGGGGTCAAATACGGCAATCGGAAGCTATGCTCTAGTAAACAATGTGTCTGGTACCGCAAATGTTGCGATTGGAAACGCGACCATGCTCGGGAACGAAATCGGTATTGGCAATGTGGCCATCGGGTTTTCGGCACTTTCCTTTTTCCCTGGAGGAAATTTCAACACCGCCCTGGGTGCACAATCAATGAGCTTCAACACAGATGGATATGATAATGTGGCTGTTGGTTCACATTCACTGAAGTATAATTCGACAGGCTCAAGGAATACTGTTCTGGGCACAAACACAATGTTCGAAAACCGATCGGGAAACCATAATGTGGCAATTGGATATGCAGCTTCCTATGCAGATACAAGCGGCCAGAATAATGTAAGCATTGGATCATGGTCCCTTGAAAACAATATGAATGGTTTTTCAAATGTTGCGATTGGTGTAAAAGCGGCCTCGCAAGGAGCTTTTCAGAGTGAAATTGTTGCGATTGGTGATTCTGCTTTGTATCACAACCATGACATTGGTACAGTGGGCATTGGATCAAAAGCACTGATGCACAATTCCGGTCGATACAATACAGCAGTCGGATATGAAACACTCAAAGATAATGCGGGTGAACAGAACACAGCATTTGGCTACAAGACATTGCGTTCAAATGTACCAGGTGATTCCAACACGGCCATTGGAACCGGGGTGCTTGAAAATAATTACGCGGGTTCTCAAAACACCGGAGTTGGAGCAGCTGCATTATTACTAAACTCAAATAGTAATGATAACACTGCCGTCGGTTTTCTATCTCTTTCTGGCAATTTGTATGGAAATGAAAATACCGCTATCGGAGTCTATGCGATGGACAGAAATTACGATGGTCACCGAAACACCGCGATTGGATTACATGCCCTTTCATATAACTCAAGTGGGAATTCCAACGTCGCAATAGGAGCCTATGCAGCTTATTCAGGCACGGATCAACAAAACGTCGTTGCTGTCGGTGATTCATCTCTCTATCATAATGTGGGAGAAGAAAATGTGGGTGTCGGCTCCAAGAGCTTGTTTGCCAACACATCCGGTTTTGCAAACACAGCAACAGGTGCGAAAGCCTTGTATTCAAATACCACTGGGTCAGAAAATAGTGCTTTTGGAAGTGGTGCATTATTTACAAACACTTCAAGCTGGTATAATACAGCTATCGGGGCCGGTACGTTACATGATAATCAGGCAGGCAGTGGAAACACTGCTGTCGGTGCACGGGCATTAAATCGAAATACTTCGGGTGAAGATAACTGTGCCTTTGGGATCAACACCATGTTTTACAATACATCCGGAAATTTTAACACGGCCTTTGGTTCATACGCCCTCATCTATAACCATACAGGGAATTACAATACATCAGTCGGATCACAGGCAATGGCAAACGGCAACACATCGAGTTTCAATACAGCTCTTGGATTCAAAGCATTACACTATTCTGGCAATAATGGGAATACAGCAGTTGGTTACCAGGCAATGATATCGCAAAGCGGGTATAACAACACGGCTCTTGGTTCTGATGCGTATCCCTCCGGAGATTATTACAATTCAACTGCATTGGGACACGCTGCAGCAATAACTGATAACAATATGGTAAAACTGGGTGATAACCTGGTTACCTGGATTGGAGGACACGCCCCCTGGGAAAACACGTCTGATGGGCGTTTTAAAAGAAATGTCGCTGAAAACGTTCCCGGGTTGCGTTTTATCTTGCAACTCAGGCCAGTAAGTTACACGTGGGATATTGCTGCCCTGGACAGGCATATCGGGCTCCCTGACTCTTTAAGCAATTCCTCGGTTGCCCAGCGCAACCAGCGTGAAAAGGTGGTCCACACCGGGTTTGTCGCACAGGAAGTAGAGGAGGTTGCAAATCGGATCGGGTACGCATTCGACGGCGTGCACAAGCCTGCAAATGAAAAGGATCCCTATTCCCTGGCGTACGCACAATTTGTTGTTCCGCTTGTGAAAGCTGTCCAGGAACAACAGGTAATGATTGAAGAATTGAAAGCCGAGATCGAAACATTAAAGAAGCAAACCGGCACGATGGCAGAAAAAAGTCATCAGTAAAACGGAATAGCATCCAGACTAAAGGACCAGGGTAAAAGCAACTAAAAGGTCAACTTGTTTTGGGCATGTACATCAGACCAATCACCAAGGCTATTCCCCCAGCTTCTCCAGGGCGTTCTTCGCCAGGTTGAGCGCACGCAGGGCATTCTTCTTTTTGACGGTATGTGCCTCCATTTTGATCAGGATGTTTTTCAGCACCTTGATCGCTTCGAGGATATAAGGGCCCTTGTTGAGCATGACGCATTCTGCCTGGGCGCTCTGAGCGGCATCGCTGATCTCAGCTCTTGTTGCAATGCCGGACTTGGCGAGGGTCTCCAGTACCTGGGTGGCCCAAATGACCGGGATGTGGGCCGCTTCGCAAAGCCACAGGATCTGGTTTTGCACCTCCGAGATCCGGTCGAAGCCGATTTCTACGGCCAGGTCCCCCCGCGCAATCATGACGCCGATCTTGTCGCGCTTCATTCCTTCAAACAGGATCATGGGCAGGTTGACAAAGGCTTCCCTGTTCTCAATCTTGAAAATAACGCCGAGATCCTTGCAGGGTATTTTTTCCAGTTCAGCATATAACTTTATGACATCCTCAGGTCGGCGCACAAAAGAGTAGCCCATCAGATCCGCATGCTGGCAGATGAACGGAAGCATTTCAAGGTCATAGTGCGTCAGGGAAGGAAGGCTCAGTTTGGTGTTTGGCAGGTTGATCCCTTTGAAAGCCGAGAGTTTGGGTTTATAGCATTCACGGATGACGAGTTCCACTTCATCATGCTCCTTGTCGACAACAACGGCTTTGATCGCGCCATCATCGAAATAGACATCATCATCAATTTGCACATCATCGATGATCGTACCCAGCATCACACCGATCTCGGCCTGTTCAAGTTGTTCGCCACGCTCGCCAAAAGTGGAGGTTTTCCCCTTTGTATCCCGTTTTGTCAGGATGATATGCTCTCCTACACGGATGGGTATACTGTCTTTCAATTTGCCCTTTTGATTCATGATCTCAATACGCGAGGTTCGGATCTTGGGGCCAGCCAGGTCCATGTAAATTTTAACCGGTATGCGGGTTTCAGTACTGACCTCCTTGATCATCTGGATCATTTTCTGCCAGATGTCGAGGTTTCCCTGGCTGAGGTTGATGCGTGCGATTTCCATCCCGTTCTCCACCATGCGCCGGACAAGGTCCTTGTTCTCGGCAGCTTCTTCCGGGAGTGTGACCATGATCTCGGTGAAATGCCGTTTGCGGGTTTCATTAAACAGGATATTGGCATGCTTGCGCAAGATCTTCTTGCTGCGCTTGTAGCCGATAACCTCAATGTCAAATTCCTTCTCAAAAGGAATTCCCTGGACCAGGCTCAGGTTTTTAATGACGTGGTACAGGTTGCTGTACACGTACCCTTCCGCAGAACGCAGGGAAGAGATCCCCATGTCTGATAGCGTATCATGGTATTGCCTGAGGTCATAACTCCTCAGCACCAGGTAACGGTAGAGGTTTTTGGCGCTGAGGGTATAGTTCGGATGTACCCCAGAGGCAATCTTTTCAGCTGCGGACTCGGCATCCACAATGGCCTGGTAGATTTCCAGGAGTTCCCGATACAGTTTTTTGATGTACATCTGAGTGATTTAAGATCTGCAGTAAAATTAACCCATAAATGTCAGTGTAATGTAAAGGATGAAAAAGGCTCCGAAAACACCGCTGGCAAACAGATCAGTATTGCATGGAATGAAATGCAAGAAACAGGGACAGGATAGGACATCCTTTTTTCATGGGCATTTAGTTTTAGATGAAGGATAAAATCACAAGAGTAGTTCCTTCGAGAGAAAGCAAACTGCATGAATCATGCATATGGAATGGTAAGATAGGCGATTCCTTCAGTCCCGCAGGAAATTTGCCCTCCCTGTCCGCAAGGCCTGTTTCTGTCAGATCAGGCCCTGGTCAGCCAGGTGCTTCCGCATCTCCTCGTGCTGATCCCAGAACCTCTTCTCCAGTACATCCACCACCTCTTTAAAACCGGGATGGTCTTTGAGCTCATCCATGAGGGGATCCAATTCAAGGAACAGGATAATCCAGTAATGGAAGTTTGATTCGGCGGAAAAGTCACCCAGGTACCGGATTGCCTGTTTTACATCTCCCTCATAGGCAGCGATCATCGCATGGTTGAGTGGTGTGTATATTGATGAGGAGACAGAAGCATAGGCTTTAAATGTGTCAAATAGACGGGCAGCCTGTATAGTATCTCCTGCGATACGCATGACATTGGCAATCTTGATATTCTCCTCCGGATAGATCCCGGGCATGTATTTGTCTCTCACCTCCACGAATCTTGCATAATATGCATATGACCTGTCATAGTCCCGCAGGAAATAATGAACCTTGGCCACCTCCTGCAGGACGTCCAGCCTTGTCGTGTCCCGATGAAGGACTTTTTCCAGGCTGATCATTGCCTTTTCAAGATCCCTGTCTTTTGCATACTGGATATACGGCCGCACATATGCCGCAAAAAGATTGTCCGGATCATAATCAATTGATTTATCAATATACTTGATGGCTTTATCAATAAAGCCGGACTGGATCAAGGCGTTGCTGATGTGCAGATACGTGATGCTTGCCCTTTGGGAGTCCTGTGCAGCCATGTTGAGCCTGGTACCCTTGAGGGCATATTCAAGGTATTTTTCCGTATCCGGCGCAAACATGGTATAGTATTCCGACAGCATATTGAGGACCAGGGCCGAATTGGGATTGATCTCGTGAGCCCGCTGGAGATGGGGAAGCGCAGATTTCACATCTCCGGTGTGCAGGTAATACATGGCCTTGGCAACCAGGCTTTGGGCGAGGTCCGGGTCATATAACATAGCCTTGTCCGAAAAATGATTGATTTGCCTTGTATATTGTTTTTCTTCCTGCATGAAATCAAGGTAATAGTAAGCGATTGCAGTAGCGGCATATGCCCGGGCATATGAAGAGTCAAGGCTGATGGCCTTCGCATACCATTTAATTGCATTGCCAAGCGCTTCTTCATTCCCGCCGTAGGAAAGATCAAGCCCTTTCAAAAAAGCATCGTAGGCTTCCGGGCTTTCCGTTTCCACTTTTTCAATACGTGCGGTTGTCGATGGTGACAGCATCACTTCAATCTCATCTGCAATCTGTTTGGCGACCTCCGCCTGGAGTCCGAAAATGTCCGTTACCTCCCGGTTATACTGCTGCGACCAAAGATGTGCATCCTCCTGTCCTTCCACGAGCTGGATATTTAACCTGACCTGGTTGCCTATTTTTTGTCCACTGCCTTCGATCAGGTAGCGGACGTTGAGTTCCCTGGCGATTTCGGGAAGGGACTTCTGGGTGTTCCGGTATTGTTCTGAGGATGTCCTGCTGACGACACGCAATTCCCCGATCTGCTGCAGATTGTTCAGGATCGATTCCATCAGTCCGTTGACCAAATAAATGTTCGTTGAGTCATTGCTGTCATTGATGAAAGGCAGTACGGCGATTGATTTTTCCCTGACTGCCAGTTCCTCATCTGAAGGTGCCGGATCCCGGCTTGACGAGAGGTAGGTGTTCAGCAGGTACCCCCCGGTAATGGCAATCATGATGATGACGAGCCATGGAAGCCACGCGAGTGCCCCGGCCCTTGAATGCCTGGAACCACTCTTTGCTTCGGATGGATGGAAATTTCCTGACAGCTCCTCCTTTCCCGGGACAACGAGGCCTGGATTTGAAATGGCGTATACCTCTACGGGCTTATGGACATTCTTGAGTTCGAACGTACCTAAAGGGACCGGGTAGATGCCCGGCTGGTTTTTGACCTCATCGTATACCTTTCCGGATATAAAAACGCTGCCGGCTGTGGCCAGGGACTCGATGCGGGAGGCGACATTTACGCCATCGCCAATGATGTCTTCATCGCTGAACAGGATATCACCGCTGTGGATCCCGATGCGCACAGGGATTTCCGGTTCAGTCCGGAAAGCCAGTTGCAACTCAATGCCGCATTTCACAGCATCAATGGCACTCTGGAATGTACTTAGCGTACCGTCCCCGTAATATTGCAAAATCCGGCCTCTATATTTTTTCGTCGTTGCATTGAATATTTCCCGGTGCCTGTTCCGGTATGCCACTGCTTTTTCTTCATCCTGCTGCATCAGTGCCGTATACCCCTGGATATCGGTAAACATGATCGCCGCCAGTTGATGTGAACGGGCACGTGGTTCCGGCATGACACCGGTCTGGGCTTTTGTCACTTCTCCCGGCGGATATCCATAGTATTCCCGGAAACATTTGATGAAATAGGATGTGCTGTTGAAGCCGACCCTGAATGCTACCTCGGAAACATTCAGGTCTTCTTTACCCAACATTTCCATGCCATGCTTCAGACGAACTTCACGGATAAACTGGCTGATGGAAATATGTGCTGTTTTTTTCACCTTCCTCAGCAGATTTGACCGGCTCATTCCGATTTCCCGTGCAAGTTCAGATACGCCAAATTGTTCATCGGCCATATGTTCCTCAATCACCTGGGTGAGCTGCCGGAGAAAACCATTGGCGTGTTCATCAGCCATCGAAAAGGTTTTGCCTTGGATTTATCGTGTTGGAAAGATACGGAAAAAGGGCTTTCGACCCGGATCCGGGCCATCGTTTACATGGTTGCATCATAGTTTATATCCCTGCGGGAAAATTGATGCCTTCTGATACATGACTGATTGGTATCAAAGCCCTTCCTGACGGATCTTTATTCCAGTTAATCTTTGAAAAGAGAAGTTATGAAAACACGCATCGCATATTTAGACAACCTGCGCACCTTTGCTATATTCCTCGTCGTTGTTGTCCACAGCGGACTGGTCTATGAGCAGGTCCTGCAAAACACCTGGATTGTCGTCGACCCGGACAAAGCGGACTGGATCGGGCTGATCCGGATGTACCTGGATCTCTTTATCATGTTCACGATCTTCTTCATTTCAGGTTACCTGGTGCCGGTTTCTGCAGGAAAGAAAACCACCCGTCAATTTATTGTTTCAAAGGTAAAACGGATCCTGGTTCCATGGCTGATCGCCGTGCTTACCCTCATTCCGTTGTACAAGATGATTTTCCTGTACTCAAGGGGATTGCCGCAGGAGCCCTGGTACACCTATTTTCATCTATTCCACCGGACAGGTGCTGACCCCTATGTGTTTTCTGACAACCCGACGCAAAACTGGCTGTGGTTCCTCCCGGTGCTGTTCGTTTTCCAGCTGCTCTACCTGGCCATCTATAAATGGAAATTATTGCCGGGCAAATTTTCTCTTTCAGCTGGCGTGTTGATCACGTTCCTCATTGGAGTAGTCAGCAGCATGCTGCTCTCACACGCCGGACTGACCGGCTGGCAGCACAGTGCATTTCTTGATTTCCAGCGGGAGCGATTGATCCCTTATTTCATGGTCTTCTTGCTTGGGACACTGTGTTACCGAAACAAGGTCCTGGAAGCCCCGAAAAACGTCAAAGCCTATATCATTGCGAATGTGGTCCTGACCCTTTCCCTTGGTATTTTCACGGCTGTCGCGCTCAACCTTTTTTTTAACCTCTTAGATCCGGAAAGGGAATATTATTTTATCTCCGGATTTGCTGACAGTGCAGTTTATTATGTCACTGCCCTGGGTTCGATGTTCAGCTTCCTCTACATCCTGATTTATGCTTTTCGTTTTACATTTAATAAAACCAGTCAAATCATGAAACTGTTAAACCGAAATTCCTATGCCGTTTATATTATCCATATGATCGTGGTGGGCTTGTTTGCCTTTGTTATGGTGTCTATTCCGATCCCTGCATGGTCAAAATTTGTCGTGCTGACCGTCCTTGCTTTTATTGCCAGCAATGTGCTTGTGAGTGGATATCGCAGGTTTGTGCAAAAGCATACCTACCTCAAACTCGCAGGGGCTGCTGCCTTTGTGCTCTTGTTCCTTGCTTTTACGGAGAATCACAGGGACATTGATGCTGGGAGGGATACTGTGCAGCGGGCCTTACCTTCTGATACGATCCCAGATATGAGTTTACACGAGGCGGTGATTCGCGGGGATATGGATGTGATCGGAAATCTGATCAGTCGAGGTGCTGATCCTGATGAGAAAGAACCGACCGGTGGTTCGAGTCCTTTGATTACGGCGGCACTCTTCGGAAAAACAGAGGCAGCAGAAGCCTTGATAGAGGCAGGGGCAGATCTTGATTTTGTCAATTTCGAAGGATCAACAGCCCTGATCACGGCAGCATTTTTCGGGCGCACGGATTTTGTCAGGCTCCTCCTTGAAAACGGTGCGGACACTTCCATTCGAAACAATTCCGGATCCACAGCGTACGAAGCCGCCAATGCGCCATTTGAGTCCGTAAAGGGGATCTATGATTATTTCCGACAAACATTTGGCCCGATGGGCCTGCGACTGGATGATGATGAGTTGAAGGCAGAAAGGCAGGTGGTAGCCGGGTTGTTGAAGTGAAGGTTTGTGTGGGTGTGGGGAACCATATAGGCATATCAGGTCATATCAGAAGTTTAAATGAACTTATATGACTATATGGTTTCCCAAACTGATATGCCTTAAATCCACCTTGATCGCCTTTCCCATCCTTACTTATCAGGAAGATGGCGGTATCGTTCATTGACGTAAGTTCGCTGGCCTTCCTTGAATATATTGGATACATTAAAATTAATGAGCAGGCCCTCAGGTACCTCCAGCAACTTCATATAGGTCAACAGCTGGGCGGCATGGACCGGGAGCACATATTCTACAGCCTTGAGTTCCACGGCAAGGATATTTTCAATGAACAGATCACAGCGCAGATCGACATCCATCTCTTTTCCCTTGTACGAAACGGGGATGATCATTTCTGACCTGAACCGGATGCCCCGCTCCCATAGCTCATGCTTCATGCACGTGTGGTATACGCTTTCCAGCAATCCGGGTCCGAGATGCTTGTGGACCTCTATTGCTGCTCCATTGACATCATAAACCAGTTCATTCAGGTATTTCTTTGTCAGCCTCATCATTAAATACGTGCCAAAAAAGCGGAAAAGGTCCCCATATGAAGGGTAAAAACAGTAAATTCATTTAAATGGGAGCATCAAAGAAATATCCAGGCCTGCTCATCCTTGGCTGTTTATTGATTCATTCGGTATACGGGCAAATGGAAAATATCGTTTCATCACTCGAGATCTTTGACCTTGAATCAGGCACCAGGACCGTTGTATATGCTGAGGAAGACCATTTCGAAGCCCCCAACTGGAGCCGGGACGGGACATTCCTGCTTTTCAACAAAAAAGGAAAACTCTACAGGCTTGACCTGGAAACAACACAAACCGAATTGGTCCCCACAGGATTTGCTGAGAATTTGAATAATGACCACGGGATTTCGCCGGACGGGACGATGATCGTGATCAGTGATAATGGCCTGCCGCCGGAAGATTATGAGATTATCGGTGATGCCGGTTCCCGCATTTATACGCTGCCCATCACCGGAGGGACGCCAAATCTTGTCACCCCAAAGGCACCTTCTTACTGGCACGGCTGGTCGCCAGACGGCAGTACACTTGTCTATGTCGCACAAAGGGATGGGGATTATAATATCTATGCGATCGATATCAAGGGTGGTGAAGAAATCCAATTGACTTTTGAGGAAGGCCTGGATGATGGACCGGATTTCTCACCTGATGGAAGTTTTATCTACTACAATTCCATGCAGTCCGGGAAAATGGAGATCTGGCGAATGAATGTGTACGGTGGAGAGCAAACTCAATTGACAAATGACGAATTTTCGAACTGGTTTCCGCACCCGTCTCCGGATGGAAAGTACCTAGTATACCTGGCTTATCTCGAGCAGCAGGGAGCAGCACACCCACCCATGAAAGATGTTGTACTTCAGTTGTACCGCCTGGATAACGGTGAGATTGAAACGCTCTCCCGGTTTACAGGGGGACAGGGGACGATCAATGTTCCCTCCTGGTCGCCCGACGGAAAAAAGTTCGCTTTTGTATCTTATGCACGGAAAGAATGATCAACCCGGTATTATGAACGGTCGGTTATTGTCCGGATCAATTCATCATGAAATAGAAACTGAAAAATGAAAAAAGGAATGCTTTGCCTGCTTGCAGCACTTTGGACCACCCTTGCTATTGCACAGGATAATGACACGCTTGGCTGGACTCCAGAATTGCACATGCAGTTCAAATCCATTTCAGATGTGGACCTGTCAGATGATGGAAACTATGTGGCCTATGTGGTGCGTGAACCTGTCATGGAGGGTGAAAAATCCGAATACTTGAGCCAGGTCTGGGTTGCCGCGACAGATGGTTCATTCAATGTGCAGTACACGAGGGGTGAAAAATCAAGCTATAGCCCTGCTTTCTCCCCGGACGGCCAGTTTATCGCATTCCTCTCAGAACGGGCGGACAAGACACAGCTTTTCCGAATGCGCCTCATGGGTGGTGAGGCCGAGCAGGTCACAAAAGAGAAGGATGGTGTGGGTGCATTTCAATGGTCGCCGGACGGGACGCAAATCGCCTTTTTGAAAAGGGATGAAAAAACGGAAGAGGAAGAAAAAGCTGAGGAGGAAAAGCGCGATGTGATCGAGGTGGACCGGCATTTCAAGTACCAGCATCTGTATACAGCGGACCTGGAAAGTGACA
>JARQTN010000054.1:28218-29777 GCA_029976695.1 Lewinellaceae bacterium
GTGGACCGGCATTTCAAGTACCAGCATCTGTATACAGCGGACCTGGAAAGTGACACATTCAAGGTCCAGCGTTTAACGAATGGAGATTTTCATGTGACATCTTTTGACTGGTCGCCTGACGGGAGAACCATTGTCTTTGCACACACACCGGATCCGAAGATCAATACGAATTTCCTGGAATCGGACATCTCGATGGTACCCTCGGACAGCGGGGCAATAGAGGTGGTTGTCAAGCGGCCCGGGGCAGACAGGTCACCCCTGTTTTCACCTGATGGAAAAAAGATCGCCTTTGTTTCCCATGGTGGCCAACCGGAACCAATCGGGTTGGGCGACGTGTACACAGTTGAACTGGAATCCGGGGAATTAGCAGCGTTGCCCCATACACCGGACCGAAACGCCAATCTCATCGGATGGAAGCCGGATGGGAGCGGCCTGATCATCGGGGAGGCATACCATACATCCCGGGTTGCATTGGACGTGCCACTGGATCAAAACGGCAACGTGAAGATTTTGACAAATACGGATGGCACTGCGTGGAACATATCTACCAGCGAAAAGGGATCCCAGATGGCCTATGTGTACCAGACACCTGATTCCCCGCCAGAGCTTTACGTTACGAGATCAAGCAGCCTTGATGTCAAAAGGATTTCAAACGTCAACCAGGATGTTGTAATGCCGGAAATGGGCAAAACGGAAGTCATCCGGTGGAAATCAAAGGATGGCCTTGAGGTCGAGGGACTCCTGACCTATCCGGTCGGCTATGAGGATGGGGATAAAGTACCTTTGGTACTGCAGATCCATGGTGGCCCGGCAGGTGTATTTACGAAATCATTTACCGGAAACCCATCGATTTACATGACCCAGTATTTTGCGCAGAAAGGCATCGCCGTGCTCAGGCCCAATCCGCGCGGGAGCACAGGGTATGGCAAAGACTTCCGGTATGCCAATTTTCGTGACTGGGGGTACGGGGATTATGAAGATGTCATGAGCGGTGTCGACAAGGTGATCGAAATGGGCTTGGCTGATGAAGACAAAATGGCTGTGATGGGGTGGAGTTACGGGGGATATATGACGAGTTTTCTAGTCACCCGGACAGACCGGTTCAAGGCGGCAAGCATGGGCGCCGGGTTACCAAATCTTGTAAGCATGACCACGACAACGGATATTCCAGACTACCTGGTCGGTCATATGGGGAATGAATTCTGGGAAGATTATGACACGTATGAAAAGCACTCCGCGATCTACCGGATCAAGAATGTGAAAACACCGACACAGGTGATCCATGGCCAAAACGACCTGCGTGTACCGTTTACACAGGGACAGGAGTTTTATGTAGCATTGAAACGTCTTGGTGTACCTACAGAAATGCTGGTCCTCCCGAGGACACCTCATGGGCCAAGGGAGCCCAAATTGCTTATGGAAGTTTCGCCAAGAATACTGAAATGGATAGATCCCTACATCCGCCCGGGGTCATAATCCTGGCCGGATCTTACGCTTTCTTCCCTTTTTTCTTTTTGTTTTTCTTCTTTTCGGCTTTTACTTCAAACTTCTTTCCAGGA
>JARQTN010000055.1:0-26549 GCA_029976695.1 Lewinellaceae bacterium
TTGGCGAAACTGAAAAGTGATCCGATCATCGGTAAAATGAAAATGACTGAAGTTGATCATGGAATTCGGATCTCAACGAACACAACCTGGAGGTCCTGGGGTGAGGAAATCAATATTCTGCAGGCACCAGTTAAAGGACCGGAATTTGAATATCAGGTCAAAAGCATTCCCAAAGTGAAAATGACACTTTTGGATTATGGGAAAAATCTTGAAAATGTAAATCTCATAGAAAAGACAATCGCAAGCTTTGCCTGACACCACGGAATGTGGCCACCTGCCACCAGGACAAAAGCCTATCCGCTCTTTTCATATCCAAGATGACCAAAAATGTTCCAACCAGCATTTAAAATGGAGAGGGTCGTCGTCTTCACAAAAAAGGTAATGCAAATAGATGATCCCCAGACCTCTTGATTGAAAGTAAATAATAATTTACCTTTAGGCGGTGAAATGTACTCAGTTCATCCGAATTTTAAAGTAAGAAGGATGGTTTGCTGTTTCTCAGAATGGGTTCCATATTATGATGAAGCATTCAACCAAGAAAGGAATACTCATTGTGCCAAACCATGGGAGCAGTGAACTCGGTAAAGGACTTGAACTGAGACTCAGAAAATTAGCTGGCTTACCAAGGAAGTGATGATGAAATTCAGATTTATTATCGAAAAGACAAAAACAGGATATTCAGCATATGAGCTGAAATATCCAATTTTTACGACAGGGGAAACCATCGTCGAACTTCAAAGGAATGCCCTGGAAGCAGTAAATCTATATTTAGAAGATGAAGGCAAGCACGCTACCCGGGCAAATCTGGATTTCGAGATAGATTTTAAACAGTTCTTTGAATTTTACAAGGTTATTAATTCAAAGCATTTAGCACGCCGGATCGGGATGAATGAATCCTTACTTTCACAATATGTGACCGGTAAGAAAAAACCATCAAAGAAACAGGTTGAGCGCATTATTGGTGGTCTGCACGAAATTGGTAAAGAACTGATTGAGATAAACCTGGTGTGATTCCGGAGATGTTTTCTCCTTGAAGTCCCTTTATCCACCTTTATTTTCCTTGGATTGAACAAGGGTAATCCACAGAAAGATCTCATTAAAATGATGCGATTAATCCTATCAGACTAATCAACAAATCAGCCAAACCTGCCTGACTCAACCTTATCCATCCTCACTCCACCATGCAAGAAAACACAGGGCTGTTACTTTTAATTTGTGCAATTTTGGGGAAATTTTGATCAAAACTCGACTTCTGGATATATGGTAAAAGGCTTTTTACCCGCACTTCTTTTGACTTTCCTGTATTGTTTCGCTTTCTCCCAGGACCGGATGAGGTTATCCGGAGGAATGGCTGATTGAGATAATCGACCTCACCGGTCATTCAAGTATCCAGGACCATGATGGGCCGATCACATCACTCCAGCACACAATGGATAGGGGTTTCTGGAATGGATTGGTTTTGGATTGGAAGCGACTTTATATCACTCAGCTTGATTGCGAAAAAACAAGGAAAAGATATGCTGGCCGTCCTGATGCGTGTAATCAAGCTTGAACCCGTAGATTTCGCATATTCTCTGGTTGATGGCCAGGCCGAGTCCCAATGAGTCGGTTGCTGTGTTGCCCTTTTGGAAGCGATGGAACAATTGGGCCGTACCCGTATTCAGCACCTGCCCGGAATTTTCTATTTCAAATTTTTCTTCATTCAACTGCATCCGTATATAGCCGCCTTCCCGATTGTGCTGGATGGCATTTTTGATCAGGTTTGTGAACAGGATGTTGGCCAGGATAGGATCGCATTTAACTTTTACCTGGTCCAGTTTGGCTGTCATTTCAAGTTTTTTGAATTGGACGATTTCTTCCATGTTCCCGATGATATTGTCAATCGTGGCGCGCAAATCAATGCTGTCCATGCGGGTAAACTCCTGGTTTTCTATCCTGGAAATCAAGGTTAGGGATTTACCGATTTTTGAAAGTTTATTGACCTCCTGGTAAGCGGCTTGTACCCATTGAAATTCTTTCTCTTTGAGGCTTTGGCTTTCCAAAAGCAGCACCATTTTATTCCGTATAATGGCGAGCGGAGTCTGCATTTCATGGGATATGTTCTCATTGAATTCTTTGAGGTTTTGAAAGTCATTCTCCACTTGATTCATCAGGCTGGATATCACCTGGTTAAGTGCTTCGAATTCGCTGATGCCAGATGCTTCAAGATGGACCCTGTTTTTTTGAGTGATATCATATTTCTTTAATTTGGATAGATTCCTGTAAAAAGGCCCCCATGCCCAACTGGATATCTTCTGATTGATCAAGAACAAGCCGACTAGCATCAGAGCTAAAATGAACACAGTACTCAAAAACAGCCAGAGAATTAATTTTTTTGCTTCCAGGAGGATATGCTTGACCGTAACTTTCATTTTTTCATCCCCAACCTGGACTACAAAATCAAATTTGCGATAGGGAATTAATTTATTGAAATGGGAATCGAATATTAGCGTATCGCGAAAGCTGGGAGCCAACTGGTAAGTTTCCTTGACCTGCAGGGTATTGTCAATATAACTGGAAGGCAGCAGTGCATTTTCTGATTCAGCGTAGGATATGATCCGCTCACTCTCATGCTTCAGTATATCGTTAACTTCTGTATAGACAAAATAACGAATGATGTAATAATCGACCGCGATCATGATCGGAGAAAGCAAGAGTATGAAGATCAGGTAAAACCTGTTTGTCCTGGTCAAAAGTTTCATTCCCTGTCCGTGAATTTATATCCTACCCTGTAGATGGATTTGATATAGTCATTGCCTCCTAAACCTGCAATTTTTTTACGCAAGTTAGCCAAATGGGTATAGATAAACTTAAAGGAGTCTGCCATTTCAATATGGTCACCCCACAAGTGTTCGGCAATTGCTTCCTTGGTCAGCAACCGGTTTTTATTCGCTACAAAAAAGTGGAGGATATCAAACTCTTTTTTGGTGAGTGACAAGGGTTGGTCATGTATAAATACTTCGTATCTCTCGGGTTTTATTTTTATTTCGTTGAAAAGGATTTCTTTACTTCCTTTATAAACCTTTCTTCTGTAGAGTGCATTGATTCTTGCGTTGAGTTCCGGGAGATAAAATGGTTTTGTTAAATAATCGTCGGCACCAATTTCCAGTCCTTTTATTTTATCCTCCAAAGCATTTTTAGCAGATATGATGATGATGCCCACATCAATATTTTCTTTTTTCGTTTCCCGAATGATGTCCAGCCCATTTCCATCAGGCAAGGTAATGTCTACTACCAGGATATCATAAGGGAAAATACCTACTTTCATGTAGGCGGATTCGTAATTATTGGCAATCTCACAGACATTTCCTTCCCGTTCCAGAAAATCCCTGATGTCATGTAACAGTTCGACATTGTCTTCAATGACGAGTATTTTCATAAACAGCGTATGCTTTTCTTTTTTTTAGCAGGAACAATCTTGAGATTGGCAGTTGTTGCCAGTCCTGTAAATTTAATTGGACAATCTTTAGCAAATCTAAAGACAAGGAGGGAGCAGTAAAAGAATCCTCCATGATTATTGAAATGGACTCTGCCAGGACTTGAAATCGATTCGTACTCATTCATTTGAATATACCTCTGAACTCCGGCCCCCAATCTCCAACCGCCTTATTGACCGATGCATCTCAAAATGCAATTCTGATGGGATCTCCGGATCGTAGCTCTATTGACATTTTACCGCACTCCTTACTGCTTCCCAACCATGTTTAGAATTGCCCGTGTCAACCCTCTCACAAAAGCTGTTTATCAGGATGTTGTTGATCATTGACCAATGCTTTGTTTAAGGATAAATGCATACTTGGTGTGAGTACTTCATGCAGACCTTGTCAGATGCCTTTAATTTTCCTAAAGAATTTGCTCGTTAATTTGAGTAGAACATGTACCATAAGAAATCACAGGGCCTGCTTGTTTTTTAACTGAACCTTTTTTCTTGAAATGACTGGTATGGAATAATCGCTTTTGACATGTCCGATCTGGTCTTTATGGATTGCAGCAATTTGCCAAAGAAGAATGAATGTAATGCTATATAGAAACGGGGTGAAAATTATAGGCGAAATAGTCAACGCCGGATTATGGAGCATCCAGAGAAAGCATAACCATGAATAGAATTCTTGTTCCCACAGATTTTTCCCCCATTGCGGATAATGCGTTGAACTACGCAATCGGGATAGCAGCTGCGTTTGGGAGCGAACTCTATTTATATCATGTTTTTACTTTCGACAGGTTTAATTACGACCTGGAATTACCTGATGAAAAGCAGCCTTATCCTAAGAAGCTGGAACGCAGGATGAAAATGACCCTGAGGAAGTTTTTACAAAAGATCAGGCAGGCAAAACTCACCGTGCACACAAAGGTCGAAGAAGCGAGCATCTATTCCCTGTTTGGTAGCAAAGTCAATGAACTTGGAATCGACCTGATCATCATGGGCAGCAAAGGAGCATCTGGATTAGAGAAGATTATTTTTGGGACCGTTGCATCAACTGCGCTAGGTCGGGCAATTGGCCCTGTTCTGGTTGTGCCGCCCCAACATACTTTCCGCCCACTCAAAGAAATTGTGCTTGCTATTGATGACAAAGAGGTTTCCCTTGAGGTGCTCTCGCCCCTTCACAAATTAGCCTTGAATTTTGGTGCTCAAGTGACCATTCTCAATGCGAAATCAGGTGCGGGTAAAAAGGGATACAGGGAAGTCGATCATCACCTTAAAGGTGTCCGTACAACTTTCCTTGAAATACCGATGGCCAATAGTGTAAATGAAGCCATCGCTGATTTCGTGGAGAAAGCGGGCTGTGATCTATTATGTATGGTGAGAAGGAATAAAGGTTTCGTTGAAAGCTTTTTCAGGAAAAGTATTACCAGAACACAGGTATATCACAACCAGGTTCCTCTATTGGTACTGCCAGAAAAATCAAGGAATTGACTGTTGTTATTTCCAATTCAATTGATTCACCTTCAAAGATCATCAGATCAGATGAGTAAGAAATTTGAGGGATAAGCTGAAATTTACTTATTGCCATGTTTAAATAGAATATTGGCATCCAGTAGGAAAGAGATAATCAAATGATGAAAGTGTCCGGTATTGAGGCCCTGCAGTTTATAACCCGGTTGCTTACCTGGGATCAAGATGAGATGCGTTTTGTGGTGTACAGATCAATAGGTTATGTGGTGGTTGGATTTGGCATCCCGGGTGTTTGATTCATTCATCAATGATGGTGAGATGATCACCAGTTTATTCGCACTCCGGATCATATTTACGTATTTGTTGAGCATGAAAACGACGGGACATGAAACTTAAAAGAGAACTCGGGTTGTTTGATGTTTTTGCAGTAAGCACCGGTGCAATGTTTAGCTCTGGTTTTTTTCTGTTGCCAGGACTGGCAGCCCAACATACCGGGCCATCGGTCATTTTGGCATATTTTCTGGCTGGGCTTCTGATTATGCCTTCCATGTTCAGTGTCGCCGAAATATCGACTGCTCTGCCCCGCTCAGGTGGTGCATATTTCTTTCTTGACCGGAGCCTTGGACCAATGATGGGCACAATTGGCGGAATTGGGACTTACATCGCCCTTCTTTTAAAAACCGCATTTGCACTTGTTGGCATAGGTGCCTATGGCGCAATTTTTTGGAATATCCCAATAAAGGAAACAGCTATTGTTTTTGCCGTTGTTTTTGCTGTCCTGAACATCATTGGAGCAAGAAAATCTTCAGGCATTCAGCGCATTTTTGTGATCGGCTTACTGGTGGTGCTGGGTGCGTTTATCGCCGACGGGTTTTGGAATATTTTCGCTGGTACCCATCCTTCCATTGTGTTTGATACAGATGAATACATCCCGTTCTTTACCGGTGGGGTTGAGGGGCTATTTTTTACAACCGGTTTCGTCTTTGTTTCTTATTTGGGATTAACACAAATCGCAAGTGTTGCAGAAGAGATCAAAAACCCCGAGAGGAATATTCCCCTTGGAATGGCATTGTCGCTATTGGTGACGGGATTGATTTATGTGCTGGGTGTTTTTGTGATGGTCACCGTAATTGATAATGAAGCACTGGCACAAGATCTTTCGCCTGCAGCTACCGCAGTGGAGCAATTGTTCAGCTGGTTACCTCCAAGGACGGGATTGTATATTATTGTCATAGCTGCTTTATTCGCGTTTGCCTCAACCGGAAATGCGGGCATGCTTGCTACTTCACGCTATCCGCTGGCCATGGGCAGAGACAAATTATTCTCAGAGATCTTCAGTAAAATCAGCCGCAGGGGAACACCTGTTCCGGCGATCCTTCTTACAGCGGGATTGATCATTTTATGCATTGTCTTCCTGACAGAAGAGGGTATTGTAAAGCTTGCAAGCACATTTCAACTATTCATATTTATGACCATAAATTTTTCTGTGATCGTTTTTCGGAACAGTAAGATTGCTTCTTACGACCCGGGCTATCATTCCCCCCTCTATCCCTGGATGCAGCTTTTTGGCATTATAACCTCGCTGGCCCTGATGTTTTTCATGGGATGGGGAGCTTTGGCATTTACACTGGGTACGATTATTCTTGCCTATTTATGGTACCACTTTTTTGTGCGTTCAAAAGTAAAAAGAGAGGGAGCCATTTATCATTGGTTTGCTTTATTAGGCAGACATCAGCATGATGAATTGGAAAATGAATTTATGATGATTCTGCGGGAGAAAGGCTTGCGCCAGGATGATCCTTTTAACCAGACCATCGTTCGTGCACACATCCATTATGTCGCCCAGCCCAGATTTGAAGATCTGGTGCACGATGTTGCAGATTCTATTGCCCTTGAGTTGAATGTAGATGGTCACAGCCTGAGGGATGAATTTCTGAGTACCACGCCAATAGATCCTGCCCTGGTCATTCCCGAAGTTTCACTTCTTTATGCAAAAAAACGGGATATTCTGCATCCGGTTCTCCATATTGTCCTTAGCGAGGAGGGCATCGAAAAGCCAGTTGATCAAAACGGCACTTCCAGCAGGGAAACAATAAGAATATTTTTCTTCCTGGTAAACGATGAAAATAATCCAAGACAGCAGCTTCGTATGTTGTCAAGTATAATTGATATTGCAGAACGTGACCATTTTATAAAGGATATCTTTTCTTCAAAATCAAAAAGGGAGATTATCGAGTATTTATTGCATGACAAGCAATATATTTCTTTTTCCGTTTCCAGAGATAAACCTTCCAGAATGCTCATCAATAAAAAACTCATGGAAGTGAAACTGCCTCCCGATGTATTGGTCGTTTTTATTGATAGGGGAAACACATCTTTTGCCCCAAAGGGCAACACCGTGCTGCTTGAAAATGATGTGCTTACAATTATTGGCAGGACGGGATCAATAAACAAACTTTATGATCAATTTATCCTGCCGAAGTAGTCAGTTCATGTTTCCTTTTACCCGGAGTGTGCTTTAATCAGAATCAATGCTTTATCATTCGATCTGCCAAGGACCTGAACTCCGCATTCCACCCTCCAGTCACTGCGCGAGCTGATGCCCTGCACAAAGTAAAAGTACCCTGCCCGGTCTTGGGCGGCAACAGATGATAAATCATGTACCTTGTGGCAGTCCTGTCATGGTAAAAATCATCACAAACAATGCTACGGTTTCCACAATACCGATAATCATGATATATTTTGCAGTATCATTAGCCCCCGCGGCGATGGCATCACAAGCCCTGGCCCCTGCTTTTCCCTGGAAGATGGCCGAACCTCCCATGGCTGCTCCTGCTGCCAGCCCAATCATCATTTGCCAAAAATAGGAATCCGGGTCAAGGTTGGCATCGGAAATAGCATTTTTCAGAATCATGCCATAAATGACCTGTGAAAGTGGTGCGCCAACGAAAATGAGTAGTGCGGTCGCTGCTTTCTGCCCGCTGAGAATCATTTTTTTCCAGGCGCCGATTGCCGCCATTCCAGCCATTCCTGTTCCGATAGCTGATCCGATAGAGGCAATGCTCATTGACATGCCCATATCGCCCAGGCCACTCACAATCGATAAGAATATTGTTGTAGATACCATGCTTTTATGTTTTGAATTTATTCGACTTTATTTCATCATTTTTTCTTCAACCTGCCGGCTCTTTCCGGACACCATTTAATTTGAATGGCTGATATGCTTCGCCTGAAAATTGTACCCCAAGGTGCCCCGCAAACTCCAGCATGTTCAGCCGGACACCATGGACCATTACGGCCATAAGCGCCAGAATGATATTTAAACCGTGCCCCAGGATCAAGGCCACCACAGCCATTAGAAGTTTCAGGAATGACAGGTCTACTCCCTGTGGCAAGATCATATTGTTGAAACTGGAGGCTACTGTCGCCGTTGCCATGCCAACAGCAAAAAGCCTGACATATGATACGATGTCCGAGAATCCGTTGATCAGGCTCAGGGGTAAATTGGCGAGAGAGCTTAGCATGCTGCTTATAAAAGTTTTCCCCTCTCTCGAAAAGAGCGTAACCAACAAAGCGCCTGCAATAAAGAGCCAGTTATTCCATGCGGGTAAAGCTTTGCCTAACACCAGGTTTTCAGCGACGAAAAAGAGCCCCCAAACAAATGCAATCCAGCCGATTTCACTGAGCAGTTTGGATGAATTGATAAATTGTACGATCCTGATGCTATGTGCCACTGTCAAGTGAATTGCACCTATCAGGAACGACAGATGCATCATAAAAGCAATATTGTCTGCTCCAAAACTTGCGATTTCAGGAATAATTAAATGATTTAGAAATGGGATGGCTGCGATCTTTTCAGAGCCAAAATAAGTCCCGCTAAGCACGCCCCATATCATGGTCGCACCACTCAGTACATAAATCAGCAATTGGACCTGTTTCGACAGTTTTCTCCTGAATAAAAAGGTCATCATCAGAAACAGGGCACCATAGCCTGCATCCCCGACCAGCATGGCAAAAAACAATGCAAAGGCGATCAAAAAATAAATGGATACATCCACTTCCTTGTAACCTGGCACGATGTCAATGAATTTCATGACGGGGTTGATGATGCTCACCCATTTAGGGTTTTTGATATAAACGGGAACCTCCTCCGGGTTTTCCGGTTCCTTAATTTGATAGCCCCATTTATTTTCCAGTGCTTTATTTTTAAATGTATCAACGGCATTGTGCGGTATGAAACCCCGCAAATATTTGATATTACCCTCAATGTCGCCCATCGCACCTAAAGCCTTCAGTGTCTTCAACTGGTCTTGCAAATATTTCAGGTAATCATGCAGGATTGTTAAATTTTCAGCCTGGACGGTCAGGTAGTTTTCCACTTCATTCAATTGCCTTTTTTTCCTGAAAATTTGACGCTTGATTTCTTCAAGAGAGAAAGAGGGCAATGGCTCTTCCTTGAAATTCAATTTGTCAGTATCTGATTGGGAAAATAACGCGACCAGTTTTTTATTTCCTTTCCCGGGAAATATTTCAATATACTGGTTCTCAGGCAGTGAGTTTAGATCTGTGACATCAACTTTATACAATCGGATAAAAATCCCTTTTTTCTCCAGGTAGGCGAAGTCTTTTATATCAATATTTTTGCCCCAGGTCTGATACCAGTTCAATTGTTGCTGAAGATGCTCAAGGGTGTCTTTACATTGCTTACTGAATGCTTCAGTATTCAATACATACTCAGTAATGCGGCCTGGGTCATAAGAATTGGATTTTGGTTTCTTTTTATTGCCCGAATTGCTTTTTGCAAAATTTTCAAGCATCGCAATGGCTGTTTCAGCACGCCTGGCTTTTTCAGCGATCCTTTCGATTTGCGCACTCCCGGGCTGTTTGATTTCACGGATATCCACCAGGCCAAGACTGCCCAATTCGTCAATGGTTTCTTCCACCTGACTGGATAAAGTAAAAAGGAATATTTCTTTCATCCTGACAATCATGCGCCCTTCATTTTTGCCATTTTTTTCTTTTTTACCAGCTTGGCGCAGCCAATTGCGAGCCGCTCGACATCACCCAGATAGATTTCAATTTTCCTGATCGTCTCTATTGTTTCCGGGATAAAGACCTCTTTTAGTGCGTTCTTCATTCTTCGGGCCTCGGCAAGTTCTTCTTGAAGGAGCTCAAGTTTTCTTTCCTCAATCTCCAGCATGATTTGCCTTGTCTTTTGGTCTGCCACATGTTCAATCGCGGCATCTAACCACAAAGGGGTTGTGTAGTAATCCGGTTCAACTTTCGCAAAATGGATATCAATGTATGACTCAACCGCCACACCAGCGATTTCCTGCTGCTCCAGGTCCACCTTTTCAACTTTAACCATGTCTCCAAGGTCAATACCTTCCTCTGCCATTACGGCAATCCAGCTTTTTATTTGCTCATTGGTGTTTTCAATGTCTTTCTTTAATTCTTCAATCCCATCTTCAATGCTCTGGACAAGGCCTTTTAATTGCTGTTCTTTCATTTCAAAAACCGGCAATGCATCCCGATATTCCCCAAGCTCGGTTTTGAGCGCTGCAAGGGAGTTTTTATTCATTAATATTTTATCGGCCATGTGTACTCACTTTAGCGAAAGACATCATTTCATTTCTTTGTCGTTATTCGGGTGAATTTTTCAAAACCTGTTTGGGCATCAAAACTCCACCAGCGGAGCAAAATCAAGAGTTTTAGTTTATATGTAAACAAGGCTTCCACATCTGAAAAATGTCCAGCAGAAAGATCCTCAAGTTTGTGCCACTGGTATTTCATGATTTGAATCTCTTTTTCCAATGGAGTGCCTGCTGATAAAATATGATCAAGGTGGTTTTTTACCGATTTTCTTTCATCTGAATTTTGGGCGGTTCGCCATGCTTTGAGTTGTGTTTTCAATTCAAAACTGAATCTTGAAAAATTCGATACGACCTTGCTTTTTATATGCTGAAAATCTTCATTGTGGATATTTTTCAAATTCATTTTTTTAAAGATCCGATATCTGGAAACGGGCAAGAATTTTTGTGCCTCGATGTCCAGGATCTTTACCGGATCATATTGGTCCGCTACACTGCCAGCATATTTTTGCAATAGGCCAGTTACCTCCTGTTTGACCTCATTCGTATTTTGGAATTGCAAATCTGGCAGGCTGCTCATTAAATACTCATAGGTGCCGCCAATCATGATTCCGATTCTTTTTGAAGGATATCTATCCAGTGTTTATTCAGGTATTTCTTGAGCCCCTCGGCCACTTCTTCTGGAGAAATGGTATAACTCCATCCCTCATCTTTTTTGGTGATGGTAAAGCCATGTAAAACAGTATGATCCTTAAGTATAGAAGCTGTTTTGCCCGAGGACCTTACATGGTGATGGATGTAGTCGGCCAGATCTTTTGCATTTTCAGGGGAAAGTGATATCTCTACATCCCCCCCAATGCCATCGATGACGTTCAGAATCGCATTTTTCATGAGATCCCGGGTAAATTCTTTTTTGATCTCGGATTCAAAAAGGGCATGAAACACTTGGAGCAGCTCATTTCGTACAGCGATCGTAAAGTCCCGTCCAGCCTGCCGCAGGGAAGCTTCCCCATTGTTGCGGATAGCCTGTGCTTCTTTCCTGGCTTCAGCCAGCAGTTCATCCCTGTTTTTTTCGGCCCCGCGGACGATTTCTTCCGCTTGCTCTTTTGCCTTGTCCAATATTATTCCAGCCTCCTTTTCAGCAGCTTCAATCGCTTCGGACTTCAACGCGGTTATTAATTGATCTAAACTTTTTTCACTCATGGGTTGCCGTCTTTTAATATTCTGAATTGCCCTTTTTCCGGCCAGTATTCCTCGATCAACCCGGAGGACAATCCGACTTCTTCCTTTTTGAAATGTTTGGCTAAAACTTCCCAGCACAAATCAAGCGCATCCTCCAACTGTAGAAAACGGAAGGGGTCCATCAGTTCGCGCTGAAAGGTCTTGCGGTATTCCAGCAATCTTAGTGAGTAGTCGTCTTTGACGGAGCCAAACTTCTGCGCCTTCACCCTTTCTTCCGCTTCGGAAAGCAAACGTGCCATGGCGTTCATGATATTGCGATGGTCTGAGCGGGTCCTGTCATTCACTTGTTGCTTCAGGCGGCTCAGTGAGCCAAACATTTCAAGTAAACCATCCTTCATGTAGAACTGGCCTTCGGTTATGTAGCCTGTATTATCCGGTACAGGGTGGGTGACATCGTCCATGGTCGTGACCCCGAGGATTGTCACACTGCCTGCCCCTTCGATGTCAGCGGCTTTTTCGTACCGGGAGGCGAGTTGGGAGTAGAGGTCACCCGGATAGCCCTGGTTGGCGGGGATCTGGTCTTGCGCATTTGCGATTTGCCGGAGATAATCCGACCACTGTGTCATGTCGGAAAGCAGGACAAAAACATTTTCCCCCTGCATGGCAAATCTTTCAGCCACGGCGAGTGCAAGGTCTGGTACCATCAACCCCTCTACAATGGAATCTCGGTGTGTATGTATGAACATGATGGTCTTGCTCATGCTCCCAGCTTCCTCTACTCGCTGCCTGAAATAGTGATATTCGTCGTATTTGAGACCAACCCCGCCGATGACGATGACATCCGCGTCAGTCTGTGTCGCAATGTTGGCAAGCAGGCGGTTGTAAGGTTCTCCTGCTTTCGCAAAAATGGGTATCTTCTGTGAACGGACCAGCGTATTGAATACGTCGATCATAGGTACACCCGTTCGGATCATTTCTTTTGGGATCAGGCGTTTTACCGGGTTGATGGAAGGTCCTCCTACCCGAATCATGTCCGCCATCAATTCAGGTCCGTCATCAATGGGTCTGCCACTGCCCGAGTAGATCCTGCCCAGCATATCTTTCGAAAAACCGACCTGTATCGGCCTGCCCATAAAGCGGACCTGGCAATCAGTGGAGACACCGAAACCGCCACTGAAAAGCTGCAGGGTTACTTCGTCTCCATCCAGGGCAATGACCTGGGCCAGAGCCTTTTCCCCGTTCGGGTAAATGACCTCGGCTATTTCCTTGTTGTGGACTCCCCCGGCTTTAATATTCAGGATGGCGCGTCCAATGCTGTCAATATGATCATACGTTTTCCTGAGCATGGATTCCTTGCTTGATTAAGTTGAGTATCGTGTGTTCCTGTTTTTCAAAACCCTCTTCATCAGGCCGAATGGTGTTCCAGTCAATAAAAGCCTGCCGCAAGAAGTTGAAGTGTGATCGAATATCATCCTTGCCGTGGATGTTGACCGGCGATTCTACAATTTTCCAAACCATATCGAACATCATCCGCAAACGATCCGGATCCGTCACACCATCTACTTCGTGGAAACTGTTTTGTTGAAGGAAAACGGCATCCACCAGTTCCGATTTTTGGAATTGAATGTAGGTTTCATCCGTAATCCCCTTTTCCCCCATTAATATGATGTTGGAAGCGATGCTTTTACCTTCCCTGAGTAATGCCTTCAGGGAGAGAACCTCTTCCTCCGACAGGAGGGAAGGATAGCTCGAATTGCTGTCGAGGCGGTCGATGGCCGGGTATTTACGTGCATCCGAGAGTGCCCGGGACAGGCCCCAGAATGCACCCGTGCTCAGTAAAGTGGCCTGGGTCACAGGCTCATCAAAGTTTCCGCCTGCCGGTGAGACCGTACCGATGATGCTGAGAGAACCGGACTTGCCATCGGGCAAAATCTCCACACCTGCCCTGTCATAAAAAGCAGAAATGAGGGTCGAAATGTACATCGGGAATGCCTCTGGACCGGGAATTTCTTCCTTCCGTCCGGAGGTTTCCCGAAGTGCCTGGGCCCAACGGGAAGTCGAGTCGGCGAGCATAAGCACATTCAGTCCCTGTTTTCTGTAATACTCGCCCACAGTGGTGGCAATGTAGACAGAGGCCTCCCTTGCCGCTACGGGCATGGATGATGTATTGCCCACGATGTAGGTACGGTCCATCAATGATTTACCGGTGCGGGGGTCTTCAAGTTTGGGGAAATCCTTGAATACTTCCACAGCCTCGCCCGCCCGTTCACCGCAGGCTGCCACAATAACCACATCTGCTTCCGAGTACTTGGCGAGGCTGTGCTGTAGCACCGTTTTCCCTGCACCGAATGGACCAGGATTGCAGGCCGTTCCACCAAAAGCAATTGGAAAGAGCGAATCCAGGATGCGAATACCCGTGGGCATTGGTTTGGTAGGTACCGAACGCTCGTGGAAAGGCATTGGCGTTTTCACAGGCCATTCGAAGGCCATTTTCAAAGGGATGGTTTTCCCACCCGGATCCCGTATCGTAGCTATTTCATCGGCAACAGTATAGTCCCCCTTGTCGGCGATATGCACCACTGTGTAGGTGCCGGGCATCGAAAAGGGCACAAAGATTTTGTGTTCAAAAATTTTTTCGGGCACAAAACCCATGACCGAACCACCGGTTACATGGTCACCTTTTTTTACACATGGGGTGAAATGCCATTTTACTTTTTCATCAAGTGAAGCGACTTCAAGCCCCCGCTCCAGAAAAGGTTCTATTTTGCCCAACTCATATAGTGGATTTTGCAGTCCATCCGTGACCGAACCGAGGATGCCGGGACCAAGTTTTGCAGTCAGAGGCATCCCGGTGAATTCTACAGTGTCACTCACTTTGACCCAACTCGTATCTTCGAAGACCTGGAGGTAAATGGTGCCACCGGGCTTCACATCAATCACTTCAGCTTTCAGCCGTTTACCATCTTCTATCGTAATGTATGCGACCTCACCGTTCATCACCGCCCCATCAATCTCCCCAGCACCGACCAGTGACTCATTGACACTTGCCACTTTTCCTTTCGTTTTTCTCATTCTTCCTGAAAAATGGTTAACTGCTTCTGAGTTTTCGGGCTTCTTGTTCAATTTTCAGGTCCCATATCCGGTTGAGGATTTCCATTCCACTGTTCCTGTAAATTTTTGCTTTTTCTGGTTGGTTCATTTTTTCGTACACTCTGGCGATGCCATAATGGGATGGAACATGCATGTTGTTGATACTCAGACAAAGCTTAAACTGTTCGATGGATTCTTCGTAAAATCCATCTTCCATAAGCTGTGTGGCAGTGTTGTAGTGATTCTCAATATCCTGGATGCTGGTTTGTAATTGCAGGGAGATAATATCCTCCGATTTTAATGTCAGGAATGAGCATGGCACTTCCCGAATCACTTTTTCGGTCACGCTGCCGATGACCAGCCTGTTCAGGCCTGTTTTGCCTGAAGTGCCCATAACAAGGAGGTCAATCATCTTTTCCGAAATGGCACTAAGTATTTCTTCTGCAGGTTTCCCTTTGCGGGTCTCCCTTTTCCAATTCAACCCGGCCAAATTGAATTCATCCAGGAACTTTTCAAAATTTTCTTTGTGTCCTGCATATCTGCTTTCATTTTCAATGGCCCGGTCACCTTCCGAAGTGAACCAAAGAGAACCCTGCAATTCACAGACGCTGAGAATGGTCAGATCGGCCTTGAACCTGTGGGCCATGGTGATGGCATTTTTCAAGGCACGTTTTGAAGTGGCTGAAAAATCAACAGGGCAGAGGATGTGTTGTACGTTGAGTGCCACATCTTCTTTGACCACAAATACCGGTTTTTCACTTTTCAGGATGATCCTTTCTGTGGTTGTGCCTAAAAAGAATTTTTCACCTTTCTGTGTTTCGCCTGATCCGGTCAGGATCAAGCTTGCGTTCAGATCCACTGCTGCTTCCACGATTACGCGATGTGGGGATCCATATACGACCATTGGTTCTCCGATCTTCACCCCTTCATTTTTTAGCATCTCGGCTGTTTCTTGCAGTTTTTGGGATGCTGTCCCGTGTAGCAGAGATTTGACTTTTTCGTTTGTCATGTCATCGGGGAGGACATGGATCGGAACAACCTCGGAATGGAAGATCTTGGCAAACTCCATTGCAGTGGCCACCACATTTTCCGAGGACTTGCTGAAATCATGGGCAAGCAAAATCTTTTCGATGAGTATCATATTTCTTATGTTTAAGTAAATGTCTTCCGAAGGTTGAACTCACATGTTATATTGACTGGTTCTTTTCCAACGATCAAAAAGTTCAAAGCCTGGCCAATGGTGTATGATCAAATCTATCCTTTAATTCTTTAGAAAATCTTAAGCCGTCCGGCTATTGAAGAGCTACGCTTACAGGGGATACATTCGGATATTTTCTGAATTGTTTCATAGTCACAAATACGCATTTAGTAAACCTCCATCAGTCGCACTTTGATGCATCTTTATCGGCAAATAAACAATTTATCATATTTTCTTATTCCTATACTAAAGATTTTCTAAAGATTTAGTCCGGAAGTTTGCCTGTAAGGTGAGGTAGTTGATGGTAAAACCGAAACCTCAATTTTTTAATGCTGCATCATGGATACTTTTATCACAACGAACAACATAGATTTGCTCACAGTAAAGTAAATGGATAATGAACAGGATACTCGTTCCAGTTGATTTTTCTGACACTTCCCTAAATGCCCTGGATTATGCCACCAACTTGTTCGGAGGTGGTGCCATAGAGGTTACATTATTGCATACATATGAACTAAGCGCCAATGTTTTCCGAATGAAATCAATGGACAGGATTCTGAGAAGTGATGCCGAAAAAGAAATGAAGGCTTTGCGAAAAAGGATGCAGGAAAAGTATCCGGATATCCCTGTACAAACGAAGATTGTAAAGTCCCATGCCGTGTCTGCCATTACTTCTATGGGCAATAGTGGCACCTATGACTTTATCGTGATGGGTACCAAAGGTGCGAGCGGCCTGAAGGAAGTATTTATAGGAAGTGTTGCCGGAGGCGTGATTTCCAGAACCAAAGCTCCGGTTCTCGTGGTTCCTGGCAATTTCAATTATCGTCCACTACAGGAAATTGCCTTTGCGATCAGCGGTGCTCCAATCTCAAATGACAAGGTTGTGGACCCTTTGCGTAAACTGGTAAAATTGCATTCCTGTAAAGTCAACGTGCTGCATGTTTCGGAGGGTAAAAAGCTCGATATCGATAAGACTCTTGGCACTTTTGAGGATTTAAATCCTACATTGACCTATGCTTTCGGTGCAGGTAATGTCAATGAGCAACTAAATGAATACCTGAAGAAAGAATCGCCAGGGCTTTTGTGCCTTATTCGGGGCAATAAGGGGTTTTTCAGCCGGTTATTTGAAGAAAGTGTTACCATGAAGCAGACATTCAACAGCTCCATCCCATTGCTGATCCTGCATGAATAATCAGGAAGATGCCAATCAGATGAAACAGGATTTGTGACCTGATATATCATTCTGGGATGACCAACTCTTGCACCTTTTTTAAAGCCCGGGTCCGATTTCCTTTTATCCCAGGGATTCTGATTTTGCAGGCAAGTCAATTTTACATAAACTTACCATGAAACTTAGCATATATTCCATCTTCATGCTATTGCCACGATCATCGGTCCCCGCAAATTTTGAGGAATGCAAGCAACCAGCCAGCGTCAGGGTGCAAGGGGCACAAAATACGCGACTCGGAAACAAGTTCCCGGAATTGCAATTGTCGTAGGGAAAGTTGGTGTGGAATTGACAAGAATATAGTTTAAAGACAAACAAATTCCGTTGAGCCATTAACGAACCGTATGGTGCTGTGATAGACATTTATGAGCAGACCGTGTGCGGGGGCCTAACCTTACCTTCTTCCAGGTACTGTTCAGCTTTCCGGCTTATTACTCCCATTATTCAATTACGTGTCCAGATATCATATTTAGAGCTTCCGCCTAAGATCAAACTGGCTGGCAGTATACAATCCATCCTCTCCCGACCACGCAAGAAAACACATGCCTGTTACGTTTAATTTGTGCAATTTTGGGGAAATTTTGATCAAAACTCGACTTCTGGATATATGGTAAAAGGCTTTTTACCCGCACTTCTTTTGACTTTCCTGTATTGTTTCGCTTTCTCCCAGGACCAGATGAGGGTCGTCCGCACGAAATCGGTGGACCGCTCAAAGCCCGTGGACAATATTTTCGTGGATGAAGAGAACAAGCGCTGGGCGGCCAACCCGGACGGTGTTTTCCAGGTGTTTAATATTGAAAACGGGTCGCTATACAGCCCTGCCTCCGGCAATATCAATATCCTGTCCTACCCCGATGGAAATGCGGACCTGTCCCTGTCCCAGGAAGCCCTCGTGGGGATCCTCGGTGCCTCTGCGGTGGTCACCACGGCGAGATATGATGAGAAGAAAAAGGAACTCTGGCTGGGAACCGCGGAGAGCGGCGTGTTCCAGCTTGGAACGGAGCCTGCGCTTACGCTGAAAGGCCATATGACAACCGACAACTCAAAACTTCTCTCCAATTACATCTACTCGATTTTCATTGACCGTTCAGGAAAGGTCTGGATCGGTACACGGGATGGTGCAGTTGTCGGCACACCCGGAAAATGGGAGCATTTCCAGCGCTACTTCAATATTTATGCCTTTGCGGAACACATGGACGAGGTCTGGGTATCAACCGATGAACTGATCTGGTGGGTTAATGCCCGGGGCAAATGGACGCCGCTGGAACTGGACCCGGCGATGTATGAAGGGCCGATCATTGACATCGAATTCGATACCAAAGGAAACCTGTGGCTGGCATCCGAGATCATGACCCATTTCGATATTTCGGTGGATGAATTTGAAACATACGGACCGGTCGAATACTTCACCAGCCAGTTTGTCAACCGGATCGCCGTGGACCAGGACGACGCTGTGTGGATCGCGACAGAAGACAAAGGGCTTTACCAGATCGAGCGCGAGGATGCGATCAATATCACGATCCATCTTGAACAGCCGCTCAGCTGTACGGATGAATCGCAGAAAGCGGCCTTGCGCGCAGAGGTTGTGGGCGGTGAACCGCCCTATGAGCTTGCCTGGGGCAATGACCTGACGGGAGCAGAAGTTTCCGGTTTAGGGCCGGGCATCTATGCATTGACTGTCACGGATGCAAAAGGGAAGAAGAAGGAATCAGAGTACGAGATTCCCAATCCGTTTATTGAACTTGAAGTGTCTGTGGATGAACCAGCGGATCCGGATGGTCAAAATGGAAAGGCAACTGTCGTGATCAACGGGGGTGTCCCGGAATATCAGGTGAAATGGGATAACGGGGAAAGCGGGGAACAGGCCGCAAATTTGTCACCCGGTATGCACACGGTAGTGGTGACTGACCAGGCAGGTTGTTCGGCTGAAGCGACAGTGGAGATCACCCAGGAGTTCTTGCCGCTTTCCATTTACATCGAGGTCATCCGCGAAAACCTTTGCCCGGGCGATGAGAACGCGGTGATCAATTACCATGCAAACGGCGGGAAAAAACCTTACACTTCGGTCTGGAACAATGGCATCAACATGGAAGAAGCTGAAGGCCTTGCTGCTGGCACCTATGCCGTTACACTGACCGATGCCCTTGGGGATACTGCTACAGCTACAATAGATATCTCGGAACCCGAACCAATCCAGGCATTGCCTGAGGTCCTTTCGCCCGCAACAGCCAATGCTTCAGATGGGGAGGTCGCGCTGAAGCTAAGTGGCGGAACAGAACCATATTCAGTTGCATGGCAAAATGGTGCAACCGGGCCAACGGTGAAGGGATTGCCTGCGGGCGAGCATGCATTTACTGTGACCGATGCCAATGGATGTACGGCGACCGGTTCTGTTGTTGTCACTGAAGATATCTTGCCCCTGGCAGTCGAGGTAGTCGAGCTGGCAGAGCCAAAATGTGCGGAATCAAAAGACGGGCGTGCTTTGCTGGCCGTCAAGGGCGGCAAGGGCCCATACCAGTATCAATGGAACAATTCCCAGCTTGATGGAAATACCCTTGAACAGATCCCTGCGGGCAGTTATTCAGTTACCGTTACGGATATCACTGGCACGAAGGCAGAAATTGCATTCGAGATCGGGGCTCCGGAGCCACTGATTGTAAAAATCCAGCGTGAGGCTCCTGCTTCCGAAGGAGGAGCTGATGGTAAAGCTGCCGCTGAGGTCCAGGGAGGCACAGGAAAATATACCTACCAATGGGATAGCGGAGCCGACGGCAGGCGTGCGACAAACCTTATGGCTGGGTTGCATAAAGTAACCGTGACGGATGAAGCCGGCTGCAAGAATATTGCTTCGTTTGAGGTGTCGGAAGAGATTTTACCTCTGCAGGTGGAGCTAGTCGTTACTGGCGAGATCAGGTGTGCAGGACAACCGGCTGATGGGACTGTTTCCGCACTTGTGGAAGGTGGCCAGGAGCCTTATGCCTATGAATGGGCAAATGGCGCGGGCAACGGGACCCAAATCACGGGGTTGAAGGCCGGGAATTATACCCTTACTGTGACAGATGCATTGAACGGCATGGCCAGCGCGGAAGTGCTTGTAGAAGCGCCAGCACCCATTGAAGTGGAGATAGAGCAGACCTCTCCCGCTTCTACGAACGAAAATGACGGAAAAGCCAGGGCACGCGTAACCGGTGGCACAGGCGCTTATACCTATGCGTGGGATACGGGTGAGTCATCAAGAAATGCGTCCGGTTTGAATGGGGGGCTGCACACCCTGACGGTGACGGATGAAAATGGCTGCCAGGCAACGGCAGAGATCGAGATCACAGAAGATATCCTGGAACTTGCGGTCGATATAGAAATCACCCGTGAGATCTCTTGTCCGGGTGGAGATGAAGGAACCTTGCTGGCGAATGTCCGCGGCGGAAAAGGTCCGTATACCTATCAATGGAGTGCAGATGGTCCATCTGGCGAACAAGCATCCGGGCTCGACGCTGGCAGTTACGCGCTGACGGTCACCGATGTGCTGGGCAATACAGCGCTGGCAACGGCAAGTTTGACCTCTCCGGAGCCAATTGCAGTTGAAATCGATCTTGACGCCTCTGCAAATACGAACCAGGCCGATGGGAAGGCTACCGCAAAGGCGACGGGGGGAAATGGCAAGTTTGATTATGCGTGGGATACGGGCGAAAACGGCCGGACCGCAAGCGCCCTGAATGCCGGAATGCATACTGTTACTGTAACCGACGGGAACGGATGCACTGCCGTTGGTCAATTTGAAATGACAGAAGATATCCTGCCGCTTGCGGTTACTGCTGAAATCATACAGGAGATATCGTGTCCCGGGGGGGCAGGAGGATCTGTTCAGGCTGTAGCGAAAGGCGGCAAACCTCCGTATTCTTACAGATGGAATGCAGGGGAAGCCGAAGGAACGCAAGCGAAAAACCTGCCCGCAGGAACATACAGGGTAACTGTAACGGATGTGCTCGGTACGACATCTGAAGGGGAGGCCAAGCTTTCTGATCCGGCGCCCATCACGCTGGATGTTGTCGTGGATGCTTCGGCGACAACGAACGAAAGCGATGGCAAAGCTTCGGTCAGGGCAAGCGGTGGCACAGGAAAATATACCTATGCGTGGGAAAATGGAGAATCATCCACGAAGGTATCGAACCTTGGAGCCGGGATTCACCAGGTGACGGTGACAGATGAAAACGGGTGCTCGGCTGTTGGCCAGGTCGAGATGACAGAGGACATCCTGCCCCTGGCTGTCAGTTTGGATATTCAAACAGAGATCAACTGTCCCGGGGGATCCGGTGGGGCCATCCAGGCAATTGCCCGGGGAGGCAAACCACCTTATACGTACGCATGGACTGCCGAGTCAGTCGAAGGAGACAGGGCGAATAACCTGTCTGCCGGATCGTATAGGGTGACCGTCACAGATGTGCTGGGTACGACAACAGAAGGTGAAGTCATGCTTTCTGATCCGGCGCCCATCACGCTGGATGTTGTCGTGGATGCTTCGGCGACAACGAACGAAAGCGATGGCAAAGCTTCGGTCAGGGCAAGCGGTGGCACAGGAAAATATACCTATGCGTGGGAAAATGGAGAATCATCCACGAAGGTATCGAACCTTGGAGCCGGGATTCACCAGGTGACGGTGACAGATGAAAACGGGTGCTCGGCTGTTGGCCAGGTCGAGATGACAGAGGACATCCTGCCCCTGGCTGTCAGTTTGGATATTCAAACAGAGATCAACTGTCCCGGGGGATCCGGTGGGGCCATCCAGGCAATTGCCCGGGGAGGCAAACCACCTTATACGTACGCATGGACTGCCGAGTCGGTCGAAGGAGACAGGGCGAATAACCTGCCCGCAGGAACATACAGGGTGACTGTAACGGATGTGCTCGGTACGACATCTGAAGGGGAGGCCAAGCTTTCTGACCCGGCGCCCATCACGCTGGATGTTGTTGTGGATGCCTCGGCGACAACAAACGAAAGCGATGGCGAAGCTTCGGTCAGAGCAACAGGTGGCACGGGAAAATATGCCTATCAATGGTCGACAGGGGAAACATCTGAAAAAGTATCCTCTCTTGGAGCCGGATTTCACCAGGTTACAGTCTCTGATGAAAACGGATGTATGGCCGTTGGCAAGGTTGAGATGACTGAAGATATCCTGCCGTTGATTGCCGACATTGAGATTGTCCAGGAAATCTTATGTGCCGGGCAGAGTTCGGGCAAACTGAATGCTGAGATACGCGGAGGCAAGGGGCCATTCGAGGTCGTGTGGACGAATGAAGCCGGGGAATCCGTTATCCCGGATGGATTAGGTGCGGGGAGGTATTCCCTGGTTGTTCGGGATGTACTTGGTACCGAAGCAAATACAGAAATTCTGTTCTCCGAGCCGGACCCATTGACGGCAACAATCACCGTAGATGCCCCTGCAGAAACAAATCAGGCAAACGGGCAGGCTACGGTCGCAGCAACTGGGGGTACAGGCAATTATACATACCGCTGGGATAATGAAGAAAATACCACCGAAGCAAGGGCGCTGGGTCCGGGACTACATGTTGTGACCGTAACGGATGAAAATGGTTGTTCTGCAACAGCCTCTGCCGAGATCACAGAAAACATCCTGCCGTTATCCTTACAATTGGAAGGCACCAAAACACTGAATTGCAGTGGAGAAAAAGACGGCAGGATAGAAGTCATCGTGACAGGTGGGAAAAGTCCATACCAATACAGCTGGAGCACGGGTGATAATACACAAGCCCTGGATGGCATTGGTGCCGGAGCTTATTCTGTGGTGGTGACAGATGTTGCCGGAAATGAGGTGACTGCGGAAATGCAGGTTAGCCAGCCTGAACCCCTTGAAGCCAGTGTTGAGGTGATCGCACCAGCAAACACAGATGAAGCCGATGGTGAAGCGAAGGCTGTCATCTCCGGAGGTACAGGTCAAATGACGTACGCCTGGGATCATGGACAAAGCGGGCCTGAGGCAGACCAGCTGGCGCCAGGCATGCATACCCTTACAGTAACAGATGCAAATGGTTGTGTGGCAACCTCAAGCTTTGAGATCACGGAGGATGTCAAACCCCTCGCCGCTGAGATCGAGCTTGTTGAGCCGATCACTTGTTTTGATGCAGCCAATGGTTCTGTACGAGCGAGCGTGACTGGAGGGAAGAAACCGTATCATTATTCTTGGGAGGGATTTGACACATCAACGGATATGCTTACAAGCCTTGCTGCATCAACGCTGACCATGAAGGTTACGGATGCAATCGGCCAGGAGAGCACAGCGACTTATGAACTCGAAGCACCCGGCCAGCTTGTCGCTATCGTCGCCAGCAAGAAACCATGCCGGACAGAGCGTTCAACTGATGGTAAAGCTACGCTGGAAGTACAGGGCGGAACAGCTCCGTATACCTATATCTGGAGCAATGGTGAAAGTGCCCAAACAGCTGTCAACCTTGGATTCGGACTCAATAGTGTCACGGTCACGGATGCAAACGGTTGCGTCACCTCGACCGATGTCGATATCCAGAAAAAGATCCTGCCAGACCTCACTGCCGGGATGCTTCGCAGCGGACAGACCATCAAGATCGAAAAGCTGCAGTTTGAAGCGGACAGCAGTGCGATGATGGATTCATCCATTCCGGTACTGAACGAGATCTACGAATTTCTTGAAGACAATCCGTTTATCGTCGTAGAGATCGGCGGGCATACCAACGGCCTTCCATCACATGAATTTTGCGACCGTTTGTCCACTGCCCGGGCAAAGACTGTTGCCGACTATATTGTTGCCAAAGGGATCAATCCCAAACGGATCGTGTACAAAGGGTATGGCAAGCGCCAGCCGATTGCGACCAACCAGACGCCGGATGGGCGTCGGCGCAACCAGCGTGTGGAAGTCAAGATCCTTCAGATAGAGGAGGCTGACGGGGATTAGATAGCGAATTCGGGTACCGTTGATAACCGAAAGCACTGGTCTTTTGTGTCGTCAGAAACGCTCATTTTCAAGTCGGTATGCAGGTTTGGTATTTGGTAGGGGGGAAATCACAACTACATTTTTAAACGAACATTTAAGATGTTCGATCTATCCAATGAGTTATATATTATTGTATAATCATATGTGTATATCAGGCAGATATCCCATAACATATTTTCTATATGTATAAGTATCTTTTATTAAATGCATTACGGTGAGTATTTAATTAGGTTCTACGAGCGCTTTCCCAATGGCCTTTTTGACTCGAACATTTAAGATGTTCGAATTGAAGTACAAGTTATACATTGCTATACTTTATAATATGTTCGACACCCTGCCTCCTGTTTCATCCGCCTTCTCATCCCGTAGAAAGAGGGTATGTAAACACAAAAGGACCAGCTACCCAGCCAGCCCTTTTTGTTGATTGCAGTACCGAAGGCGGGAATTCCCGACGAAAACTTCCATTGCATTCCAGTTTTATCGGGATAAACTTCTCTTCCCGCCTGGAAGCTTTCTATAGAAACACAAAAGGACCAGCTAATGAGCCAGTCCTTTTTGTTGATTGCAGTACCGAAGGCGGGAATCGAACCCGCACTCTCTTGCGAGAACTGGATTTTGAATCCAGCGCGTCTACCAGTTCCGCCACTTCGGCAATATGTGCTGCTGGAACTTGAATCCAGCGCGTCTACTCCCGTCCCGGTCGAAATTTCCAATTTCGCTTCCGGGACGAGGATCCTCGATTTTCATAGAGCAGCGAGCTGCTGAGAAAATCGGGACAGTTCCGCCACTTCGGCATACTGTTTTTAATCCAATCCCTTTGGATTGCGCAGCAAAAGTAATTAAAGTCCGCTATTTTATCAGCACATCAAATGGAAATTGCAACGCTTCAAATTATCCTTTTAGCCAACGCCAGACATCCAGCCCGTTGGCATAGAGGAGCAGTGCGATGACCAGGATGAAACCGACCAGCGTCGCGTATTCCATGAATTTGTCACTCAATTTTCTCCCCGTGATCGCCTCATACGTCAGGAACATCACATGTCCGCCGTCTAGCGCAGGGATCGGGAGCAGGTTCATGAATCCCAGGATCATGGAGAGCATGGCCGTGACATTCCAGAAAACCTCCCAGTTCCATTCTTCGGGGAACAGTTTTGTGATGGTGCCGAATCCGCCCAGACTGTCGCTCGCCTTGATCTTTCCCCGGAACATCAGGGCAAAGGCCTTCAACTGGTCCGCAATAAAGTGGTAACCTTTCGAAAAACCGGCCGGTATAGATTCAGCAAATGAATATGCCTGCCGCTCGATCTCGAACTGGTCCATATGAGTCTTTAGCTCAACTCCGATCTTGCCCTGCTCATTTGTTTGCACAGGGATCGAAAGTGTCTGTCCATTGCGTTCGATCCCCAGTTCCAGGCGAGCATTTTTCTGCGAGGTGATTGCCCGGAAAGCCTGGTGATGATAGGGTGTGGGCGCTCCATTTACTGAAACTACCCGATCCCCGGATTCTAGTCCGGAATCTGCATTATCCGAGTTTTTTGGAATTCCCTTGATGATAAACTGTACCCTTGGCGCAAACAGGCTGAAATTTTTATATGAATACGAAGAAAGGATCTGGACAAACTTTGGATCGATGGGGATTTTTACAGATTCACCATCCCTCCTGACGGTCAGTTCCTTTGCCTCATTGAGGACAATTTGCTTTGTTACTGTGGCCGGGGAGAATTTTTTCAGCTGCATCGTATCGACCGCAAGGATGAAGTCTCCATCCTGCAGGCCAAGCTCCCGTCCCAGGGAATCCGTCACAATGCCGTATTTGGCATTTTCCGTCGGCAGATATTTTTCCCCGTATGTGAACAGGAGCATGCCGAAAATGAAACAGCCCAACAGGAAATTGACCGTCACCCCGCCAAGCATGATGATGAGCCTTTGCCAGGCCGGTTTTGACCTGAATTCCCAGGGTTTTGGCTCCTCCTTCATCTGCTCGGTATCCAGGCTTTCGTCGATCATCCCGGATATTTTCACGTATCCTCCAAGCGGGAGCCAGCCCACCCCGTATTCAGTTTCCCCGATCTTTTTCTTGAACAGCGAAAAATAGGGATCAAAAAACAGGTAGAATTTTTCAACGCGCGTTTTGAACAGCTTGGCAGGGATAAAGTGCCCCATCTCGTGCAGGATCACCAGGATGGAGAGACTGAGTATCAATCCACCGATCATTGTCACAATTCCCATATATGTTTTCCTCTATATTGTATAATTTACCACAATCTACCTCAAGCAACATCCCATCGAGGCGTTTGTTTGAAGTCCGCAAAGGTACAACGAAAAAAGGATTTTTATCTTGCAGC
>JARQTN010000055.1:26649-28873 GCA_029976695.1 Lewinellaceae bacterium
TTCTGATCGGTCCCGAAGGTGATTTCGACGAGGAAGAAATCCAAATGGCGAAAGAAAATGGATTCATTGCCGTCCATTTGGGCGAAACCCGCCTGAGGACCGAGACGGCAGGATTGGTTGCCTGCCACACGATTCATGTACTTAACCAATCAATATGAAGATCCGATTTTTGATTTTTAGTGTCCTTTCAATTGTGCTCATGATGGCAAGCCACTCGAAGGCACAACTCAGGATGGCACTGCTCAAATATCACGGGGGAGGGGACTGGTACGCCAATCCGACATCCCTGCCGAACCTGGCCGATTTTTGCAATGAGCAGTTGGGGACAAATTTCCTCCGTGAAAACGCAACGGTGGAAGTGGGTAGTGCCGACCTGTTCAATTATCCGTTTGTCCACATGACCGGACATGGCAATGTTGTATTCTCGGATGCCGAAGCTGAAAACCTGAGAAAGTACCTGATCGGGGGCGGATTCCTGCATATTGACGATAATTACGGGATGGATCCCTTCATCCGGGTTGCCATGAAAAAGGTATTTCCGGAACTGGAATTCATCGAGCTGCCATTCGAACACGAGATCTATCACCAGAAATTCAATTTCCCAAACGGGTTGCCCAAGATCCACAAACATGACGAAAAAGCACCACAGGGTTTTGGACTGCTCTGGGAGGGACGATTGATCTGTTTTTATACTTTCGAGTGTGACCTGGGAGATGGTTGGGAAGACCAGGAGGTTCACAAAGACCCGCAGGAGGTGCGACTGAAGGCACTGCAGATGGGTGCAAATATGATTTCATATATTTTCAAGAGTTCCTGAAGAGCATCTGGTTCTATTCCCAGAGGATCTTCTTTCCTGAAGAGATATATTTTTTCAGGTTCAGCCAGAATGCAGCAATGAAATAAATAATGATGGGTGAGCCAAATGTAAGAAAGGAGGTGTAAATGAAATAGAGCCGTATCCTGGACGGCTTTATCCCCATCTTTTCACCCAGGTCCTGGCATACGCCAAAAGCTGATTTTTCGAAAAAGTCGCGGTATTTTTCTCCGAGTCTCCGAAACATGCTTCGAATTTCCTCAATTTTAATCAAAATTTCAAGATTTGGTTCATGGGAAATTTACAAGAGATGCAGATTCAGGGAAATATTGTCGATCTCCACGCGCGCAGAATATTTTATGGAGGGCTTCAGATCGAGAATGGCCGTATCGTGCATATCACGAAGACAGGTGACCAGATTGAGGGTGAACCGTACATTCTACCCGGGTTTGTGGATGCACATATCCATATCGAAAGTTCTATGCTGATGCCCGGCGAATTTGCACGGATCGCAACCACACACGGAACCCTTGCCACCGTGTCTGATCCACACGAAATTGCGAATGTCCTGGGCATTGAAGGTGTCAGGTTTATGGTGGATCATGCGAAAGGGCTTCCGTTCCACATTTGCTTCGGTGCCCCTTCCTGTGTGCCTGCAACAGCATTCGAGACGGCAGGTGCAAGGATCGGACCGGAAGAAGTGCGGAAACTGCTCCAGATGCCCGGCATCGGGTATTTGTCCGAGATGATGAATTATCCGGGTGTGCTCGGTGGAGATCAGGAAGTCATGGAAAAGATCGGGATTGCTGAAGCACTTGGCAGGCCTGTTGACGGCCACGCGCCGGGCCTGACTGGTGAGGATGCCATCACATACATCAGGGCCGGTATTTCTACCGACCATGAATGCGTGACGTATGAGGAGGCTCGGTTCAAACTTGAGCATGGTATGAAGATCCTCATCAGGGAGGGGAGCGCAGCCAAAAATTTCGAAGCACTGTGGCCGCTGATCCATGAATTCCCGGATAAAATCATGTTTTGCTCGGATGACAAGCACCCGGACGACCTGGTAAACGGGCATATCAACCAGTTGGTCGCCAGGGCGGTCAACAAGGGGTGTGACCTGTTTGATGTGTTGCACATTGCATGCCTGAATCCGGTCCTGCACTACAGTTTGCCCGTTGGGCTTCTGCGCGCAGGAGATCATGCCGATATCATTGTGGTGAAAGACGTTGAATCCTTCGAGGTGGTGGAGGCATACTGGAAGGGTCAGCGAGTCGCTGAAAAGGGAAAGCCCCTGTTCGATGTGCCGCGGCCGAAACTGGTCAACCAGTTCAATCGCGGGATGACACATCCCGGTGAATTCGCCATTCCCGTTCAAAGGGATGCCGAACGGATCAGGGTAATCGAGGC
>JARQTN010000056.1:0-1770 GCA_029976695.1 Lewinellaceae bacterium
TCTTCCGGCAGCTCATCGACCTGGTCGAGAAACCAGGTTTTCGGGACATACGGGCTGTCGATGAAAGGCAGCGTGTACTTGCTAATGCGGAAGAACCAGTTCGGGTGGCCCGCCCACTCGATGTTGTAGTCCTCCACAAACTGGAATTCACGGTACAGGTCCTTCCGGCCAACGAGTTCATCGAAGATCACCCGGTTATAAATCCGGTGTACGGGGATCTTTCGGCCATTTTCACTGTAATACACATCCTTTCCGTCCACTTTCAGGTCCGACAGGCAAAGCGTCTTCATCCCGGTCATGGCCGATGCAGCACGGAAGTCGATCTCAGTAGTCTGGAATTGCGGTTCAATCTCCAGCAGGATGACATTCTCGGGTTTCTCACCCTTGAGGATCGCAGTCTTGAGGATCTCGAGATACCCTTCAGAATCCAGGCCACCAAACAGGTGGTTGTAGTTCTCCGGGATCGAAAAATGTTTTCGGTACATCCGCGCGCACAGGTCCTGGTAAAAATACAGCGATGGAAAACCCTGCACCTCGATCAGCTTCGGGATCAGGGTGCCGTCAGGTTCCGCGCAGACACCAAAGTCCATCTGGAGGAAAAGGGTGTGGTCATCTTCTCCTGGAACGGTAAACTCTTCAGACAGCGCCCCCTGTGTGATCTCCTTAAAATCGGGGCGCATGATCACCTCACCGATCTGGTTGCACGCCTCGAAAATCCGCTCCTTGAATGCCTTGTCGACAAACAGGGGTGTTTCCGCAATGCGAAACGGAGGCACATGATCGTACGTGCGATTGATATCCTCCAGGAAACGCCTGTATTTTTCTTCAGAAAATTGTTGATTATATGCGGACCGAATGCCGGGTACCATAGTGATTTGTCTTGATCTTTGCGATGAATATATTGACTGGAACGGCAGGTCAGGTCGCCACTGAAAATGCCGTGTGGTACCGGATCGCTTCCTCCAGGAACCGTGGGATGATCAGGGACCTTGTCCGGTCAATTTTCTCTTTGTCACCTGCCAATTGAAGGATCTCTTCATACTTCTCCTCGCCATGATGCGCAATCACTTCCTCTTTGCGGACGGGCCGTCTGAGGTGGCGAAGCATTCCATCGGAATGGGCCTCGGGATGGAACTGTGTACCGAACCAGAATTTTGAAAAACGCATGGCCATGATCGCCCTTTCCAACGGCACATGCGGCCGCTCCTTTTCGATGGCAAGTACCTTCGCACCCATCGCGTTGATCCGGGACAGGTTGGGCTGGATGAATTGCCAGTCGCGGAAATCCGCTGCATAGAACGGATCTTCCAGCCCCTGGAACAAAGGCTCCTTCTCCCCGTCCTGGGTTTTGTGCACCGGAAAGATCCCGAATGCCCTGGACTTGCGCGGCACGATATCCCCCAGTCCGAAATGGTTGCAGATCATCTGGAACGAATGGCAAATGAAAAAGACATGCTTCTTCGTTTCATACATCTGGTTATAGGCCCAAAGCCTGTCCATCAGGCTGGAAAAGGCCCGCATCCAGAGTGTTCCCCGCTCGATCGGACTTCCGGGACCTCCGGACGAGATGTATACATCATAGTCCAGGCCGGGCAATTCGCAATTGCCGCGCACATCAAATACATCACAACTGAATTCGGGAAACATCCCGACGATATCCCGGATAGACTGCATGCCCAGGTTTTTTTCACCGTCATACATGTCAAGGATGGCAAGTTTCAATATCCCCGCTTCCCTTTTTTGATTATCTACCATACCTGTCAATATTTA
>JARQTN010000056.1:1870-4446 GCA_029976695.1 Lewinellaceae bacterium
CTCCACCAGAAAGGGTTGTTGATGACGGCAGTCCCTGTAAAGGCCGCATTTTTCAGGAATGCCCGGTAAAAGGGAACGTCCTGCGAGATCCTGTCGATCAATACAGCATATCCGCTTTCCCTGCCCTGGAAAACTTCTTCCACATGGGCAAGTTCTGCGGTGATTCCGTCTACCTTCTTCTCGTTGACACGGTCCACAAAAGCCTGTGGAAATGTATCCTCCTGTCCGAATAAGATGCCGATTTTTTTCATTTTCTTTTGTTTTGGTTTGTTGGCTCTGGTTATTTCAATTCGGCCAGGTACTTGGGAAACATATACCTCCAAAGCGGCCAGTCATGGGGCGAATCCGGCACGACGTCGAGCCAGTGGCGGATGCCTTTCTTGTGCAGGATATCCGACAAATGGAAATTCGCATTCTTGCAGATATCCCAGTCCGAGGTACCCAGGATGATTCCCATATGGTGCAGGTCCGGATGGTCCAGGTCCGGCAGGTAATCCACCGGGTTATTAAAATACACATTGTCGTCGTAATAGCCATCCATAAATGACTTGATGTCGAAAGAGCCGCTCATGCTGATCAGGTATCTAACCGCATGGGGAAACTTGAACGCAAAATTGGCCGCCGTGTACCCGCCGAAACTGCACCCGGCCACGGCCACCTTTCCCCAGGGGGCATCGTGCCTGACCTTTTCGACAAGTTCATTCAGGATGAACTGGTCATACCAGATATGATTCTTTACGCGGTCCGCCGGATGGATTCCTTTGTTGTACCAGCTGTATTTGTTGATTCCGTCAGGACAGTAGATCTTGACTTTTCCCTGTTCTATGAACCACCGTGCCGATTCGATCAGCATGAAATCCTTGGCCTCGTAATAGCTGCCCAATGTGGTTGGGAAGATGATGACCGGAAGACCGTCATGCCCGAACGTGAGCATTTCGATGTCCATGCTCAGCGTGCCGGAATACCATTTAAAATATTCTTCTTTCACAATTGTGGGATTCGGATTGAAGATTGAAGATAAATAAAAACAGGGGTCATGAAGACCCCTGCCTGTTCGTTTGTGGATAATTTTCCTTCAGCTGCGCCTAGAGCACAACAACAGAGTTCTCCTCATGGCTCACACCGGTCGGAACGAATTTGTCCGCTTCCGGCTCATTGATCCATGTGTCCCCATCCACGACGTAGCGGAAAGCATATTCCTTTCCTGTCTCGAGGTCCATCGTTGCTTTGAACGTACCGTTTTTCAGCTTTTTCATTTCAGCTTTCTTGCCTGTGCTCCATTTGTTGAAATCACCAGCAAGCATGACTTTTTTCGCGTCCTGTACGAGTTCCGGATCGACCTGAAATGTCACTTTGCAAACCGGTTTTGACTTCAGAAATTTCTTTGTTAAGCTCATTTTTTCACATTTAGTGGTTAAAAATTCTGGATTATCCTGGATTGGAGAAATTTCATTTTAGCAAAATAAATTTCCCCATAATTTACTCTTAATCAATTTTTTACAAATGATTAAATGACGTCAATTGAGACTTTTCTCAAATGAAGCCGCAAAAGTAAGATTAAATTGAAAAATGACCAATAATCCGGGAAATATTCACATTCCGGTGCGGGTTCAGATGATCCGTGCAAGTTTTTTCAGGCTATCCGCATCGTGAGATGAGATCATGGCATCCACATAGGGCATCACCTCTTTCAGTGCCCTTGTAGCCGGTTTAAAATCACTTTGACCCTTATACGGGTTCATCCAGATCACCTTTCTTGCCCTTGCGTGAATGGCCCGCATCGAATCGGCCGCCAGCCCGGGATCACCCGTGTCCCACCCGTCACTCATGACCAGGACAATGGTATTGGACTGCACGTACTTCTTCAGGTATTTCCGGGTAAAATCTTCCAGGCATTTCCCGATCTGTGTCCCGCCGTTCCATTCATCAATCTCTCTTGACAGTGCGCGTACCACGAAGGAGGCATTTGTCTTGCGCAGGGCATGTGTCACCCTGTGCAGGGAGGTGCTGAACAGAAACGTTTCCACATCCTTGAAGGCCATCTGGAAGCTGTAAGCAAAGTGGACCAGGAAACGGGTGTATAGCTCCATCGACTTGCTGATATCGCAAATCAGGACGATGCGCTGCCGGCTTTTCTTCCGGTCACGGAAGTACAAATCAATGAGTTCACTTCTGTATTTGAAGTTCTTGCGGACCAGTTTACGGATGTCCATACTTCCCTTGCGGGCAGATGCAAGCCTGCGGTTAAGCTGGCGGGCAATGCGCATGCCGATCATCTTCAGGATCTGGAGCATCTCCCTGGCCTCTGCTTCGGAAATTTCAGGAAAAGCCTTTCGGGTCAATGAAGCTTCCCGCGAATACACGGCAACGGGGTGTTCCTCCTGCTGCCTGTTTCCATGCAACCAGTCCTTCAGGGCATGGAAGGCTTTCTCCCCGCCTTTCTTTGGCTTTTGCGCTTTCTTTTCCTGGCCCTGCTTCAGCTTTGAATCCTGTGCGCGGTGCGTTTCATTCCAGAACTTGTCGAATAGCCCGTGAAAAGAAAAATAATGCTCCGGTGTCCGGGCAAGGATGGCCCT
>JARQTN010000056.1:4546-7431 GCA_029976695.1 Lewinellaceae bacterium
TTGCTCGTGATGACCACAAAGGGAATGTGCTTTGCCTTGATCGTACCCATTTCTGGGATTGTGATCTGCCAGTCGGACAACAGTTCGAGCAGGAAACTCTCAAACTCCTCATCCGCCCGGTCCATTTCATCCAACAGCAGGACCGTCCTATTTTCGCTTGTAATGGCTTGCAGCAGCGGGCGTTTCAACAGGAATGCATCGCTGAAGATGTGTGCCTCCTTTTCTTCAAGGGACTTGTCCGACTGCTCCTCCAGCTTCAGCTGCAGCAGCTGTCTCTGATAATTCCATTCATACAAAGCATGAGATGCATCAAGCCCCTCGTAGCATTGCAAGCGGATCAGCTCCGTATCAAGCACATCGGCCATCACCTTTGCGATCTCCGTCTTCCCTACCCCCGCGGGGCCTTCTATCAGCAATGGTTTTGACAACCTGATCGCCAGCAGGATGGACATGGCGATGCTCCGTTCCGGGATATAATCCCTCTCCTCAAGAGCAGCTATGATCTCCTCAATTGTCGCTTTCTGCGGATCGATCATCCCTGATCAGCTCAAAGCACTTCGTGAATTGCCCGTTCGGCGATCACGCCGGCCAGGTGTTTCCGGTAGGTGTCAGAGGCAAAATGATCAGACATGATGTGCCTGCCTTCTGCCGCCTCCTTGCACGCCGCATTGACCGACTCCTCATCCAGTTTCTGTCCCTTCAATTTCTCTTCGAGGGCCGTATCCCTGAAAGCCGCTCCTGAAACGCCATTGAAAGCGATGCGAATGTCGGCGCACATCGGCCCATTCATCTCGGCATTGACTGCACAGCCCACAATGGCATATCTCGATGCCGGCTGTTCAAATTTCACATAAGCTGCGGAGGCCTTCTGTTTCATTTTCGGGATATCGATGGCCGTGATGATCTCCCCTTCCTTGAGCGCTGTAGTGAAAATGGAAATAAAAAAATCATCAGCGGCAATGGCACGTTCACCGTCCGGGCCAGCCACATGGATTGTCGCACCAAGGGCAAGCACAACGCCCGGCCAGTCAGCTGCCGGGTCTGCATGTGCCAGGCTGCCGCCAATCGTGCCCCGGTTGCGCACCTGGGGATCCCCGATCTTCGAAGCAGCTTTTGCCATCATCGGGAGATTATGCTGTATGATCTTATCCGTTTCAAGTTCCGCATGCGTCGTACAGGCCCCGATCTGGATCTTGTCGCCCAGGTCAGAAATCCCCGTCAGGCCCGCTTTTGAAATATCGATCAGCATGGTCGGGCGGTTCATGCGCAATTTCATCGCAGGCAGCAAACTATGGCCACCGGCCAGGAGTTTGGCATCTTCACCATGTTCATTGAGCAAGCGAATCGCCTCCGATACCGTTTCGGCCCTTTTATAGTCAAATGTTGATGGAAACATATATGCAAATTTTGAATGGTCTATGAATTGTTCTGGTTCTCCTGCATGGCCCTCCAGACCCGCTCCGAGGTCAGGGGCATCCGGATGTCTTTCACCTTGTGCCCTGCTTGCCACAAGGCATCGATCACGGCGTTTACAACGGCAGGGGTCGATCCGATTGCCCCGGCTTCACCTGCCCCTTTCACCCCGAGTGGATTGTGCGGACAAGGGGTTGTTGTCCTGTCGGTTTCAAACATCGGCAGGTCATCGGCCCGTGGCAAGGCATAGTCCATATAGGAACCGGATATCAGCTGCCCGGATTCATCATACGCCGCCCCTTCGAGCAAAGCCTGGCCAACGCCCTGGGCAACGCCTCCATGGATCTGCCCGTCCACGATCATCGGGTTGATCACATTCCCGACATCATCCACGGCGATAAACCGCTTCAGGCGCACCTTCCCCGTATCCTTGTCCACACCGACAATTGCAATGTGGCACCCGAATGGATAAGTAAAGTTTGCCGGGTCGTAAAAGCTCGAGAAATCCAGTCCCGGCTCGACGCCTTCCGGGTACTGATGTGGCACATAGGCGGTGAGGGCCACATCACCGAAAGGAACGGACTGGTCGGTTCCTTTCACCTGCCAGCCACCGTCAGCATATTCGATATCCTCCACTGCAGCTTCAAGCTTGTGCGCCGCAATCTTCGCTCCTTTTTCGATGATCTTGTCCAGGCTCTTCACAATTGCACTGCCACCGACCGCAAGGCTCCGGGATCCGTAGGTCCCCATGCCAAAGGCAACGGCATCGCTGTCGCCATGCACGATATCCACATCTTCCATCGGGATGCCCAGTTTATCTGCCACGACCTGGGCAAAAGTGGTTTCATGTCCCTGGCCGTGTGCATGCGATCCGGTATACACACTGACCTTCCCGGTCGGCTGGACACGTACCTGGGCAGATTCATACAACCCTGCCCGGGCGCCCAGTGCCCCGACAACCGCGGAAGGCGCGATCCCGCAGGCTTCGATATACGTGGAAAAGCCGATGCCCAACAGTTCATTCGTGGACTTGGCTTTCTCCTGTTCTTTCCTGAATGCAGCGTATCCGACTTTTTCCACCGCTTTCTCGAGTACCTTGTGGTAATCGCCGCTGTCATACTGAAGGGCGACCTGGGTCTGGTAACCGGGCTTCTCCACCCCGTCGAAAGGCTCGATGAAATTCTGCTTCCGCAGCTCGACCGGATCCCGGTCCGTTTCAAGGGCGGCAAGGTCCAATAGCCGTTCGAGCAGGTACGTGGCTTCAGGCCGTCCCGCCCCGCGGTAAGCATCCACTGCATTGGTATGGGTAAATGCAGCGGTCACATTAACATTGATCTTCGGGGTTGTGTACAGCCCCTGCAGTAATGTGCCGTGCAGGTATGTCGGTACAGCCGGTGCAAATGTGGAAAGATAGGCGCCCAGGTTCGCATAGGTATCTACGCGCAGGGCTACGATATTCCCGTCAGCATCCA
>JARQTN010000057.1:0-5057 GCA_029976695.1 Lewinellaceae bacterium
CAGATCCTGAAGCAAATCCAGAATGAGGAAATAGACCTCGACGAAATGACCAAAGCGATCAAACGGGCAAAAACATTGATCCAGTTTTGCCAGGCACGGTTGCGCAATCTTGAAAGTGAGGTGGCGGAGATTTTCTCTGAGGAGGAAGAGGATTAAGGACTACACCTTTTTATTTTGCTGGATGAATTCATGAACGGGTAAATTCCAATTTCCCTTGCTGCTGACCGCATTGTAATGCAGCTGGATCCGGTACACAATCAGCGCAATTGCGATTCCGCAGATGCTACCCAGGCATACGTCCTGCAGAAAATGCTGCAGTAGGTAGATGCGCGAAATCCCAACCAGGAGTGCACTTAACAGGAACAGGATTTTCCATGCAGCTGATTTCGTATTCAGGGCAAGGAAGGTGAATATTGCAAATGCAGCCATGGTGTGTCCTGAAGGAAAACTTGTGAATCCTTGTGAAACCTGGATGAATTCAACCTTGTTAAGGTCCTGGTAAATTCCCTGATCTTCAAAGAATTTTGCCGGTCGCGGATGTGCAAAGAACTCCTTGAGCAAGAAACTCGAGATGGTCACCAATGCGCCAAGGAGCATCACATACAAGGCATGTCTCATTTGGAAGAAAATGAGGACGAGCCCGGCAAGAATAAATGGCCACTCCTCCCCCATCCTGGTCCAGAAACGAAAGAACAGATCGAGCGCATCGGTATGCCGCGCATTGAGCCAAAGGATCGTATCACCCTTGTCTGTAAACAGGACGATTAACATGCCAAGCAACAACAAGGTGATGTAGAGGACAAAATAGATCCTGTTTTCATTCCAGATATCAGCCAGTTTTTTCATTCACTTTGAGATCTCTCGAAAAAAACTTGATGAGCGGCTTGAAGTATTTGTCCACATCCAGCAGTTTGGAGTCATTCATAGCCTTGATGGACAGGAAAACCCCAATCGGACCAAGTACAATACACGGGGCCCATGCTGCCAAGACAGGGTGCAGCGTCTCGGATTCATTCAGTTTTTTGCACATGATATTGAGGATGATGAAAGTGGTAAAGAAAAAGATCGAAATGATCAGTGGATAGCCATATCCGCCTTTCCGCACGATGGCACCCATCGGTCCGCCGATAAACAGGAACACAATGCACACGAATGCAAGGCTGAACTTTGAGTGCATCTCATAGATATGCTTTCGCCTGTTCATGCTGAGGTTTTGCATGATGCGCTGGTTACGCTCTGAGTTTGCCAATACGGTGGATGCGAATTGCTTGCCCCGCTGTGCAAATTGCCTGATGTCTGAAGGAGAAAAATAGGAAACGAATCTGGATGCCGGTTCTTTCTGTTCCTCCATCGCTCTGAGCGCAACCACAAGCGGGGCATTTGATTCTGAAATATCCGGTTTCGTTTTGGCCGCGTGCACCCGTTTCCGTCCTGTCCGGTCGGTCTCCAGTCGTTTCTGTTCAATTGCCTCTTCCATCATTTCCGCATCCGGCACATTCAATTGAGGTATCGTGTCTTGAAATTTGAACATGCCCGAAAAATCATAATAGTTGCGCTTGAGGATCTCCTCGCGGCGTTCGGCAAGCGTATCGATCTCATGGGCGAGCTGGCGCACGCTTTTCATGGTATGATGGGATTTGAAGAGCTTCTCATCCGTATCCTGCATTTCAAATTCACTCATGTCAAACTCCTTGACCCACTCCCTGAAGTGGGTCCGCACGAAAGGCATCCCGGGTTCACCGGGCCTGTTTTCCATTTCCTGGTATTGGTAACCATCGTACAACTGCATGACGAAAAATTGCTTGTCATCCGTATAAAACATTTCACCGCTATTGGCTGATACCAGCTGAAGGTTTCCTTTCGTCTGGGGAGAGTTGTCAAAAATGAGGATATCGCCGATTTTCCTGTTATCCGGGGCTTTTTTGCCGATATGGATGGCATATCCCTTGAAATCCTCGTTAAACACGCCCTCCTCGATATTCAGTGCAGGTTTCTGGACACGGATGTCATACAATCGTGACTGGAACTTGAGGTTCGAAATCGGGATCAGGGTGTTCGCACAATAGAAAGAAAAAACAGCAATTGTGAAGCTGAGCACGATGGCGGGGAACAGGACCCTGATCAGCGAAACGCCTGCAGATTTCAGGCTCGACAATTCATATTTTTCAGACATGTTGCCAAACACCATTACAGATGCCAGGAGTACGGCAATCGGCAGTGCCAACGGAAATAGGGACAAAGACCTGTAAAACAGCAATTCTGCAAGGTCAAATGCAGTCAGCCCCTTACCCACTATGTCATCAATAAACTTCCAGAGGAATTGCATCACCAGGACAAATAATGCGATAAAAAACGCCATGATGAATGGCGGGATAAATGACTGGATCACAAGTTTGTCTAACTTCTTCATCGTCTAAAGGCAAACGGCCCCTGATATGCAATTGTTGCAAGCACAAAAGTAGAAGAAGAAATTGAATATATTTTCCGGGATACCTGTAACTTTTCCGTGTAACATGCGTCACCAGGTTGAAATGCAGACGGAAGAATTCCAGAGATTGTTTTTCGAAATGAAGGATAAGCTGTATCGGTTCTCATTGCGGATCGTACGGTCAACCGATGTGGCAGAAGATGTCGTTCAGGAAGTGATGATCAAGCTCTGGACAAAACGCAACAGCATGGAAGGCATTGAGAATATTCATGGATGGTTGATGGTGCTGGCAAGGAACCTGTCGATAGACAAGATCCGGTCCAAACACCATGCAACGGGTAGCCTTGAAACAGCCTTTTACGTGGCCGACAGTGAGATCAAGCCCGACAAGCATGCTGAGCAAAGTGACCTGATGCAGCAAATTGATGCTGCAGTACAACAGCTTCCGGAAACCCAGCGCATTGTCTTTCACTTGCGCGATGTGGAAGGAATGACCTATAAAGAGATCGGGGAAATCATGGAAATCAGCCTCGACAATGTAAAGGTCAATTTGTTCCGGGCCCGCCAAAAATTGAGAAAACTATTAAAACAGGTAGAGAGTTATGGCATCTCATAAAGATAAAGACATGAACCGTGAAGAAATCATTGAACGCTACTGGAAAGGTGAAACGACCCTTGAAGAGGAGGCTTGGCTGAAGGAAAATGGCGATATCCATCCCCTGTTCCAGTATACCAAAAGCCTGGGGGATCAAACCAGCAAGCTCTCCCTCCAGCAAATTACCGGAGGCCAAAATACCATTACGCAAAATGTACCTGAAGCGAAGGTGATTCATTTCAATCGCTGGATCGCACGGATCGCTGCAGGCCTGCTGATCCTTGCTGCCGTTACTTTCCTGATCAAAACTGATGGTGAGCAACAGGATGCCACCCAGGTATACGCTGAAACATATGACAATCCGCAGCAGGCCTATGAAGAGGTGCGGGAAGCCCTGCTGCTCATTTCCTCGAAGATCAACAAGACCTCGGACCAGGTGGCTTCACAAATATCCAAAGCAGAACCCTACACTGAAATCTTTAAATAATTCTTGTCAACACATTTAAATCAATATCCAATGAAAAAATTAGTGATGTTCCTTCCGATGCTTTTCTTCATGATCAGCGTCTCGTTCGGACAACAGGACGCCATTACCAAATATTTTGACAAATATGTGGATGATGAACGCTTCGATGTTGTCTATGTGAGCCCGAAGATGTTTGAAATGGTTTCCAAAATCGAAATTGACGAAATGGATTCTGACATGCAGGAAGTGATCCGTGAGCTGAAGGGTCTCAGGATCCTGCATACCGACCAGAATGCGCGTGAGTTTTACAAGGAGGCCAGGTCCAGGATCAGCCTGGATGAATATGAAATGCTTGTTTCTGCCCGTGACGGGGATGAAAACATCAAGATCATGGTCAAGGATGATGGCGGTGATATCGTACAGGAGCTTTTCATGCTTATCGGAGGCCAGGATGATTTTGCCATGATCAGTTTTGTGGGCAATATCGACCTGAAGAAAGTCGGAAAACTCGCGAAAGCACTTGAAATTGACGGCATCCAGCACTTGCAGAAACTGGATAAGGAAAAGAAATAAGCATTCAGAAAAACGAGATTCGGGGAAGCCGGGCAGGTTGAACACTGTCCGGCTCTCTTCATTGAGATGCGGACTGGAGATGTGGATTTTTCTTTAAGTTTAAGGAAAATTCTTTCGATGAAATCAATCCTGATCCAGTTCTTCGTTCTGTCATTCATATTTTCCGGTTTTCATCTCGAAGCCCAGGTCGATCCCACTCCCGCCAGCCAAAGGCTCCAGGCATTCGAATCGAGAATGGCCCTCCGGAATCAATCGCTTGTGCGCAATCTTCAATTCGAAAATATCGGCCCGACCATCTTTTCAGGCCGGGTCGTGGATGTGGAAGTGAATCCGGATGATCCCACCCATTTTTATACGGCCTATGCATCCGGCGGGCTTTGGTTTACAGATAATAACGGGACGACACTGGAGCCCCTGTTTGACCATGAGGCCGTGATGACCATTGGGGATATTGCCGTGGACTGGGAGCGCAATATCATCTGGGTGGGTACAGGTGAAAACAATTCAAGCCGCTCATCCTATTCGGGTATTGGCATATACAGGAGCAATGACGGCGGAGAAACGTGGACCCATATGGGACTCGCAGAAACGCATCATATCAGCCGGATCATTTTGCACCCAAAGGAACCAAACACGCTGTGGGTGGCTGCATTGGGTGCTTTGTACAGCCAGAATGAAGAACGTGGGGTGTATCAAACCACGGATGGAGGAAGAACATGGAATAAAGTGCTCTATGTCAATGAAAATACCGGCGCAGCAGACCTCGTGATCGATCCCCGCAACCCCAATGTACTATTTGCAGCAACCTGGGAGCGCGAGCGTCGCGCCTGGGATTTCAATGAAGGCGGGGAAGGTTCCGGCATTTACCGATCGGACAATGGCGGAAAATCCTGGAAACTGGTTTCCGGTGAATCATCAGGATTTCCGAATGGGAGTCTGGTTGGAAGGATTGGGCTGGATATGTATCATCAGAAGGGCAGGCAAGTGATCTATGC
>JARQTN010000057.1:5157-18209 GCA_029976695.1 Lewinellaceae bacterium
AACAGCCTGCTGTTTGACACCCCCGTCATTGGGGCAGAGTTATACCGGAGCACGGACAAGGGAAATACCTGGCAGAAAATGAATGAGGACTTCATTGACTTCCTCTATAACAGCTACGGCTACTATTTCGGCCAGGTTCGTGTTTCACCACAAGATCCTGAAAAGATCTACCTGCTTGGGGTCCCCATCCTGAAATCCGAAGACGGAGGCAGAACTTTCACGGGGATCAACGGGGACAATGTCCATTCTGACCACCATGCGCTTTGGGTAAATCCCCACCGGGAAGGACACCTTGTCCTCGGTAATGACGGAGGCCTGAATATTTCCTGGGATGACGGAGAAACATGGACGAAGCAGAACAACATCCCAGTGGGGCAGTTTTATTCTGTTGCCGTAGATATGGCCCAGCCGTATAATGTGTATGGCGGCCTGCAGGATAATGGGGTATGGATGGGGCCACACACGTACACACAAAGTACCAGGTGGCACTCTTCCGGGCAATACCCGTTCAAAAGCATCATGGGAGGCGACGGGATGCAGGTCGCCGTGGATACGAGGGATAACAAGACCGTATACACGGGATTCCAGTTTGGGAACTATTACCGCGTGAATACAGCTTCTGGTGACCGGAAATCGATCACGCCAAAACACGAATTGGGTGCGCGGCCCTATCGGTGGAACTGGGAAACACCGATCTGGCTTTCCGTCCATAACCAGGATATTTTCTATATGGGCGCCAATAAATTACTCAGGTCATTCAACCAGGGGGATGATTTTGCCGAGATTTCAGAAGATCTTACAGGAGGCGGCAAAAAGGGCGATGTGCCTTTTGGTACTTTGACCACAGTACATGAATCGCCGCTCAAATTCGGGCTGATCTACACAGGCAGTGACGATGGGTACGTCCATGTGACACGTGATGGCGGATATGCCTGGAAACGTATCAATGACGGGCTTCCGCAGGGCCTTTGGGTCGCTTCGGTGCAGGCTTCCGCATACGAGGAGGGCCGGGTTTACTTGTCTCTCAACGGATACAGGAATGACCATTTTGAACCTTACTGTTATATTTCGGAAGATTATGGGGACAACTGGAAACGCATCGGAACGGATCTTCCTGATGAGCCGGTCAATGTGCTCAAAGAGGATCCGAAAAATGAAAATATTCTCTATGCAGGCACGGATCACGGCGCCTATATTTCTCTGGACCGTGGGGCGAGCTTTATGGCTTTTGGGAAATCGTTGCCCGATGTGCCGGTGCACGACCTGGTTGTCCACCCGAGGGAGTCACACCTGATCCTGGCCACCCATGGCAGGTCTTTTTACAAGGCAGATGTAAAGGAAGTGCAGGAGCTCACAGTAGAAATGCGCTCCCTTGAATTGGTCGCTTTCGATATTGATGATGTGCGCTACAGCGAGCGCTGGGGAAGCCGGTTTGCCAACTGGAGGGAGCCAAATACACCCGAGGCAAAATTTGCAGTGTATTCAAAGGATCCGGGAGAAGCTGTCCTGCAGATCAGGAATGGTGATGACCTCATCCTGAAAGAATGGAATGCCCAGCTAAACAAGGGATTGAACTTTATCCCGTATGATTTTTCGATTGATGCCGATCAAGCATCAAGTCTTGCGGAGAAGCTGAACAAAGAAGTCAAAAAGGAAAAAGACCGGATTGAAATCAAGAAGGCCGATGACGGGAAGTATTACCTCATGCCTGCAGAATATGAGTTTGTGGTCCGGCGTGCCGGAGCTACAGCTTCAAATTCCTTCCAGGTAAAAGACAGGCGAAGGCGGTAAATGCATATTTAAATACACAATATAATCCCTTGGATATGAACCACAGTATCATGCATATATGGATCAGGTTTGGGTGTACGCTTGTCTTCTCTCTTGCCTTCATGGCGGGATGCACCTACAGCCACTACGACGAATACATCGTGGGCAAATGGAAAGGTGTAAAATGGGAGTCTGAAGGAAAGGACAGATCCAGCCAGATCGGTGACTACTGGTTTGACTTCCGTGATGACAACACATATGCATCTTTCTTTGGTGGTGTGGATGAACAGGGAAAATATTATGTTGAGGGTAACCGCCTGTACACGAAAGCTGATGGGGAAAACGAGATTGTGGTCGAGATCCGTTCACTGACACAGGATACCCTGCGCATCGGGATGAACCGTGGCGGTGTTCCTGAAACCCTGGTCCTGGCCAGGGAATAATGTAAAACCCGGGTGCAGTTATGGCAATAAACAAGGTCAGGATCGACAAATGGCTGTGGAGCGTGCGGATCTTCAAAAGCAGGAGCATCGCGGCGAATGCTTGCCGGTCAAACCGCGTGAAGATCAATGACGAGATCGTCAAGCCAGCTTCGGATGTAACGGAAGGGGATATTGTGAAAGTGCGCAAGGAGGGATTTAACCTCACCTTCAAAGTAAAAAAACTGATCGAACGGCGAGTTTCCGCGGCTTTGGCCCAACCGTGTTATGAAAACCTGACACCACCGGAGGAGCTCAATAAATACAGGGACTGGTTCATTGGCAAGGCATCCCCGGAACGGCGCGAAAAAGGGGCAGGCCGGCCAACGAAACGCGAGCGCCGGGAAATTGACCAGTTCAAGGATGATTTCCTGGATGAAGATGAACTGATTTAGCTGTAGATATAAAACCCTTTTCCTGACTTCCTGCCAAGATTTCCAGACAACACCATGTTGACCAGCAGCGGGCACGGGGCATATTTGGGGTTCCCGAATCCCTCGTGCATCACCCGAAGGATCGACAGGCACACATCAAGGCCAATAAAATCAGCGAGCTGCAGCGGACCCATGGGGTGTGCCATACCTAACTTCATGACCGTATCGATCTCCTCCTTCCCTGCGACACCTTCATAAAGCGCATAAATTGCTTCATTGATCATGGGCATCAGGATGCGGTTGGCAACAAAGCCCGGGTAATCATTGACCTCAACGGGTGTCTTGCCCAGGGATTCGGCCAGTTCCATCACAGTGTTGCAGGTGTCATCAGATGTCGCATAGCCGCGGATTACCTCAACCAGTTTCATGATCGGAACCGGATTCATGAAATGCATGCCGATCACCTTTTCAGGCCGGCTGGTGGCTGCAGCGATTTTCGTGATCGGGATCGATGATGTATTCGTGGCCAGGATGCAATCCGGGCCTGCGGAGGCATCCATCTTCCTGAAAATATCAAGCTTGAGGGATTCGTTTTCCGTGGCCGCTTCTACCACGAGATCAGCCCCATTGACGGCTTCCTCCATATCCATGGCCCCCTTGATCCGGTCAAGCGTTTCCTTTTTTTGATCTTCGGAAATCTTCTCCTTGCTGACCATCCTTGAGAGGTTCTTTTCGATTGTTGCCATCCCTTTATCAAGTGCGACAGCGTCAACATCCATCAATGTGACATGGTGTCCCTTCATGGCAAAGACATGTGCAATCCCATTTCCCATGGTACCGGCACCGATTACTGTAATCTTTTTCATTTCTGTATCTTTTAAGACGTGAATTTACATATTTGAAAGGCATCTTTGTAAGCTGATCATGAAGGGAATTGCAACATGCCTCTTATTTGGAATCTATCTACTATCGGCAGCGCAGGAAACCGGGGTGAAAAACATTGCAGCTGTCGTTCAATTGGACTCAGTGGTCATTGTTGCACAAAAAGCCGGCTTTAGTGTGGAGGATTTTATTGCATTTGTCCGGGAGGATGAGTCCTTTTACCGGGCATTCAAAAACCTGCGCACGGCCAGTTACCGGTTTGATGTCGAAATGGAGTTCCAGGACAGGAAGGAACGGCAAAAGGCATCCTATCGCGCGGCACAGGTCCAGTATTTTGAGGCGTCCTGCAGGTGGATGGAAATCCTCGAATCCAGTTCATCCGGAAATTTCTTCAAGAAGCGAAAACTTCCGAAATACAAATACTATACGGCAAAATTGTATGACCGGCTGTTTTGCACCGTTGGAAAGGTCTGCAATGAGCAATCCATGCCCGATCCTGATGGCACCGAAGATGAAAAAAGGAAGATGGAGGGGCACGTAGAAGAATTGAAGAAACTGATCTTCTCGCCCGGCGAAAAGGCCAATGTTCCGTTCATCGAGAACAAAACGGCCATTTTTTCCGAGCGAATGTCTTCCTTCTATGATTTTATGATCACGTCCGATGCATACAATGGAACGGAATGCTATGTGTTTACGGCAGCCGTGAAGCCCGGTTATGCGGACAGGGAGGGAAAAACCGTGATCAAGTACCTTTCGACCTGGTTCCGGAAAGAAGATTTCCAGGTGATGGCCAGGACGTACAGGCTCAACCATCAGACACTCCTGTACACGTTTGATGTGGAAATGGATATCCGGTTGACCAAAAGAGGCACACAGTACTTTCCCGTGCAGATCGGATATGACGGTTTCTGGAACATCCCCTTCAAGAAATATGAAAAGGGTACTTTTACAGTCCGTTTCTCGGATTTTGGATTACAAAAAACCAACTGAATTGATACTCCTCTGTGATTGCGGTTCTACTTCAAGTGACTGGGCTTTATTGTCTGATAAAGAAGAGGTAAAGCAATTCAAATTCTCCGGGTTTAATCCCCTGTATCATGATCCGGCAAGGTTGCAGCAGATCCTTTCTGAATTGCAATCAGTGACCCATGCAGGATTACTGCGCGAGATCAGGTACTTTGGCACCGGGGTGGTCAGCAGCAAAATGAAATCTCTCATTACAGGATTTCTTCAGGAGGCATTCCCCGGAGCTGTCGTGCATGTGGATACGGATCTGATGGGTGCCGTACTGGTTACAACACACGGCCAACCGGGCATCGTTTCGATCCTCGGGACAGGCAGCAATGCATGCATGTACGATGGCGGCAAAGTGGTTTCTCTGACGCCGAGTTTAGGGTATGTCCTCGGTGATGAAGGTAGCGGCTGCGACCTGGGGAAGCACCTGTGCAGGGATTATTATTACAACCGCCTGCCCCAGCCGATCACGGAGGAGATGGGCAGCCTGCTTCCCGGATCGCGTTCAGAATTCCTGGAAGCGCTCAGGAACCATGTGGCACCAAACCGGTTCCTTGCCAGTTTTGGCTCGGTGGCAACCAAATTCAGTGAGTACGCATATATCGAAGGACTGGTTATGGAAAGGTTTCGTAAATTTTTTCTTTACCACATCCAACCTTATGATCCCGGGTTAACTTTGCACGCTGTAGGTTCGGTGGCATTTGGATTTCAGGAAATATTTAATACAATTGCAACCGAATTTGGTTATATAACCGGTAATATCATCAAACAACCCATTAACGGGCTGATCGAATTGGCCCGGAAAAAAGATTTTACATGGCAAATACGATAAAAAGAATTGCTGTCTTTACTTCTGGCGGGGACGCACCCGGAATGAATGCGGCCATCCGCGCAGTGGTCAGGACGTGCAGTTACCACAACCTGCACGTATACGGGATATACCACGGATATGATGGCATGATCGATGGTGAAATTGTCAGGCTCGAAAGCCGTGATGTCGGAAATATCATTCACAGGGGGGGCACGATCCTCAAAACGGCACGGAGCGAGCGCTTCAGGACGGTAGAAGGCCGGCAAAGCGCATATGAATCCCTGATGGCATATGAGATCGATGCCCTGATCGCCATTGGCGGTGACGGCACATTCACGGGCGCGAAGATCTTCCAGAAGGAACACAAGATCCCCTGCATCGGGATACCCGGGACCATTGATAACGACCTGTTCGGAACGGATTACACCATCGGATTTGATACGGCTGTGAACACGGCGATCGAAGCAGTTGACAAGATCAGGGATACAGCAGACTCCCATAACCGGCTTTTCTTTGTGGAAGTGATGGGCAGGAAAGCAGGCTTTATTGCACTCAATACAGGGATCGGAAGCGGTGCCGGCGGGATCCTCATCCCCGAATCAAAATCGGATGTTGACCAATTGATGTTTCACCTCAGGAAAATGGCAAAGCGGAAAAAACTCTTTAACCTGGTCATCGTCGCCGAAGGAAATGAGAATGGCACCGCACACGAGATCTCGAAGATCGTCAAACAAAACAGTGATGAATATGAACCGAAGGTCACGGTGATCGGCCACCTGCAGCGGGGTGGGTCGCCCACGGCACTCGACAGGCTGATTGCCAGCCAGATGGGCTATTATGCCGTCCTGGCACTCATCGAAGGGAAATCCGGCATCATGATCGGTATCCAAAACCACCAGCCTTCATACATCAAGCTGGATGATGCCATCAAAAGAGTGAAAAAACCTGAGGCTGACCTTATTGAAATGGCAAATGTGCTTTCAATCTAATCTGCACCAGAAATGGCCTTTTGCATGGTTTATGTCACCCACGAAAATGAAGAGAATGCCAGGAGACTCTCCGATCAGATCGTCGAAGAAAAGCTGGCCGCTTGTGCCAACCTGTTCCCGATCACATCAGCTTACTGGTGGAAGCAGGAAATCACACATGATAACGAATGGGTGTCGCTATTGAAAACCATTCCCGAGCACTGGCTTGCGATCGAGCAACGGATTGCGGAATTGCATCCCTATGATGTCCCCTGCATCATCCGGATAGACGTGCAGGCAAATGAGGCTTATGAGAACTGGATCAGGGATTCCGTTTCGTCACCCTGACCCAGTCCAACCAAATAAAGGAGTGAGCTGCTTCCTCTCTGTCAGGCGATTGTGACTTCTTTATCCAGGTATACATCCTGGATGGCATTCAGGATGTTCACCCCGTCACCCATCGGTTTCTGAAAGGCTTTCCTTCCCGAGATGAGTCCCATGCCCCCTGCACGTTTATTGATCACAGCTGTCCGGACAGCCTGTGCGAGGTCGTTTTCACCTGAAGCCCCGCCTGAATTGATGAGTCCAGCCCTGCCCATGTAGCAGTTGGCTACCTGGTACCTCGTCAGGTCAATCGGGTGGTCTGTCGTCAGTTCACTGTAGACCAGGTCGTGCGTTTTTCCGAATTTGACGGCAGGGTATCCCCCGTTGTTTTCCGGTTGTTTCTGCTTGACGATATCCGCCTGGATCGTGGTGGCAAGGTGGTTTGCCTGGCCGGTGAGGTCGGCAGATACGTGATAATCTGTTCCGCCGACTTTGAACGCCGGGTTCCGCAGGTATGCCCAAAGAACGGTCACCATTCCCAGGCTGTGTGCATATTCAAAGGCTTCAGATACTTCCTGGATCTGGCGGCTGCTTTCCTCGGATCCGAAATAGATGGTTGCCCCCACGGCAATTGCACCCATATCAAATGCCTGGTCAATGGAAGCAAACATGATCTGGTCGTAGGTATTCGGATAACTCAGGAATTCATTGTGGTTGATCTTCAGCAGGAACGGGATTTTATGGGCATATTTTCGCGATACGGCACCCAGGACACCGAGTGTGGATGCGACTGCGTTACAACCTCCTTCGATGGCCAGACGGACAATATTTTCCGGATCAAAGTAGATCGGGTTTGGTGCGAATGATGCGCCAGCACTATGCTCAATACCCTGGTCCACAGGAAGGATGGAAACGTATCCCGTCCCGCCCAGACGGCCATGGTTGAACAATGTCTGGAAATTGCGCATCAGGACCGGCGAACGATCACTGTCGGCCACAATCCGGGACACGAAATCCGGTCCTGGCAGATGGAGATGGTCTTTTGATATGGTTTCACAAGTATGATTCAGTAAATAGGCGGCATCTTTGCCCAAGAGGTTTTCAATTTTTGCTGACATGATTTTTTCATTTTTTGGTGAACGCCCAAAAATGCGGCATCCACGGGAGTTAAGAGATTATTTCAATCATCCGGCAAGATGATCTTGGACGTCCAATTTATCAAATATTGGATAAATGCATTTTCTTTTGTAAGATTGTCCTCCCGCCAAATGATTTTGCATGCTGGCCACAATTGTGGTATTTTCCGCATGCAGTAAATCCACGTGCAATCTGAAAATCTAAACAACGAAATTTTATTATGGCAAAAGGTAAAAAGATCAAGGGGCGCATAGCCATCCTAACGGGAGGCGGTGATGTCCCCGGTTTGAACCCTGCAATCCGTGCGGTAACCGTACGTGCGATCAGGGAAGGATATGAAGTGATCGGCCTCCGCAGGGGCTGGGCCGGCATTATCGAAATTGTGAGAGACAAGAAGTATGATAACAGCAAGAATTACGTGACGCTCACCGAGAATGTCGTAAACAAGGCTGCCCGCACAGGTGGTACATTTCTCCATACTTCAAGGACACGGCCAAGCCATGTATCCCAGTCGCAATTGCCAGAGCACCTGAGGGAAGCGTACAAAGAGGATAAAAACGATTTAACTCCCGAGGTCATTAAGAACCTTGAATGGCTGGGGATCGATTACCTGATCGCAATCGGGGGTGATGACACCTTGAGTTATGCCGTCCATCTCTACAAAATGGGCGTCAAGGTGATGGCGATTCCAAAAACAATGGATAATGATGTGCCAGGTACAGACTACTGTATCGGGTTCAGTACCTGTGTGACAAGGACGATCAGCCTGACAAACAACCTCAGGACAGCAGCCGGATCACACGAGCGGTTTATGGTGCTCGAGGTTTTCGGAAGGTATGCCGGGTTTACCGCGATGATCCCGACCATGGCAGGTGCCGCCCATCGATGTGTCATACCGGAATATCCCTTCGATATCCACCACCTGACCAAACTCCTGACGATTGACAGGAATGAGAACCCAAGCAAGTATTCCATTTTACTGGTTTCTGAAGGGGCTGTATTCGACGGCCAGGACATGGTATTCGAGAATGCAGAAAAAGACGCCTACGGGCATGCCAAGCTAGGTGGTATCGGGGATATGGTTTCATTGAAGCTCAAGGAACTGTCCCCAGAATACAATGGCGGCAAGCGGATCAATGTCATCAACCAGAAACTCGGTTACCTGGTGCGTTGCGGAGACCCCGATGCGATTGATTCCATTGTGCCGATGGCTTTCGGGACACTTGCGCTCGACCTGATCCTGAAAGGGATCTACGGACGCCTGGTCGTGCTCAAGAACGGGCGTTATGACCATGTACCCATCGAGGTGGTGACGGCCTCCAAGAAACTCATCAATGTCGACAAGCACTACGACATCGAAAGGTATCATCCATACTACAGGGACTTCGAAATGCTGCCCTTGTTCATCATGGCTAATGACTAAGAAAAAAGCCCCGTTCCACAGCGGGGCTTTTTTCTTTTACCCTTATGAGGAGGATTCCTTATTGTGCATGAGATAGGCCTTGATGAAGCCGTCCAGTTCACCATCGAGGACTGCATCCGTGTTGCTTGTCTGGTATCCGGTCCGGTGGTCTTTCACGCGGCGATCATCAAGCACATAACTCCGGATCTGGCTGCCCCACTCATTCTTCATTTTATTGGCTTCGATTTTATCGCGTTCGGCAAGCTGTTTCTCCAGCTCTATCTCGTATAGCCTGGACTTAAGCATCTGCAGGGCCTTGTCCCTGTTCATATGCTGCGAACGTTCCTGCTGGCATTCCACGGCAATGCCGGTTGGCAGGTGCCTGACCCGGACTGCAGACTCGGTTTTGTTGACGTGCTGTCCGCCAGCCCCGCTGGACCTGAATGTATCCCATTCGATATCCGCCGGGTTGATCTCGACTTCGATGCGTTCATCTACCATCGGATGGACGAAAACAGAGGCAAATGAAGTCATCCGCTTGCCCTGTGCGTTGAACGGACTGACCCGTACGAGCCGGTGTACGCCGTTTTCAGATTTCAGCATGCCGTAGCCATAGTCGCCATCGATTTCAAGGGAAACACTTTTAATGCCGGCCACATCCCCGTCTACCCTGTTGAGCTCTGAAACCTTGTACCCGTTCTTTTCACCCCACATGATATACATCCGCATGAGCATCTCGGCCCAGTCGCAGGCTTCCGTACCTCCTGCACCCGCATTGATTTCGAGATTGCAGGAAAGCTCGTCTTCAGGATGATTGAGTGTTGACCTGAATTCCACATCCTCGATCTGCTCGAGTGTCTTTGCGTACTGCTCATCAACCTGCTCTTCTGTGACCTCGCCCTCTTCTTCGAATTCGAGCATGACTTCGAGTTCATCAAGGGATTCCTTGACCTTGCGGTACCGTTCTATCCATCCCTTGTCCAGCTTGATGGATTTCAGGATGTTTTGAGCTTCTTCGGGATCATCCCAGAAGTTTGGATCGAGTGTTTTTTGTGTTTTGTCTTCTATCTGGAGGAGTCTTCTATCGACGTCAAAGATACCCCCTTATCACATCCACCCGGGTTTGAAGTTCTTTAAATTGATCCGTTGTCATAATTGTGTTTAATAAGAAATTCCAAATTCAAATATAAATCAGTTGACTTCTTTCACCTCCACATAAAAGATCAGGTCCGCCTCTTCAGGAATGACCGGCGGGTTGCCTGCTTTTCCGTATGCAAGAGCATAGGGAATGTAGAATGTGGCCGTGGAGCCTTCGTTCAGGAGCTGGAGGCCTTCGTCCCAGCCTGGGATCACCTGCCCGTTGCCGACAGCAAAATCGAATGTCTGCCCGCGTTTGAATGAATTGTCAAACATGGTATTGTCGGCTTCCAAAGTGCCATAATAATGCACTTTGACAAAACTTCCGCTTTTTACCGGCTTGTCCGTGTTCCCTTCTTCATGAATCACATATTCGAGACCTGAATCCGTTTTTTGAAGTCCGCTGATTTTGCCGGACTTGTATGCATCAAATTGCTCTTGCACGAAAGTGGCAACAGGTGCCTCCCTGGCCATGATAACCTGGCGCTCCGCAGCCACGATCTTGTTCAGGCTGTCCTGGAACATGGTATACCTGTCCTGTGACATGATTTCCTTCAAACGCACTTCATAGGTCAAGACGTCTTCAAGGCCGTCAAGGACCGGGTTGTTTGTGGCAAATGAATCCTTTGGAAAAAAGAGCACGCAGCTGTCCCCGGGGCTCATTGTCCTGATCATGTCAACAATCGGCGCAAATTTTCCATAATTCTGGTTGCCCTCTTCGATTTTTACGGTGACGGGCACCGGTTCGGTTTTTGAGGACTGCAGGGTAGAATCCCCCGATTTGATCGTAAGGTCAAAAACAGCATACTCTCCCGTTGCTGCCGGATCTCCGCTTTCATCCTGGCATATCTTGTATTCATACCCTGATTTTGTGACCTTCAGTGCCTCCGAATCCTTTGTGCATGCGCCCATTGAAAAAACAAGGACAGAAGCACTGGCAAAAAGCAGCAGTTTTATTTTTTGATTAAGCATATTTCAATTGTTTCTCAATAAATTCTGGTAATATTTCTTTCAAGTAACGTATTGTCTCTTCCAAAGATTTCCGCGAAGATCCTCCAGAAGCATTTTTGTGACCACCACCATGGAAATATTTCTGGGCAAGGTATTGCACCGAAACACTGCCCTTGGATCGAAAACTGAGCTTGATCTGGTGATTTTGCTCAGTCAGAAATACGGCCACACGGATATGGCGCATCATCAGGATGTAGTTGACAATTCCCTCCGTATCTCCGCGTGCGATAGAGAAATCTTTAAAATCATTCCTGTTCAGGTAAATGATCCCTGTGCTGAGGTCATCGAGGACTTCCATCCGGTTTGCCAGGCAATGGCCGAGCAGACGGAGCTGCTTTTCGGTCATATTGTTAAACAACCGGATATTGAGCAGGTAATCATCCACCCCGATGCGCTTTAATTGAGAAGCAATACTGAACAGCCTTGCTGAGGTGCCAAACCTGTATGAACCCGTATCCGTCAAAATGCCTGTGTAGAGTTTCTCGGCAATATCGAGATCGATCCGTTCAATATCTCCCATTTCATCAATGAGATGGAAGACCAACTCCGAGGTTGAACTTGCCGAGGTGTCCGAAAACAGGAGATCTGCGAAAGGCTCAGGATCGATGTGGTGGTCGATGAGGACCGTTGTTTTTTTCGCTTCAAGCATTTCCTGTGCAAGCCAGTCCATCCTGTCCAGGGAATTGAAATCCAGGCAGACGAACATATCAGCCATTTTGATCGCATTCCTGCAGGCATCGTGCTGGTATTCAGCGATCAGCACATCACCCATACCCGGCAAAAAGTCAAATAACTTGGGATAATCACTGGGCAGGATCGAGCGCACGGTATGGCCAAATGTCTCCAGGTAACCTTTCATACCCAATGATGAGCCGATTGCATCACCATCCGGGTTTTTATGTGTAAACGTGACAATATATTTAGGGGGAGCGTGGATAAGTGTCTTAAATGCCTCTAAATCATCCAGTAAATTCTCCATCATGGGGCAAAAATCAGTTTTTATAAGCACTTATTGTTACTTTTGCCCCGCTTTTTTAAAATTGTAAAACATCACATATAATGGCAGGTAAAAGAACATTTACCATGATCAAACCGGATGCCGTGCGCGCCGGTCACATCGGGGCAATCCTGGCACAAATTAATGCAGCAGGTTTCAGGATTGTGGCGATGAAGTATACGAAGCTTTCAGCTGAAAAAGCGGGCGAATTCTACGATATCCACCGCGAAAGGCCTTTTTTCGGCGAATTGGTTGAGTTTATGTCAAGCGGGCCGATCGTGGCTGCAGTGCTCGAAAAGGACAATGCTGTAGAGGATTTCAGGAAGCTTATCGGGGCGACAAATCCTGCAGAAGCTGCACCCGGTACGATCCGCGCGCAATATGCCACAAGCATCGGTGAAAATGCAGTGCATGGTGCCGATAGTGATGAGAATGCAGCAAGGGAGGCATCGTTTCACTTTGCGCAGACGGAAATGTTTGCCTGATCATGGTAAATTAGATAAATCCATACCGGGCACCTGGCCGGCTTAAAAGCATGACCGATCTTTCATCTGGTTAAAATTCGATGATCGTGACGCCGTCACCTCCGTTCTGGTGTTCAGGATGGTAGGTATTGGAAACGGGATACTCCCTGATTTTACTTTTAACCAACTTCCGCAGGATCCCGCTTCCCTTTCCATGAACGATGCGGACGTGGAGGGCATTGGCTAGTAAAGCTTCATCAAGGAATTGCTGGACGGAAACAA
>JARQTN010000057.1:18309-36938 GCA_029976695.1 Lewinellaceae bacterium
GCCCTGAGCGATTTGCCTGCCCGCGACCGGGCATAATTGATCATCTTTCGTGGAAGGCCACTGCGTTCTGCGATCTCGAAGGTGAATGAACTGCCGGGACTGCCTATCTTCAGCCGGTAGGTGGGTTCCATGGCTTCCCTGTCAAAGATCATTGCCCCGTTCACGATGCCTTTGGTTTTATAGGCATAGGCTTTCAGGTTCGGATAATGTGTCGTGATGACACCGGTAATGCGTTTCCGGTTCAATGCGCCCAACATGGCCTCAGCGATGGCTGCGCCAAGTTTGGGATCAGTACCCGATCCGAATTCGTCAATGAGCACAAGGGAGCGCGCGTTGGCATTTTCCAGGATGCCTTTCATGTTCTCGAGGTGGGAACTGTATGTCGAAAGTTCGCTTTCGATGGATTGCTGGTCACCGATATCAATAAATACCTGGTGGAAAATGCCGAATACAGATCTTTCATCGACCGGAACCATCAGGCCTGACTGGACCATGACCTGCAGGAGACCGACGGCTTTCATCAGGATGGATTTTCCGCCAGCATTCGGACCGCTCAGAAGAAGCAGCCGGTTTGGGGAGTGCAATGCAAGATCAAAAGGGATGGTTTCCTTGCCATCCCGGGCATTTTTCAGATAAAGCAGTGGGTGTCTCCCTGTATAGATCTCAAGGTTTGAATGTCCGACAACAGAAGGTGCGGTTCCTTGATAGGCCCGGGCAAGTTCCGCTTTTGCCCGGATGAAATCAAGTTCGCCAAGCAGGTGGTACATCTTCCGGATCTCCTCCACATACGGATGCATCCGTTCACTGATGACTTTGAGTAGTTTATACACTTCCTTGCGCAGATCCAGCTCGAGCTCAACGATTTCATTATGCAGCTGCACGATCGGGGCCGGCTCGATATACGCTGTCCTGCCTGTCGAGGATTCGTCATGAATGATCCCGTTGACTTTTCTTTTATGCTCTGATACCACACTCAATACCCTCCTGTTGTTCCGGATACTTTCGTGTGTTTCAGAGAGAAAACCAAGTTTCCTGTACCTCGCCAATTCTTTTTTAAACGCACCATCGAGTTCCTGTTGCCTCCCGTGGATCGCTTTGAAAATGGATTTAAGCTCAGGTGATGCATCCTGCAGGACTTCACCTTCCGCGCTGATCAGGCGGTTGATTGCAGCGAGCCATTCATTGGGAGACATGACATCATCAGTAAGTGACCCGATCTTCGGGTAGGCGGACTTTCTTTTCCCATTGAAGAACTTCTGGATTTCAGCAATGTTCTCAAACAAGTGCCGCAACCTCATGAGGGATTCAATCGACAGGACGAATCCGGTGACTCTGAGCTGCTCCAGTTCCTCCCTGATGGACTCGTAGCGGTGAAGGGGGAAATTTTCCTCCGCCATCAGGATGTCATGATAGGCCGAAACCTGCGCAAGGCTGTGCCGGATCTTTTCAGCATCATCCATCGGTTTCATATGCAATACGTGCGCCTTCCCTAAAGGCCCCATGCAATTCTTGTCCAGTTTTGCCTGGACCTTTTCAAACTCAAGTGCCTTTAACACTTCATCGGAAATCATGGTATGCTTGCTTCATCACCAATAGAATGACAGGAACGACCGCGAAGTTCACTTTTTTTCCGGAAAAAAGTCCTGCCAGTGTGGTTTGGAGTTCCTTCATTTATATTTTTCAATAGCTTTGGGAAACAGGAACAGGAAGAATTATGCCGGGGAACAGTTTTGGAACGCTATTCAGGATCACGACTTTCGGGGAGTCTCACGGCCCGGGTATTGGCGTTGTCATCGACGGGTGCCCACCCGGAATTGCGATCAGTGAAGATCTGATCCAGTCTGATCTGGACAGGCGGCGACCCGGGCAGTCCGCGATCGTCACGCAGCGGAAGGAGCCTGACCGGTTTCGGGTTTTGTCCGGTGTGATGGATGGCGTAAGTACAGGGATGCCGATTGCCCTGTTTATCGCCAATCAGGATGCCAAGTCCAGGGATTACAGTCACATCAGGGATCAATTCAGGCCAAGTCATGCGGACTTTACCTACACGGCAAAATATGGCATTCGTGATTACCGGGGTGGTGGCCGTTCCTCTGCAAGGGAAACAGCAGCCCGTGTTGCTGCCGGTGCAATTGCAAAAATGTTGTGCAGGCACCATGGTATTGAGGTGTTTGCCTATGTCAGCCAGGTTGGTTCAATAAAATGGCAACATCAAACACAGCAGGTGGACCGATCCCTGATCGATTCCAACCCGGTACGCTGCCCGGATCCGGAAACTGCTGGCCGCATGGAAGCACTGATCAGGAAAGTCAGAAAGGATGGTGATACGATAGGCGGTGTGGTCTCGGGGATCATCCGGGGATGCCCCCCGGGTTTAGGCGAGCCCGTTTTTGATAAATTACATGCTGACCTGGGAAAAGCGATGCTGAGCATCAACGCATGCAAGGGATTTGAGTATGGCAGCGGCTTTGAAGGTGTCCAGATGCGGGGCTCGGAACACAATGACAGATTTTACCAGGAGGAAGGGAGCGTCAAAACAGCGACGAATTTTTCCGGAGGCATCCAGGGAGGTATTTCAAACGGGATGGAGATCTATTTTCGTGCTGCATTTAAACCCGTGGCCACACTGATGCGCGATCAGCAGTCAATCGACCAGGCCGGCCAGGAAGTGACCGTCAGCGGGAAAGGCCGACATGACCCCTGTGTCGTGCCCCGTGCGGTGGCCATCGTGGAAGCGATGGGCGCCCTTGTGATTGCAGACCACCTTCTCAGGTATATCCTGCCAGGTGGGCTTACTGAATGATTTGCTGCTGTTTCTTTGAGTCGAAGAGCTCGCTGAAACTGTCAAATTCCCTGCGCCAGGAGAGGCCCAGCCCCAGCTTGTTCTTCCGGCCTTCAATCGTGACATCATTGCGGTGATAGAAGCGGATCTTCAGCCTCCTGTCCTGTGTCAGCTGATATTCCAGTGCGTAGTCACCGGCAAAGTACGTCCCTCCCTCCAGCAATGGCGAGGATGTAGTATAATTGCCGCCCAGGTCGAGGGTGATCCGGTCATTAAAGAGGCGGTTTGTCAGCCGGATATCGACTTCATTTCCGCTTTCTGAAAGGATCTCGTTCGGATCGAGTGTATACCCGGGGTTTTGCCCCAACGGGTTGAATTCAAACCCGATATCGAAATCGATGCTGCTGATAAATCCGACATCTTCAATGGCCTCGGAAAGGAAACCGGAAAGGTAACTGGAAAGCTGCGCCGAGATCAGTTCTGAAACCGTGTTGAAGATTCCGCTTGTGGCAACCTGTCCCGCACTGGAAACGATCGTGTTGCTCGGCAGGAATGATTTTGTCAGGAGGAGTCCCATGACCTGCTCCAGCATCGCGTTCTGATCAGACCTGAGGATGCGCATCTTGCTGTCGACATACCCTTTTACCTCCCCTGTCAGGATTGGGAATTCGATCTCGAAATCGATATTTGGCTGCGTCAGCAACCCGGTCAGGATCAGGTTCAGGTCCACGTCTGTCCGGACACTGGCATCGGAGCGCGCTGTCGGGGAAGCATTCAGCAGGTACTCTTCGATCAGGATTGCCGTTGATGCCCGCAGGCGTTCATATTCCGCCTGAACGTTGATCTGCGCAGCGAATGGATCCCCATCCCACCGGATCGTGCCACCCTGCTGGATGATGAATGGTTTGCGCACGATGAAATTGGTGAACAGGTAATTCCCCTGGAGGATCTCATACACACCCGTCATGTCCATTTCGCCATTGCGTGAGAGTGAAAACTGGATATCCCCTGTCCCCTGCCCACGCAGGATCTCACCGCTTTGCTCGTCAAAAATGATCTCTACAATGGCGCCTTCTGTAACCGTGATGTTCATATTGAAATTCAGGCCCCGGATATTGATTTCCCTGTTGCGCACAGGCAGGATGGTGTCCCGCTGAAAATCCGTAAACTGTACGAAATCCAGTTCTGCTGCCTGAGTTTCGTAGTCGATCGGGATGGCAAGGTAGGTGCCATCTGCAGTCTCGCCGTCAAGGGAAATGGTTGGACTGTTCAGCCTGCCTGAAAACGTCACGAACATCCTTCCGATCGCATGCCCATAGTACACGGGATTGTCCTGTGCCGTCGTGTTGAGTCCGATAAATCTTGGTGAACTGATCACGGCGTCCAGGCCAAGGTCCTTGATATGAGAATGGGTAATCCCGCCTGTCACAACGGCTTCATTGCCTGCTTCATCCGTCAGGATCGCACCGGTCAGATCAATCATCCGGTCATTCACGGAAAATGGCTGGTCGTTAAAATAATAGGTCGTCCCAAGGTAATTTACGGTGGTCTGCCCATCAAATACCCTCCCGGAGCCGTTCAATGTGCTTTTGTTGATATATCCACCAAATTGTACAGCTCCGTTGATATACCCCCGGGTTTCGCTAATATTATCGCCGATGATATATTGCCAGAAACGCATGGGAAACTTTTCCAGGTCCACGTCGAGGTTCCATGCATTGCGCTTCTCTTCAGGCACCTCCTTTACGGGAGGATAAAAATATCCGGTGGCCAGGATGTTGTGCAAGTCATTTGCGATTCGGATCCGGACACCGGCTTCTTCGCCCAATTTCGGCATGGCTGCATCCAGGTCAAAGCTGCCAAATGAATCACCATTGATTTGCAGATCAGGAGAATGGATTTCCAGCCTGTAATCCCGGAAGCCAAAGACATTCCCTACGGACAGTTCCATGGTGTATTTTCCCTCAAAATCCAGTTTGTCATAATCCCAAACCTCATCCAGGTAATGCGCATTAAAGCCGTCCACGACAAGGGTCAAACCTTTATCACCGAATGCCTTCAGAACCATCGTTTCCGTTTCGCCTGACAGGATAAAATCACGTACATGGATATCCTCGTCTCCGATCAGGATTTCATTGTCCGGATCAATTTCCCACGCTACCCCAAATATTTCAAGAGCCGATTGCGACAGTTGGTACCGGTCATAATCTTCGCCCGGGATGGTGGTAAGCTGCACATCGATCCTGTTCAGTACATGCGCGAGATCTGATGTTTTCAAGTGCGTCACGATCTTTTCATTGGTCGTCTCCATGGCAAGGTCAATATCCTCAAAGACCATCTTTTCATTCAGGTCCATGGCCGTGATCCCAAGGGAACCTTCGGCGGCCCCGTTTATCTCCTTGAGGGTATAGTCCAGCGCATACAAATTGATGTTTTTGAAGTGGAGTTCAGGAATCATCCCTTTGAAGGTGATGACTCCATTGGCCCCGTCTATTTTACCATCCAGCGTCATATTTTTTGTCTGCAGGTCCTGAATGCCTGCCAGTCCGAACCAGTTTTTGGCATCGTGGAGCTGCACTTGGAAATTCAGGTCCAGGGGCTGGAAATTCTGGACGGAATCCGGGATCCGGATGTTGGGAAAATACTTTGGATAATTGGTGGACAGATGCTTTTTGACCAGTGGCACGACTTCAAGAACCTTGAACTTGCCGCTGATTTCTGCGGAAAGGATATCCGAGGTCAGTTTCAGGCTCCGTTTTGAGACATCCTGATATCCGGATTCAACAAGGAAACTGTCCAGTTGGTACATGGTGCCAGTAGAATCTGTAAATGCGATCTCTTTTCCCCGGGCGGATCCGAAAAAGAGGTCAAAATCTCGTGCCCGCAAAGCAACATCAAAATCCCCCACAATCGAAACAGGTTTTTTTGAAATATTGAGTGCTCCGAGGTCAAGTGCCTTGATCCTCGTTTTGAAGTTGTAGTTGGGGATGCTGTCCCTGAAGTCAATAAGTCCGTTGAAATCAACATCTGCATGATCATCCCTGATCCGAAATGATCCGTCAAACAATTTCTCATTCAGCTGGCCATTCAAATAGATGCGCTCATAGAGATAATCCCTGAAATCAAGCCTGATCACCTCCCCTTCCATTTCGGCATAGGCACTTTCCCTGGTGAGCCCCCGGCCGTTGCGGATCTGTCCTGCCAGGGTCACTTTTCCCAGGTCTTTCGAACCGGTAAATTGCCCAAAATCAAAATTCACCAGTTCAAGCCTGCCAGAGTAAAGTGCATTTTCCAGTCCCGTCTTGAAGTTGAGGCGCATATCCATGACAACATCACCCAGATCTGTAGAAAACACCCCATTGGCAACAAAATCCTGAAAGTATCCATCGAAATTCCCTGAGAATCGCACTGTCTCAAGTTTGTTGAAATCACCAGGCAGTGAAAAGTTGGGGAGCAGTGATTCCAGCTCTGAAACAAGGAACGTGGATTGCTCAATATCGAGGCTTAAAAGCTGGTTGTCCCGGACGGCCAGATCCCTTGACACGAAATCTCCTTTCAATCTGATTTGTCCAAGTGCAAGATCCATATCCCGGATCCTGAAACGGTTCAGTGGCCCCTGGACATCACCGTCCAGTCTCAGTACTTTTCCCCTGTTCTGACCAAAAAAGGAAGACTTGCTCAAACCCGGGACGAGTCTGACCACATCATAAAAAGCGATAGCCGAAGAACGGATATGTGAACTGATATAGACCTTGTTCGCGAAGTCATCGTAGTCTGCATATTGATCATACTGAAAAATGACCGTATCCCTGATCTGGCTCCCATTCAGTTCCAATGACATTCCCGCCAGTTTCATCAATGTATCATTCACGATCACCAGGTCAGTAGAAAGTTCCTTTACCTCAAATCCGTTGCGGTGCTTCAAGTGCACTTTTGCATACTTTCCGGTGAAAGCCAGGTCCTGCATCGTGAAATCATCTGCAGCAATGTCAATATCCACGATATCCAGGTGGTGATAATCGATCAGGTCTGACGGCCATGGCGATTCTTTTGACCGGTAAAAGTTATCGAGCTTGAACTGGCAATCGTTCAGGCTGAGGTCATCAACAATAAATTTCCACAGATCTTCCTTTTGAGGAATTCCTGCCTTGTATTCGAGGGGCGTATTTTCCGTTGTGTTTTTTAGACCTGGAGACTGGTCAACAGCAGGTCCGGTTTTCTCCATCCTGATGATCGCATCCCTCATGTCGATCGCAACAATATGGATCTCCTTCCGTTCCAGGTCTAAATCGCGGATATCGATATGTGCGTCACCGATCCGGTAATGTTGATTGAAAGATTTTATCTCATCGAGGTATTCCAGCTTCACGTTGTTGAGATCAATATCCTCAAGGGAAAATTTCAATTTCTTTGCGCTGCCTGCTTCCTTGTCGATTCTGATGGAGTCCTGCAAAGCACGTGAAGCTTCTATACCGAGTTTGTCGAGGAGATAGGCGATACTGCTAACACCCATTTCGGGATTCCGCCTGAACCGCAGCATGCCATTTGTGAGTGCAATTTCATTTATCGTGAATGACCCGGAAAGGATATTGAGGATCGAAGAAAAATTGACACGGAGCTTTTCGCTGTAAAGCAGGGTGTCACCGGGCATGACCGGACTCTCGACATATACGTTTCCCAGGACAAGGTGCCTGAATATATTCAGGTCAAACTCCCCGACCTCCACGCGGGTTTCCATTTTTCTTTCCATGTACTCCGTGATCTGGCGGATGCCCCAGTTCTGGATCAGCGGAGTCTGAATGATGAGGGAAAGAGAGAAAAAGCTGAACAGGATGACTAAAAAACCGACTAGGATCCGCCTCAAGAGGGAGGTTCGTTTCCGAGTTTTTTGTTCTTCCTGTAGCTCCATTTGCTTATGATTCCATTACATATAACGCTTAAGCGACATGAAATGATTGATTTTCAAATGTTTAACCTTGTTTTAACGTGTTATCCAGTTGGGCATGCAGCAGGATTGCCTCCCTTGCCTGCCGGACGTCATGGACACGCAGGATGCGGGCCCCATTTTGGAGTGCAATCATGTGCAGGGCCGTTGTTCCGTTCAGTGCTTTTTCCGGGTTTACATTGAGCACTTTGCAGATGAGGGATTTCCTGCTCAGTCCGATGAGCAGCGGAGCCTCAATGATCCTGAAAACATCCAGGTGTGCCAAGATCTGATAGTTATGCGCCACTGACTTTCCAAAACCGATGCCCGGGTCCACGATCAAATCCCGGACACCCATGTCCCTCAGTGTTTTCACATGATTGAGGAGAAACCTGAGGACCTCGCGGATCACATCACGATACTGCGGGTTTAGCTGCATGTTTTCTGGCCTCCCCTGCATATGCATCAGGATGTAAGGAAGGCCGGTCTCACGAATCACCCGGAACATGTTATGATCAATGTTGCCGGCTGAAATATCGTTTATGATGTCTGCCCCTTCGGCAGCGGCTTTGCATGCAATCCCGGATCGGACTGTGTCCACAGAAAGCCAGATACCGGGATAGTGCCGCCTGATTTCCCTGATCACCGGGATGATGCGGGCAGATTCTTCCTCCTCGGAGATCACTGCTGCCCCTGGACGAGAAGACATCCCTCCGATATCGATGATGTCAGCTCCATCCCTGATCATGGACTCCACGCGGGCCAGGATCTCATCCAGTAACAGATAGCGTCCGCCATCATAAAAAGAGTCCGGCGTCACATTCAGGATACCCATGATCCTTGGCGAGGAGAAGTCGAGTATTTTGCCGTTTGCAGATATGGTAGTCCGGGCCATGCACACATCATTCGTGTGCCTCAAAAATACTGATCCTTTTTGTTTTGGGATTTTTTTTCGATTTTCGAAATGGATTTCACGCTTACCAATCAAGTTGCATGATCCTTCGAAGAACAGTATTCATCATTCTGCTTTCAATTTTCCTGATGGTTGGAGGGTTCATGCTCTATCAAAATGCGTTTCCCAGACCCGCCCCCCCGAGTTTCGAAACATTTACGGAATTTGAGGAAGTGCACGATAAAAGCATTTATGGATACCATCCCGATTCTGTGTATGTGGATTCATTTACGATGGAATGGAATCAAACCCTCGGGGATATCCTGTACCCCTACGGAGTTTCCCACCAACAGATCGCCATCCTTGCTGAGCGGGCAAAGGATGTGTTCAGTGTCCGCAGCCTGCGCGTTGGCAAAAGAGCAGGGCTGATCAGGGATAATCACAATGGGGAAGTGATTGCACTCGTCTACGAACCCAGCGCCTACCGGTATGTCAAATACAACCTCAGAGACAGCATCTATGCAGAGATGATCAACCGTGATTATGAAACATGCATAGAGGAAGCCAGGGGTGTGATTACCAGTTCCCTTTGGGCTGCAATGGACCAGGAGGGATTCAAACATGCACTCATTGTGGAAATGGAACATGCCCTTGCATGGTCCGTGGATTTCCACCATATCCTCAGGGGGGATATCTTCAAACTCATTTTTGAGCGTGAATATATCGATGGTGAACCCGTGGGTATCGGCAAACTTGCAGGTGCGTATTACAAGAATAACGAAAATGAATATTACTCCATTTATTTTGAGAACCCCAAGTATTCCGGGTATTACGATGAAGAAGGAAGGCCGATGAAAAAAGCTTTCCTGAAAGCTCCTGTACAGTACAGCCAGGTGCGCATTTCATCGAGGTATAACCTGCGGAGGTTCCATCCGGTCCTGAAACGGACAAGAGCACACTATGGCACGGATTACGCGGCCCCATGCGGCACACCGATCATCGCGGTGGCTGACGGTGTTGTGCTCAAGGCCGGATACACCAGCGGCAACGGAAATTATGTCAAGGTGCGCCATGACGATGTGTACCAGACACAATACCTGCATATGACGCGCTTTGCATCGCATGTAAAACCCGGTGTTCATGTGAAACAGGGCCAGGTCATCGGCTATGTGGGAAAAACCGGCCTTGCGACTGGCTGTCATGTGTGTTTCCGTTTCTGGAAGCACGGAAGACAGGTGGACCACCTCAGGGAAAAGTTGCCGCCCCCGGATCCGATGCCGGATGAATTCTTTCCGGTTTTCTATGAGACCAGGGATTCAATAAAGGCCAGGCTCGATGCGATTCCTGACCCGGTCATGCTGTAACACTCACGTGGTGTCTGTATGACCCAATGTATGAGAAAATAATCATCACATTAACAGTGTGTTAACCAGCCTTGTCTAAAGTAAAACCAAAGGTGGATCCAATACCCAGTGTACTTCGTACATTGATTGACTGGTGGTGGGCCTCAAGGATATGTTTTACAATGGATAATCCAAGACCCGATCCACCCGAATGCCTGCTCCTGCTTTTGTCGGCCCGGTAGAACCTGTCGAACAAATGCTTCAGGTGTTTTTGTTCGATGCCGATCCCGTCATCGGAAACCTCGATCAGGACCTGCTTGTCCATGTCATAAAAGGAAACTTTTGTAAAACCACCTTCCCTGCCGTACCTGATGGAGTTGACGATCAGGTTATCCAGTACCCTGCGGATGTATTCCCGGTCGGCCTTTACCTGGAAGGCCTTGTCTGCACCCTCCTTGAAAACCAGGCGTATCCCTTTTTCCTTTGCCTGAAACTCAAGATCGAAAAATACTTCCCTGACCAGTTCCTTGATATCAAACTGCTGGACTTCGAGAAGGAGCTCACCTGATTCGAGTTTTGAGATCTCTTCCAGGTCCCGCACAATGGTCAGGATCCGTTCGACATTGAGGGAGGCCCTTTTCAGGTAGCGTTCATTGATGGATTCATCGTAGAGACCGCCATCAAGGAGTGTTTCGATATATCCCTGTATGCTGAAAATAGGTGTTTTCAATTCATGGGATACATTTCCAAGGAAAATCTTCCTGTAATTCTCAAGCGTCTTCAATGTTTCGATCTCTTTTGCCTGTCCTTCAGCCCACACACGGACATCGGTCTCCACTTCGTTCAGCATGTCATCCGTTGATTCATACCAGTCGTCCGGTATCGAGATCTTTGATGTCCGGATGGACTTGTAGATCAGTTTGACACGCCTGTAAATGTACCTGTTCATCACGAACCGGATGAGCAGGTATGCAGCGAGGAGGACAATCAGGAAAATACCGACCTGTTCTGCCCAGGTGACAGCAGCCAATTCCGGTGTCATGATCCGGGAAACCGTATTGAGCACAAGGACGATCAATGAGATGAGGAGGGATGCGTAAAGGGCAATCTGGTTAACCGAAAGGTTTTTGAAAAATTCGTTGCTCTTGAATACACTCATGGATCTATTTGTTCCTGATATCCGGTTGTTTAGGTTTCGGTTTTGACTGGACCGGTTTTTTCACAAGAGACAGGGTATCCGCCCTTGACATATAGCTTTCAAGTGTATCCAGCACACGCTTGTAGAGCACCTGGTGATAAGCGGGTTTCTGGTCTACATAAAGCAGTTCTTTTTCGAGGTCCTCCACGGTGATCCGGTGCAGTTCAGCACATTTTTCCAGGGCGACCTGGCGGATGCTGTCCCGGTGGCTCGAATTGACGGTAGTCAGTGAAGCTTCGATGATATGCAGGTCTACCAGTACACGCACAAGCCGGTCTTCATTGATCTCCATCACTTCTTCATCCTGTTTCCCGCAATTGGTCATCAGAAGGATGCTCAGCAATCCGATGGTGATCCATTTCATAGATTTACCTGTATTGCTTTGGATAGTAAAAGGACACAAATGCGGATGTCTCCGGACTGAATTTCTCCCATGTATTGACCATCGTTTTTGCCTGTGATATGCCGCATGTCGGCACATTGTCAATGTGTACACCGGCGAACATGTTTGTCAGCATTGTCAGTGTCGGGTTATGGCCGAAAAGGAAAATGGAAAATTTCTCGTCCGGCATGCGGTGCACAACATCAATGATCTCGTAGGGGCCTGCCCCGTAAAGCTCCTCAACAACCATGAAATCCGCATCCGGGAGGCGAAACTGATCTGCAAAAAAGCGGGCCGTCGACATTGCCCTTACGGCTGGGCTTGTCACGATGAGGTCCGGGACGACGTGCAGCTCACTCATCTTTTTTGCCATGAAAGGAGCATCCCTCAATCCCCTTTTGTTCAGGGGGCGTTCAATATCCGCAAGTTCCGGATGATCCCAACTGGATTTTGCGTGCCTGACAAAACAGATATTTCTTAATTCCATTGTATCGATTTCTGTCGCCTGACCTTTTCTATGGTCAATTCATTGCTCAAAAATACATTGTGAATCTTAAATTAGATGTTTTTGTTGTAAAATGACCATTTACACTCAACGGTGAACGGACCATACATTGAAAAGGAAATATTCCATTACGTTACTTGAGAATGCCTGGCCACCAGAGGATTTTGACACAGCCGGGCAAATCCTGGCTGATACCCGGACACAACCGCCTGAAAAACTTGGCCAAGGGCTCTACGTTGTCCATTTCCCGGGTGAGGTGCCCATAGAAGCAGAGATCAAGCTGGCAGGCGATATTGTCACCAGGACGACCTGCGATTGTGCCGTATATACAAAAGACGGCAAGTGTGCACATATTCTTGCAGGACTCATCCTGTTGCGCGGGGAAAGGGGAAAGAAGAAAACCCCGAAGAAGAGAAAACCGGCGACCCCGTCGATGAATATCAAGACGGCGCTGAATAGTGTGCAGCTGAATGATCTGAAACTTTTCTGCCAGGATTATGCAAGGCAGGACAACGCCTTTTCCCTCTTGCTGAAAACGCGCTTTATCAGGAACCTGCCTTCTGATTCTTTTCCGGACAAGTATGACACATTGCTCGGCCAGCTTGTCCGGATTGACCGGACAGGAAAAGTAAGGCTGAACCGGTCTGAACGCAAGACCCTCTCATTCATGGTAGAAAGCATGCTGCTCCACTTTGACGAGGCCATGGTGGACAAATTGTATACCGAGGCATTTGAGATCCTTTCGGCCCTATTGGCCAGGGTGCATATGACCGTTGACCGGAATGAGGAATATGCCGAATATTTCAAGCTTGAGATCAGGTCGATCTACGAGAAGCTTACCGTTTACCTGAAAGCACCTATTGCCCCCGAGTTGAAGCAAACAGCTGTTCACTTTTGCCTTGAGCTTGCAGACCGGTCAAAATACCGGATCATGGACTATTTTTTCAATGCTGCATCGGTCATCGCCCCGACTGCATTTGAATTGAATCTTTCCACAGCACTCTTCAGCCTGATCACTTCGAAGATCGGGGCCGATGATGCGATCGAGAACCCCTGGTTGCCTGTTGGTGCCATGGTGTTTTTCCAGGCAAACGCAAGCGCTGAAGCCAGAAAGGCATTTCACCGTGTCGGGCAAATCAGGTTTGCACATGCCGTTGAGATCCTGCACAATCTTCAGGAACATGCATGTATCGTTTGGCTGATCGAGCAGGTAGACATTTCCCTGTACAGACCAAAGAACCAGATCCGAATTTTCCGAAAGGTTTTTGAGGCAGCCGACAACCTCGACAGGATTGACCAGTTGGAGAAATACGGCATCGAACTCATGATCCTGGCACAGGACATCTCCTATTTTGAGGCACTCCTCCAGCATCCTGCAATTCCTTCCGGAAAGATCGAAATGGAAACGGAAAGAAGGATCATTGGGGAATTGGAGGGTGATGCACAGGAAAAATTACTTGCCGAATATTATATCGCCAGCGGCAAACAGAACGAGCTGCTTGACCTGATGGCACAGAAAGCTGACATTGACTTCTTTATTCGGCATGATGTCCATGTCCTGCCCGGGTTGAAGCATGAATTGATGCAAGCATACCTGAATTTGATCGAGGATCACCTCAAACACTACGCTGGTAATGTGAACGTGGACCTGATCCAGAAATGGCGGGTGCATTTTGAGATGCTGAATCTGAACAGTGAGATCGGGGAGATTTTATCAAAGCTGGAGGAAGCACACCCCGAAAGAAAGATCCTCTTCGGAAACCTGAAAAAAAGATAGCGTATGATGATCAGAGCTTTGATATTCGATTTTGACGGTGTGCTCATGGATACCGGCAGGTATCACTACAAGTCGTGGGAAATCCTGCTGGACAAGATCGGCCTCACACTGGAGCCTGAGGATGACCTTGTTCTGAAAGGTGCCAGCAGGATTGACTCGCTGGAATATCTCTTGCACAAAGGACAGCTGCTCCTCTCGCATTACCAGAAAGAAGCATTGCTGAAAGAAAAGAACAGGATCTATTTGGACCTGATCGATCATTTGACGCTCCAGGATCTCTTGCCCGGAGTATACCCCCTCATCCAGGCTGCGAAAAAGGAAGGGTATCAAGTCGCCGTCGCCTCTGGAAGCCGCAACGCCAGGCACATCCTGGAAAGGATCGGTGCACTTGACCTGTTTGATATCGTGATCGATGCAAATGACGTACCAGCGGCAAAACCGGATCCGGAGATTTATGAGCATGTGTGCCAGCTTTTACACCTTCATCCTGCGGAAACGGTTGTCATTGAAGATGCTGAAAAAGGAGTTGCGGCGGGGATTGCTGCCGGGTGCTATGTCCTTGGCCTTGGCGACCCTGCATATCTGGATAAAGCACATATGGTCGTCAGCAGCCTTGCCGGACTTGGCCTGGATGACATCCTGCAGGGGGTAAGCAGGGACCTGATCGCCTGATTTTAATTGAAAAAGCTGTTTCCGGAATGAAAATCGAAATTTGGTCTGTTGGAAATGCGTCTCCCGGTCATCTTCAGAAGGTAGAGGATGAATATTTGAAAAGGCTCAAACCGATGGCTCATGTTTCATTCCACCTGATCCGCAATCACAAGATCAGGTCAAATGACCCAATTGTGATTAAAAAGGAAGAAGCTGTTTTGATCCGCAAGCAACTCAAAAACAGGAATGCACGGATTGTCCTGCTTGATGAATACGGGCAGGAATTCACTTCCAAAGCATTTGCCAGATTCCTGCGCGACCACATGAACCATATGGGGCAGGACCTTGTCTTTATCATCGGGGGCGCCTTTGGGTTTGATGATTCCATTCACGAGATGGCCAACATGAAGCTCTCTTTATCCAAATTCACATTTCCCCACCAACTTGTGCGGAGCATTTTCCTTGAACAGTTGTACAGGGGGTTCAGTATACTCAATTCACTACCTTATCACCATCAATAATTCTGATGCTTATGGATATCTCCATCACGCTGATCATCATCGTCATTACAGTCATCATTTCATGGCAGGCGCTCGAAAACCGGAACAAGCTTGAGCTCTTGAAACATTCCCCATACCAGGAAGCCAGGACCGGCCAGTGGTACCGCTTTCTGTCTTCAGGATTTGTGCACGGCAGCATCATCCACCTGGCGCTGAACATGTACGTCTTTTATATTTTTGGTGAATACGTAGAGCAATATTTCATCATCCGCCTTGGCGGTACCTGGGGCCGTATCCTCTACCTGCTGTTTTACCTGGCGGCCATCATCGTGGCAGATATCCCGACATACCTGAAGCACAAGGACAACCCGGGCTTTGCGAGTGTCGGAGCCTCCGGGGCGGTGTCCGGGATCCTTTTCATTTTCATTATGATCAAGCCCTGGGCCATCCTCCAACTCTTTTTTATTCTGCCCATCCCGGCGATCATTGCAGGGATTGCCTACCTGGTGTATTCTTCGTGGGCGAGCAAAAACCGGCATGACCGGATCGACCATATGGCCCACTTTTACGGTGCCTTGTTCGGGATCATTTTTGCCCTTTTGGCACTGCCACGAGTCGGTTCCGAATTCATTTCCCAACTGATCCGCGGGATTCCCTTTTAACCAGGCCCTCTTCGCACCAGCAACAAAAAAGAACACCGGGAAGATGAACCTGCCCGGTGTTAAAACAATCTTTCACGAAAGGCTACTTGGCCTTCATGAACGGATAGCGGTAATCTGTTGGCGGATTGAAGTTTTCCTTGATCGTCCTCGGTGAAACCCACCTGTAGAGGTTCAGGACAGAACCGGCCTTGTCGTTCGTGCCCGAGGCCCGCGCACCGCCAAAAGGCTGCTGCCCGACAACCGCACCAGTAGGCTTGTCATTGATATAATAATTGCCCGCAGCATGTCTCAGTTTCTCGTTTGCCATGTGTATTGCATCACGGTCTTTTGAGAATACGGCACCCGTCAATGCATATGGAGAGGTCGTATCGACGAGATCGAGGAGTTCTTCAAACGTATCATCTTCATACAGGTACACGGTCAGTACCGGGCCGAAGATCTCTTCACACATCGTAACATATTTCGGATCTTCAACGAGCAACACAGTAGGTTCAATAAAGTAACCTGTTGTTTTACTGTATTTACCACCTGCGACCACCTTGACGCCTTTCGCCTTTTTGGCATCGGCAATGTATGCGGTAATCTTGTCGAACGCACCTTCATCGATGACTGCATTGATAAAATTCGTGAAGTCTTCTGGGCTGCCCATTTTGAAGGATTTGAGATCGTCAACAAGGCCTTTTTTTACATCGCGCCATTTTGACTTCGGGATGTACGCCCTCGAGGCTGCAGAGCATTTCTGCCCCTGGAACTCAAAAGCGCCCCTGGCAAGTGCAGTGACCACTTCTTGAACATCTGCAGAAGGGTGCATGACCACAAAGTCCTTCCCTCCCGTTTCGCCCACGATCCTGGGATAGGATCTATACTTCTGGATATTCGTTCCGATCGTTTTCCAGATTGTCTGGAATACGCCGGTACTTCCCGTAAAGTGGATCCCGGCAAAATCGGGGTGATTGAATATGACATCCCCTGCTGTGGGTCCGCTGACAAAAACGAGGTTGATCACGCCATCCGGCAACCCGGCTTTCTGGAAAACCTCCATGATCACGGCAGCGCTGTAAATCTGTGATTGTGCGGCCTTCCAGACCACGGTATTCCCCATAATGGCAGGTGCTGACGGCAGGTTGCCGGCGATACTGGTAAAATTGAATGGTGTCAGCGCGAACACGAAGCCTTCCAAAGCCCGGTATTCGAGCCTGTTCCAGGTCATCGGTGCACTTTCTGGCTGCTGGCTGTAAATTTCGGTCATGTATTGCACATTAAACCGGAAGAAATCCGCCAATTCGCAGACGCAATCGATCTCGGCCTGGAATACATTTTTGGACTGGCCCAACATGGTCGCTGCGTTCATCTTCGCCCTGTAAGGACCTGCCAGCAAGTCAGCAGCCTTCAGGAAAATGGAAGCACGGTCATGCCAGTGCATGGATTCCCAGGATGGTTTGGCCGCAAGGGCTGCATCAATAGCTTGCTTCACGTGTTTCGCATCCCCTTTGTGAAATTGTCCGAGGACCGTTTTCAGGTCATGCGGTGCATGGATCGGGACGATATTTTTTGTCCTTACTTCTTTTCCGCCGATCACCATCGGGATATCCACTTTTTGTTTTTTCATTTTGCGGATCTCGGCCTTCAGTACGGCCCTCTCGGGGGATCCCGGCGTATACTGGAGAACGGGCTCATTCTCGGCGATGGGTACTTCAAAAATAGCGTTAGACATAGGAATTGAATTTGTGTTTTAAGAAGAACACAAAGGTACTGTTTTTGCACCTGAAAACCGATGCTTAATAGTCAAACCGGATCTGCTGCGGCACAAGGCTGCTGGCATCTCCTTTGCCGATGATGATCTCGCGCACGATCGTGCTGCTGATGTGGGAATACTCCGGCCTGCTGATCAGGAATACTGTTTCAATATCATTTCCGATGATGTGGTTCAACTGTGAGATCGTCTTTTCATAATCAAAATCAGAAGCGTTTCTCAGGCCGCGGATCAGGTAGTTCGCTCCGATGGACTGGCAGAATTTTACCGTAAGGCCTTCAAAACTGTCTACTTCCACTTTCGGAAACGCACCCAATACAGCATGCAGCCATTCGATCCGCTGTTCGAGGGCAAACAGGGTTTTCTTCTGGGAATTGATCCCGACAGCGACCACAATCTTGTCAAAAAGCGGGGAAGCACGTTTGATCAGGTCCACATGGCCTACCGTGATGGGATCAAAAGAACCCGGAAAAACTGCAATTTTCATTGACTTGAAATGAATTTGCCTGCAAGATAAGATTTGACAGGCAAAAGCCAAGAAGTGGGGAGATGTGCGGGGTTCAGGGCCGCGGCTGGTTCCGGATCAATTCCAGCAGCTTATGAAGCGTTTTAAAGGGGGTTTCTACAATCATATAATTCACCAGCCAGGCCGGTACGTATCCCCCCGGGTTGCGGTCCATAAAAAACTCCACCCGGCAACCCCCGTTTTCATTTGAAGTGATTCTCCAGAAGCCTTTTTGTCTCTTCATCTCGATGGCATCGGACCGTTTCTCCAGGAAGTCGGGGATCGATTCAAAATTGATCAGACATTCAAGCTCGGAATCAGAGATGGTATATCTCGATACATGATACCGGTCCTGGACCGGCCACGGGGCATCCTCCATTGTGTACACCAGGTGTGTGGTGTCGTCCGGCGAGCTTATCTTGTGGCTTTCGGTGATGTGCTCATTCCAGAGATGGAAGTTGTCAAAATCCGTCAGCACCCTGAGTACCTGGTCCTTTGGCGCCTGGATATCCGCAATCCCACGAACATTCTTGTAGCGGGTCCCTTCCACATCCCGGGTAAAGATCCTGATACCGTCCTTTTCTGACTGAAGCACCCATTCCGGGCCAGCCTGTGCAGGAATGCTGATGGAAGAGAGCAACATCAGCAGGGGAATGAATATGTATGTCCTGTGAATCATGATGTGATGTATGTAAATATACTGCATATTTCAGTGATTGAAAAAGAAGGCGTTCCCCCTACCCGGTCAATCTCAG